>JAYWAO010000349.1:0-4500 GCA_043782365.1 Deltaproteobacteria bacterium
TGGGCGGGTTCCACAACTTCGCCCTCTCCTTCTCGATCATCTCGGTGCTCACCGGCGCGGTGACGCTCTACGGGCACGGCCTCGTCAACGGCGGCCCGCTGGTGATGCTGCTGGGCACGGGCCGCTTTTTCAGCGGCCTGCTAGGGCAGCGTCGGGGCCGCGACCTTGGCCGGCCGGTCCCAGACGACGCCGACCTGGTTCGCGGGCTTGAACTCCTCCCAAAGCGGCGCGTCGAACGGCTCGAGCTGCAGCGATTCGAGCAGGAGCGTCTCGGAGTCGAACACGAGGAAGAGGGCCTTCTGGCCGTGGGCCCAGCCGGCCTCGAGGATGGCCGCGTCGGCGTGCACGCGCGCCTCCTTGACGCCGAGCGCCTTCACCACCTCTTGGATTGACAGGCGCGGCGCGAGCGTGAGCAGCGGCTCTTCGCCGACCAGCACCGAGCCCGGAAAGAGGCCGAGGCCGGCGTCCGTGTCGGCCCGGGCGGCGAGGCCCATGCGCACCGCGACGTTGCCGTTGGCCACCGTCACCTCCACCCCCAGCGCAGGCCAGCGCCACACCTCCAGATTGGGCCCCGTGCCGAGCCGCTTCTCCAGCGGCTGGCCGAGGCGCTGCAGCAACGGCGCGACCGGCCCGGCGGGCGTGAATCCGAAGAAGTCGGCGGAGGCGAGGTCGACACGCAGGTCGGGCCGCGGCCGCGGCGCGCCGGGCTCGAGCGCGGGGCGCAGGGTGAGGCGCGCCGCCGCCGCCACCTGCGCGGGGCTGGCGTTCGCGGGCAGGGCAGCGGGCAGCGCCGGCGCCACGGGCCTCGCATCGACGGGCTCGGGGGGCGGCAGGCTGGGCCTGCAAGCGGCGGCGGCGATGGCCAGCACGGTGAGGAGGGGCCAGCCTTGGAGTGACAGCAACGCGCGCTTCTCGGACATCGCCTTCGCACCTCGCGAGGGCAGACCTTGCTGGACAACCACTCCACGCGCCAGTGGAATTCGCCCCCGTGGGCTGTCTTCTTGACAGCATAACAGCATCTGTCTATATTGCTGTCATGTTCAACACCGCCGCCACCAGCCTCACGCTCGGCGAGCTCGCCAGCGAGGCGCAGCAGCTCCTGCAGCGCCACGGCCTGCTCGGCGCGCAGCCCGACGCCCGGGTCTCGGCAGCGCCCGACGCGCGCACGGTCCGCTACTACACGACGCTCGGCCTGCTCGACCGGCCCGGGTATGAGGGCCGCGAGGCGCGCTACGGACGCCGGCACCTGGTGCAGCTCGTCGCCATCAAGGCGCTGCAGGCGCAGGGCCTGAGCCTCTCCGAAGTGCAGCAGCGGCTCTACGGGCGCAGCGAGCAGGACCTGCTCTCGCTCGCCGAGGCGCTCGCAGCCGAGGCGGCTGCAGCAGCCGGCACTGCGCAGATCGAACTGCCCGCCGCTGCGTTCCGCACCGTGCACGAGGTGTCGCTCGCGCCAGGCCTCAAGCTCACCGCCGAGCCGGGCTGGCTGGCGGCGTGCGGCGCCGATCCGAAGAGTAATACAGCAGCGACCGAAGCCGTCTTGCGCGCAGTCGAAGAGAAGGTCCGTGCGGCCCTCGCCGCATTGGCACGAGCCGAACAGTCGAGCGCCCACCGCGGCGCAGGAGGGAAGTGAAGTCATGACCGCACCTGCCATCGCCGAGAGCGTCCGTATCCCCGCGTCCACCAACAACGAGCCGCGCGCCCGCGGGCTGGGCCTGCTCGAGCTGCTCGGGCCCCAAGGGCGCATCTCGCTGCCGCTGGCGAGCGTGGACATCGAGGCCAAGGTGGCCGGCGCGGTGGCCGACTGCACCCTCTCGCAGACCTTCCAGAACACCAGCGGGGAGCCGCTGGAGGCCGAGTACATCTTCCCGCTCCCGGGCGGCGCGGCGGTGCGGCGGTTCGAGCTGAAGGTGGCAGGGCGCACGGTGGTCGGCCAGGTGCGCGAGCGCGGGCAGGCGCGGCGCGACTACGCGGTGGCGCTCCAGCAGGGCAAGCGCGCGGCGCTGCTCGAGCAGGAGCGGGGCGACGTGTTTACTGTCAGCGTCGGCAACCTGCCGCCCGGCGAGAAGGCCGAGGTGGTGATCAGCTGGTCCGAGCGGCTGCCGATGTTCGACGACGGCGCCACCGAGCTGCGGCTGCCGCTGGTGGTCGCGCCCCGCTAGCGGCCGCTCCGTCGGCCCCCGCGGCGCGGCCTGCTCCGGCCCCGAAGGTGCACGAGTCGAAGAAGAGGGCCAGGCCGTCGACGGGAGCGTTCGGTCGCCCGCCGCCGCCGCCGCCGCCGCCGCCTCCTCCTTCGTTCGCGCCACCGATGCCCCCGCGCGACGGCGGCCCCGGCTCAGTGAGCGACGCAGACCGCGCCGCGCTGCAGGCGGCGCTCGAGCCCGTCACCAAGGCGCTCGACGCCGTCCGCAGCGAGCTGGCGGCCGGGCGCCTCCCCGACGCGGCCGCGCTGGAGAAGGCGCGGCGTGACCTGCTCGCGCTGCTGGCCACCTCTCCGGCGGCGGCGCAGGCGGGGGCGCTGCAGAAGCTGCTGCGCTCGGGCCTCACCGAGCTGGTCGCGGCGCTGCGTGCGGCGGGCACGCCGGTGGCGACGCTGCTGGCGATGTGCCAGGCGCGGCAGCGCGAGCTGGCCGAGGCGAAGGCCGCCTTCGACGGCGCGGGGGGCGCGGCGAAGAGCGACAAGCCGTTCTGGGGGGCGAGCGTCTAGCGCACGGAAGAAGTGTATTACACGCGCCTCGCTGGGAGACCGGCGGGGCGCGCGGCGCTTCGGGGGAAAGCCGTCACGAGGTGTCCGCTCAGGACTTCGACGCGGAGGACGCGGAGGACTCTTGCTTCTAGCGGGCGACCGCGCCACTCGCAGCTCCGCCTTCCGCCGACCTCCTTGGGTCGTCGTTCTTGGCCACGCCCGCACCCCGCGCTAGCGTGCCGCCCGTGAAGACCAACGCCGCCCGCATCCTCGATTCGCTCGGCATCCGGTACGAGCTGCGCGACTACCAGGTCGATGAGGACGACCTCTCCGCCCCCGCCGTGGCCCGCAAGGTGGGCCTGCCGCCGGAGCAGGTCTTCAAGACCCTGGTGTGCCGCGGGGACAAGCACGGCGTCTGCCTCGCGGTGGTGCCCGCCGACTCGGAGCTGGATCTGAAGGCGCTCGCGCGCGCCTCGGGCGACAAGAGCATCGACACGGTGGCGCTCAAGGAAGTGCAGCCGCTCACGGGGTACATCCGCGGCGGCGTGACGGCGCTCGGGTGCAAGAAGGAGTACCCGGTGTACGTCGATGAGACGATCGAGCTGTTCGACGTGGTCGCGCTCTCGGCCGGCGTGCGCGGGACGCAGCTGGTGCTGGCGCCGGCGGACTATCTGCGGGCGGCGAAGGCGAAGACCGGGCCGATCGCGCGCAGCGCGTAATACTCTAATCGACCCAGAGCGCGAAGTGGAGCGGGCGCAGCCAGATGATCAGGCGCGTCCCGAACGGCAGCGGGGGCAGGAGGCCGAAGAGCACGCCGGCGGCCACCAGCGTGACCAGGAGCGCGAGGGCGGTCGCCGCCTTGCGCTGGTGGAGCGCGGCCAGCGCCAGGCCGAAGGTCACCAGGAAGGTGACGAAGCCGGCTGCCGAAAAGCGCACCAGCAGATCGCGCAGCGGCCCGTGCAGCGTCGCGAAGAGGCCGCCGCGCAGCAGCGGCGGGCGCCCGGCCTGCAGGTAGAGCAGCGCGCCGAACGCGTCGATCAGGAGGTTGACCAGCGCCGCCGGGCCCGCCCCGGCGAAGAGGGCCAGCGCCACCGAGTCGCGCAGGTGGCGCTGCGAGCCGAAGAGGCGCAGCACGAGGTGGCAGCCGAGGCCGAGCAGCGCGTAGTGGAGGAACGGCGCGCCGGCCGCGAGCACGTCGCCCACCAGGGAGTCCGCCCCGCTGCCCAGGCCGATGAGGCGGCCGAGCAGGCTGTTCGCGCTGCCCAGCAGTCCCGCCGCGGTGGCCAGCATCGCCAGCGGATTGAGCGCGGGCTGCCCGCCGCTCGCCCACTCGCGCGCGAAGCGGCCCGGGCGGGTGGTGAAGCGCAGGGCGGTCTGCGCGAAGAGGCGGGCCTCATCCCAGGTGCGGAGGGCGGCGTCGCGCACCCAGTCGGGGCTGGCGAGGGCGGGCATCGGAGGACTCTAACCCCACCGCGCCGCGGGGCAGTGCGCGAGGATCGTCTCGTCGGCCGTCAGCAGCGCGCTGCCGTGAGCGAGCGCGTGGGCCACGATGAGGCGGTCGAATGGGTCGCGCGTCCAGCTGAGGGCGCGTGCACGAAGACCGACCTCTCGCAGATCTCCCGGGGCTTGTTCGACGCCGTGATCCTCGAAGAGGATGTCGAGCATCTTCCCGACGGGCGCACGGAGCCGGCCGAACTCATACGACTGCTGCAGCTCGAGGAGCGCCATTGAAGACACGAACAGCGGCCCCTTGCGCAGCTCCCTCTCCACTGGCTCGAGTCGCCGTCGTTCGCCCGCCACCAGCCAGACCGCCACGT
>JAYWAO010000350.1:0-12361 GCA_043782365.1 Deltaproteobacteria bacterium
CGTCGCTCCTAGATCTGCTTGCCCCTCCCCACCCGGGTCGAGACAGGGTCTCGAGCCGCCGGTCTGGCGACGGGAGTCAAACCGTTCGGCGCTCTAGCAGCGCGCCTGCCGGGCTACGCACCGCGCCGTTGACCCTGGCGTTCCTGCTTCGAGCCGACCGCGCGGGCGATGGCGGCGGCGCTCCCGTACGTCGATCACCTCGCGCCCGCGCACGACCTCGCCTCGCTCGAACGCCTCGTCCCGCCCCTCAGCGCTTGAAAGAGATCCAATGGTCCTCGAGATCACCAAGAAGTTCACCGTCAAGGCTCCGCCCGCGCTGGTCTGGGCGTTCCTCATCGACCCCAACAAGGTGGCCCGCTGCCTGCCCGGCGCAGCGATCACCGGGCAGCTCGACGAGAAGACGTTCATCGGGACCATGTCGGTCAAGGTCGGCCCGGTCTCGGCCAGCTACAAGGGCATGATCGTCAGGCTGCTCACCGGGCCTGCCTTCTGGATCGGCCTCGCCGCCGGCGTCCTGCTCGACCGCCTGCTCTTCCGCCGACCCCTCTGAAACTTCCACCACCCGCACCGCACCCGCTCCTCGCACGCGCAGCTCAGCGAGGTGGCGGGCGCCCTGCTGCCCTGCTGGGCGGCGTTCGCGCTCACGCGCATGAGTTAAGCTGCCGCTCGTCACGCTGCTGCTCTTCGGAGGACGTCATGGACGATCTCTTCCCGCACCTCGAATCGCTCCGCGCCACCGAGCGCCGCGTCGCCATGGCCACGCTGGTCGCCACCAAGGGGACCACGCCCAAGAAAGAGGGCGCGAAGATGTGGGTCGGCGAGGGCGGCCGCGTGCTCGGCTCGGTCACCATCGGCGGCTGCGTCGACGCGCGGGTGATCGCCGAGTCGGAGCAGGTGCTGCGCGAAGACGGCGCGCGCCGCATCAAGATGTCGCTCGGCGACGAGGACGCCTGGGAAATGGGCCTGTCCTGCGGCGGCTCGGTGGAGCTCCTGGTGGAGCCGCTCACGCTCGGGTCGTCGGCGCTGGTAGAGCAGTACCGGGCCATCGACGCGAGCCTGCGCGCGGGCCACGGCGCGGTGCTGGTGCGGCTGCTCGACGCGCCCGCGCGGGCGCTGGTGGTCTACGCCGGCGGCGAGGCCGCGGGCAGCCTGGGCGACGCCGCGCTCGATCGAGCGGCCCTCACCCGGGCCCTGGCGCTGCTCGCGCGGGGCGGCTCCAACCTCGAGAGGCTGGGCGACGGCGAGGCCGCCCCGGAGGCCTTCTTCGAGGTGCACCTGCCGCGGCCGCACCTGGTGCTGATCGGCGCTGGCGCGGTGGCGATGCCCTTCGTGCCGATGGCGAAGGCGCTCGGGTACCGCACCACGGTGATCGACCCGCGGCCCCGGTTCGCCAACCAGGACCGGTTCCCCGGAGTGGAGGAGATCAAGGTGGGCATCGCCTCCGAGCTGATCGCGGCGACGCCCCTCGGCCCGGCCGCGGCGGTGGTGATCACCATCCACGACTACAAGGTGGAGGTCCCGGTGCTCGCCCACGCGCTGCGCGCCGGCGCGGGCTACGTGGGCATGCTCGGCAACCGGCGGCGCGGCGAGGCGGTGCTGCAGGCGCTGCGGGAGCGCGGCTACACCGAGGAAGAGCTGGCCAAGGTGCACAACCCGATCGGCCTCGACCTCGGCGCCCGCTCGGCGGCGGAGATCGCCCTCTCGGTGCTGGCAGAGATCGTCGCGGTGCGCGCCGGCAAGGCGGCGCAGAGCCTGCGCGGGGCGGCCAGGTGAGGGCCCGCTCTCTCGCGCCCGGGGAGCCCGCCGCGCCGGGGATGGTGCTGGCGCAGGACGTCCGTGACGCGAGCGGGAGTATTACACTTGCAAAGGGCGCCGTGCTCGACCTGGCCGGCTGCTCAGCGCTCGCCCGGCCCGGGCGCGCGCCGGTGCACGTGCTGGAGATGGAGCCCGGCGACCTGCACGAGGAGCTTGCGGGCCGCCGGCTCGCCCGCGCGGTGGCCGGGAGCCACCTCGAAGTGGGTCCGCTCGCTGGGGGCGCGTGGCCGCTGCTGGCGACGGCGCGCGGGATCGTCGAGCTCGACGCCGCCCGGCTCGCCGGGGTGAACGGCTCACCCCGGCGAGCCGGGTAGATGAGCGACGACGTCGCGAAGCCGCCCGTGGGAAGGTCCAAGGCCCTCGCCCTCTACGGAGAGCTGATCGCCGAGCACTGGAAGCGGCCGCGCAACCAGGGCGCGCTGGAGGCACCCGATGTCTCGCGCGAGGAGCTCAACCCGCTCTGCGGAGACCGGCTGCGGCTGGAGCTGAAGATCGCGGGCGAGACGATCGTCGCCGCGCGCTTCCGCGGCGACGCTTGCATGGTAGCCACCGCCGCCGCCTCGCTGCTCACCACCGCGCTGCACGGGATGCCCGTCGCCGAGGCCGGCGCGTTCGACAAGGAGCGGCTGCTGGCGCTGCTCGGGGCGCCGCTCCGGCCTGCGCGGGTGGCCTGCGCCCGGCTCGTGCTGACCGCGCTCCACGAGGGGCTGAAGGCCCGCGCCGGTGGCGTGAAGTGAGCGGGCCGGGCCCGCTGGCGCCGCGCGGCGATTTTCCCATCCTCTCGCGCACGGTCGAGGGGCGGCGGCTCGTCTACCTCGACAGCGCGGCCACCTCGCAGAAGCCAAGCAAGGTGCTGGAGGCGATGGACGCGTACTACCTCCGCTCGAACGGCAACCCGCATCGCGCCGTGCACCGGCTCGCCGAGGAGTCCACGCTCGCGCTCGAGCAGGGCAGGGCGGCGGTCGCGCGGCTGATCGGTGCGCAACCCGAGGAGCTGGTCTTCACCCGCGGCGCCACCGAGTCGCTCAACCTGGTGGCGCAGGGCTGGGCAGAGCCGCGGCTGCGGCCCGGTGACGAGATCGTCGTCACCGAGCTGGAGCACCATTCGAACCTGCTCCCCTGGCAGCGGGCGGCGAGGCGCACCGGGGCCACGCTGCGCGCGCTCCCGCTCACCGGCGAGGGCGCGCTCGACCTCGCGGCGGTCGAGGCGGTGATCACCCCGCGCACGAAGCTGGTCGCGCTGACGCAGGTGTCGAACGCGATCGGTACGCTGGTGCCCGTGGCCGAGGTCGCGCGGCGGGCCCACGCCGTCGGCGCGGTGGTCGTAGTGGACGGCGCGCAGAGCGTGCCGCACCTGCCGGTGGACGTGGCCACGCTGGGCGCCGACTTCCTCGCCTTCTCAGGCCACAAGATGCTCGGCCCCACGGGCATCGGCGCGCTCTGGGGAAGGCCTGCGCTGCTGGCGGCGATGGAGCCGCTCCTGCTCGGCGGCGGGATGGTGCGCGAGGTGACGCTCGAAGGCGCCACCTACAAGGAAGGCCCCGGCCGGCTGGAGGCGGGCACGCCCGCGGTGGCCGAGGCGGTGGGCCTGGGCGCCGCCTGCGACTACCTGCTGGCGCTCGGGATGGCGCGCCTGCGGGCGCACGAGCGTGAGCTGACCGCGCTGGCGCTGCGCCGCCTCGCCGACGTGGAGGGCCTCGTGCAGTACGGGCCGCTCTCCGCCGATGCGCGGGGCGGGGTGGTCTCGTTCAACCTGCGCGGGGTCCACCCGCACGACCTCGCCGCCTTCCTCGACGAGCGGGGCCTCTGCGTGCGAGCCGGCACCCACTGCGCGCAGCCGCTCCTGCGCAGGCTGGGCGTGCTCGGGACGGCCCGCGCGAGCTTCTCGGTCTACTCGGGCGCCGACGACGTGGAGGCGCTCGCGGCCGCGCTCGACGAGGCCCGGGGCCTCGCACCCTGACCTACCCCTACTCTGCGGCAGCACGCCGCTCCGCCAGGGTTTCGCGACAGGCGGGTACGCCTGCTAATCTACACAGGGTGCCTCGGGCGCCCTGAGGGGGAGACCCATGACGAAGCGCTCGCGCGTACTCATCGCCCTGCTGCTGCCGCTCGCGTCGGTCGCGGCGATGGCGCAGCAGATCGAGCTTCCCAAGCCCCCGCCGCAAGCCAACACCGCCCCGGACCTTCCGCGCGCGCCGCCGGCCTTCGTCCCCGACACTTCGCCCACGCACAACGCCTGCACCACCGAGAAGCTGCTGCGCGACGAGGCCTGCAGCTTCGAGTTCCAGGCGCCGGCGGTGAGCGGGGAGAGCGTCACCTTCGACAACCAGCGGCGCGCGGCGAAGCTGGCAGCGGGCTGCGCCAACGCGGCCACCGCGCCGGGCGAGCTGAAGCCGGATCCGGCGCTCCTCAAGCAGTGCGAGACCGACCTCGCAGAGAGCGCCGTGGGCAGCTGCGGGCTCGGCGGCGCCGCCGCGCTGCAGGACGAGGCGGGCCGCTGGTCCACCGCCTCGCGCGACTGCGCCAACGCGCTTCAGGGCGCGCTCGCCAAGACCCGCACGCAGGCGGTGGTCTCGGTGCGCTGCTGCCGCTGCCTCGCTGCCGCGCGGTGCGGGGTCGCCGGGCCGGCTTGCCTGTCGCAGCTCCAATCCAACCTCCCGAGCGCGGAGCTCTCGGCTTGCGTGCAGCGCAGCGGCTGCGCGGAGACCTGCTCGGTGCTGCGCGACTTCCAGGCGCCCGCACCGGCGCCCAAGCGCGAGCCCGACCACAAGAAGAAGGCCACCGACGCCTCCTTCCAGACCCTCTACTTCTAGCCTTCTCCTCCACGCCCTCGCGGCGACCGGACCCAAGCCCATGCAGACTCGCACCCGCCGCTCTCGCCTCCCCATCGCTCCGCTCTTCTCGCTCGTCGCGCCCTGCGTCGCGCTCGCCGCCGGCTGCGCCGAGACGCACCCCGACCCGCTCGAGCCGACCAAGGTGGCGCTCTCGCAGCCCGCGCAGCAAGCGCAGGCCCGCCGCGCGTTCGACGCCACGGCCTGGGTGGCGATGCAGGACGGCGCCCGCGACTGCGAGCAGTCTGCCCGCTCCATCCGCAAGGACAACCCGGAGGAGGGTTGGCAGGCGCTGCGCGCGTGCATCGAGAAGGGCAAGTTCGCCCGCGGCGCGAAGTTCGTCGAGCTCGAGCAAGTGGTGAACAACTGGGCCGCCGAGCTCAGCGCCCGCCCGGACGCGCCGTCCGCCCTCGCGCAGCTGATCGCCAACCGCGGCGGCGACACCGACGGAGACCTCGTGCAGCTGCAGGACAACCGTGTGCCGCTCTTCTCGCTCTCTGCGGCGATGCAGCAGCCCGCGGTCTACAAGGGCCGCCTCATCCTGTTGCGCGCGCAGGTCCGCGAGACCAAGATGCCCGACGAGAAGGCCCCCGCGACGCCGGGCGTGACGCTGGTGCTCGACGAGAGCGCGTTCCAGTCCGTGCACAACTACAACGAGCGCACGCTGAGCGTCTCGCGCGGGACGTACCGCGGCTACCAGTACGAGAACTCCAAGAAGGACGTCACCGACAACCACAACAACGCCGCGCGCCCCACCGGCCGCGCCGTGCTCGGCCGCATGCCCGAGGCCGACCCGTTCCTCCAGACGCAGCGCGACTTCCTCTTCCTCGCCCGCTTCGACGGCGTGGCCAAGGAGGAGGCCCGCACGGTGGCGGTGGTGACGCTGATCAAGTACTTCGCGCCGAAGGCGATGCTGGTGCAGTAGCGCGCGGAACGCAGGCTGCTATGGTCGGCGGATGACCACTCCAACCCTGATCTACTTCGCCGCCCGCGGTCGCGCCGAGCTCATCCGCTTCGTCCTCTCCGAGGCCGGCGTCGCCTGGCAGGAGCACCCGATCGGCAAGGACACCCCGCCCGTGGACGGCCGGCCCACCGACTTCACCGCGCTCAAGGCGAGCGGGCTGCTCCCGTTCGGCGCCGCGCCCGTCTGGGAGGAGGACGGCCTGCGCCTCGCGCAGAGCCAGGCGATCGCGCTGCACCTCGCGCGGACCCACGGGCTCTACGGCGCGACCGAGCGCGAGCACGCGCTGGTCGATCAGCTGCTCGGCGCCTACGACGACATCCGCTTGGAGACGCGCAAGCTGGTCACCACGCCCGAAGGGGGCCGCGCGGCCCTGCGCAAGGAGCTGCTCGAGAGCACGCTGCCCCGCTGGCTCGGCTACCTCGACCCGCTGCTGCGGCAGAACCAAGGCGGCAACGGGTTCTTCGTCGGCGACAAGGTCACCGTGGCCGACCTCGCGGTCTTCGTGCTCCTCGAGGGGATCCGCGACAACAGGTTCGGCGCGGCCACCGACCGGTACCCGGCGCTGGCGGCGTTCGAGGCGCGCATCGCCGCGCGGCCGCGGATCGCCGCGTATCTGTCCTCGCCGAAGCGGCACAAGTTCATCCCGCTGCCGTCGTAGGCGCCGACGCAGGCGCGGGGTCACCGGCCCCGCAGCTCGCGCGCCGCCCAGCGCGCCTTCGCCTTCTCCTTCTCCTGCTCGCGCGTGCGCACCGCGGCCTTGGCGGTGAGCGTGCCGAGCAGCCGCGCCGTCACGCGCGTCACCTCCTCGACCGCGCCCTCGAACGCCGCGAGATCGGCCGCCGATGGCTTGGGCAGGCCGCTCACCTTGCGCACGTACTGCAGCGCGGCCGCGCGGATCTCGTCTTGCGTGGTGGGCGGCGCGAAGTTGTAGAGCACGCGGATGCTGCGACACATGCGGGCCTCCTGGGGTTGGGGGCGAGCGAGGAGCATCGCGGGGTGGGGCGCGCCGGTCAAACGCACGCCTCGCGGAAACTGCGCCACCGCGCCTTGTGTGGTTGATTGCCCGGATGCCTCCGCTCTCCCTCCGGCTGCAGGCCGCGCTCGACGCTGCCGGCCCGTGCGCCCTGCTCGCCGACGTCTGCTGCGACCACGCGCTGCTGGCGCTGGCGGCGGCCCTGCGCGGCGTCGCGCAGCGTGCGGTGGCGGTGGAGCTGCGCGGGCCGCCGCTCCTGCAGGCGCGGCGCAGCCTCGTGGAGGCGGGGCTGTCGGGTAGAGTATTACTCTTGCGCGCGCGCGGGCTCTCGGCGCTTCGCAGCGCCGAGGTGGTCGTCGTCGCCGGAGTGGGCGGAGACCTCGCCGGTGCGCTCCTCGCCGAGGCGGCGCAAGCGGGCGCGCGGCGCGTGGTCGTCCAGCCCAACCGGCACGGCCGCGAGGTGCGGCTGGCGGCGCGGAAGGCGGGCTTCCACCTCGAGGCGGAGCGGGTGATCGACGAGGATCGGCGACTACACTTGTTGCTCGCTTTCACCCGCCGCGAAGGCCCCGACCCGGCCTACGGGCGCACGGCCGACGAGCTGGAGCTGTTCCTCGGCCCGCTGCTGCTCGCCTCTGGAGACGAGGCAGCGCAGCGGTTCGTCCACGAGGAGGAGCAGCGGCTGCGCAAGCTGGCGGCGCACCAGCCGGAGCTGGCGGCGCTCGCGCGGGCGATGGACGAGCGGCGGCTGGAGCTCGCGCAGCGCACGCTCGCCGCACCGTGAAAAACGGGAGGTCGTCTCCGGATCTTCAAGGTGCGCGCCAGGGCCGCAATCGCCGATCGGGCTGCTCCCAAGCGTCGCGATGTTGACCAGGTCCTCGACGAACTTCATCGCGCGGTCTAGCAGGGCCGCAGGCCCGCGTCCCAGATCACTGCTCGAACGGCGGGTGCCCGTCCGATCCGAATGTGCACCTTGAGCACGGCCACCCGACTCCAGCAGCGCCTCGTCGTCATCGCCAGGCGCAGCGAGCGGGCCTCGCGGTAGGCAGGGCCCGCCCGCCTCACCACTTCCAGTCGCGCACCTCGGGCTGGTCGATGCCGTGCTCGCGGATATACGCTTTGTGGTCGATCAGCCGGTCGCGCACCCACTGCCGCGCATAGGCCGCCCGCTCGCCCAGCGCGGGCACGCGGGCGATCACGTCCGCGACCAGGTGATACCGGTCCAGATCATTGAGCACCACCATGTCGAACGGCGTGGTGGTGGTGCCCTCCTCCTTGTACCCGCGCACGTGGATGTTCACGTGGTTGGTCCGGCGATAGGTCAGCCGGTGAATCAGCCAGGGATACCCGTGATAGGCGAAGATCACCGGCCGGTCCTTGGTGAACAGGGTGTCGAACTCGGTGTCCTTGAGCCCGTGCGGGTGCTCCTCGGGCGTGTTGAGGGCCATTAGATCGACGACGTTGACGACGCGCACTTTCAGCTCGGGGAAGAAGCCGCGGAGGATCTTCACCGCCGCCAGCGTCTCCAGCGTGGGGACGTCGCCGGCGCAGGCCATCACCACGTCGGGCTCGCCGCCCTTGTCGTTGCTCGCCCACTCCCAGATCCCCAGGCCCGCGGTGCAGTGCTTGATCGCCTCGTCCATCGTCAGATATTGCAGCGCGGGCTGCTTGCCGGCGACGATGACGTTGACGTAGTTGCGGCTGCGCAGGCAGTGGTCGGTGACCGAGAGGAGCGTGTTGGCGTCGGGCGGCAGGTAGACCCGCACCACGTCGGACTTCTTGTTGATGACGTGGTCGATGAAGCCCGGGTCCTGGTGCGAGAAGCCGTTGTGGTCCTGCCGCCAGACGTGGCTGGAGAGCAGGATGTTGCAGCTCGAGATCGGCGCCCGCCAGGGGATGTCGTTCTTGGTGGTGTGCAGCCACTTCGCGTGCTGGTTGAACATCGAGTCGATCACGTGCGCGAAGGCTTCATAGGTGTTGAAGAAGCCGTGGCGACCGGTGAGCAGGTAGCCCTCCAGCCAGCCCAGGCAGGTGTGCTCGGAGAGGATCTCCATCACCCGGCCGTCCAGGCCGAGGTGGCCGCCGTCCGCGTCCGAGGGGAGCAGCTCGGCCTCCCAGGTGCGGGGCGTCACCTCGAGCACGTCGCCCAGCCGGTTGGAGGCGGTCTCGTCGGGGCCCATCACCCGGAAGGTCGCCAGGTTCTGCTTCATCACGTCGCGGAGGAACTTGCCCATCACGCGGGTGGACTCGGCCTCCAGCGTGGCGGGCGCGTCGAACTTCACCTGGTAGCTCCTGAAGTCCGGCAGCTTCAGCGGGCGCCGCAGCAGGCCTCCGTTGGCGTGCGGGACCGCGCCCATCCGCTTGTTGCCCTCGGGCGCGAGCGCCTGGATCTCGGGGAGGATGCGCCCGCTCGCGTCGAACAGCTCCTCGGCCCGGTAGCTCTTCAGCCAGTGCTCGAGCAGCGCGAGGTGCTCGGGGTTCTTGCCCACCTCGGAGAACGGGACCTGGTGCGAGCGCCAGGAGCCCTCGGCCTGGTGCCCGTCGACCACCTTCGGACCGGTCCAGCCCTTGGGCGAGCGCAGGACGATCATCGGCCAGCGCGCCCGGCTCGCGAGCTTGCCGGCGCGCGCCTGTGCCTGGAGCTGCTGGATCTCGGCGGTGCACTCGTCGAGCGCCGCCGCCATCAGCTGGTGCATCACCGCCGGGTCGTCTCCCTCGACGTAGACCACCCGGTGGCCGTACCCCTCCAGGAGCGAGGTGAGCTCGTGCTTGGGGATGCGCGCGAGCACGGTGGGGTTGGCGATCTTGTAGCCGTTGAGGTGGAGGATCGGCAGCACCGCGCCGTCCTTCGCGGGGTTCAAGAACTTGTTCGAGTGCCAGGCGGCCGCCAGCGGGCCCGTCTCGGCCTCGCCGTCGCCGATCACCGCCGCCACCAAGAGCCCCGGGTTGTCGAACGCCGCGCCATAGGCGTGCGAGAGCGCATAGCCCAGCTCGCCCCCCTCGTGGATGGAGCCCGGCGTCTCAGGCGCGACGTGGCTGGGGATGCCGCCCGGAAAGGAGAACTGCTTGAACAGCTTCTGCATCCCCTCCGTGTCCTGGGTGATGGCCGGGTAGAAGTCGGTGTACGTGCCGTCGAGGTAGTTGCTCGCCACCAGCGCCGGGCCGCCGTGTCCCGGGCCCGCGATGAAGATCACGTCGAGGCCCGTGCGCCGGATGATCCGGTTCAGGTGGACGTAGAGGAAGTTGAGGCCCGGGGTGGTCCCCCAGTGCCCGAGCAGGCGCGGCTTGACGTGCTCCTTGACGAGCGGCACCCGCAAGAGCGGGTTCGCGTAGAGGTAGATCTGGCCGACCGAGAGGTAGTTCGCCGCGCGCCACCAGGCGTGGGTGAGGCGAAGCTCTTCTGGCGCCAGCGGAACCTGCGGAGTCGTCGTCATTGTGCGCTCTCCCCTGCCGATGCGGCGAAGCCGCCCACCTCTTGCTATGATCTGTCGCTCAAGCCCGCAAGCACGGCTCCAAGGAGAAGGTCGACATGGCACAGGGAAAGCTTGGCATCCTCGTCGGCGGCGGACCCGCCCCGGGCATCAACAGCGTCATCGGGGCGGCGACCATCCGCAGCCTGCTCGAGGGCGTCGAGGTGGTCGGCATCAAGGACGGCTACGAGCACATCATGAAGGGCGTCACCGACCAGGTGATCCCGCTGACGATGGAGCGCGTCAGCCGCATCCACTACCGCGGCGGCTCGATCCTCGGCACCTCGCGCGCCAACCCCACCAAGCAGGCGGCGACGCTCGAGACCGCGCTCGCCTCGATCGACAAGCTGGGCATCGACAAGCTGATCTCCATCGGCGGCGACGACACCGCCTTCTCCGCGATGAAGCTGGCGGAGAGGTCGCAGGGCCGGCTGCGCGTCGTCCACGTGCCGAAGACCATCGACAACGACCTCGACCTGCCGCCCGAGATCGATACCTTCGGTTACCAGACGGCCCGCTCGGTGGGCGTCGAGATCGCCAAAAATCTAATGGTCGACGCCCACACCACCGGCCGCTGGTACTTCGTGGTGGCGATGGGCCGCACCGCCGGCCACCTCGCGCTCGGGATCGGCAAGGCCTCGGGCGCGACCATGACGGTCATCTCCGAGGAGTTCGGCCGCAAGGTCACCGGCAAGCCGATCCGGATGAAGACGCTGGTCGACACGCTCGCGCTCGCGGTGGCCAAGCGCCAGTCCGAGGGGCGCAAGGACGGCGTCGCGGTGATCGCCGAGGGCGTGGTGCTCGACATCGACCCGGCCGACCTCTCGGCGCTCGATGGGGCGGAGAGGGACGAGCACGGGCACGTGCGCATCTCCGAGATCGACATCGGCGACATCTTGAAGAAGGCGGTGCTCGCGCGCCTCAAGCAGCTGGGGATCAAGAGCACCATCGTCTCGAAGAACATCGGCTACGAGCTGCGCTGCGCCGACCCGGTGCCGGCGGACATGGAGTACACGCGGGACCTGGGTTACTGCGCGGCGAAGGTGCTGGTGTCGGGCGGGCACAGCCTGATGGTGTCGATGCAGGGCGGACGCTTCGTGCCGGTGCCGTTCAGCAAGATGATCGATCCCACCACGGGGCGGACGAAGGTGCGGCTGGTGGACATCCACTCGGAGCGGTACGCGATCGCGCGGCGGTACATGATCCGGCTGCGGCGGGACGACTTCGGGCAGCCCGAGGTGCTCGGGAGGCTCGCGAAGACCTGCGGGATGACGGTGGAGGAGTTCAAGCAGGAGTTCGAGTACCTGGTGCAGACCGAGCTGCCGGCGTTGACGCTGCAGCGGTAGACCAGCAGGGTCGCCGCGCCGGGGCGGGCGCTACCACCCTCCCGGAGGCAGGTGCGTCAGGAAGTACCGCCCCAGCAGCCGGAACCGGTGCACCGCATATCCCTTCCCCTCCCTGCCCCGCAGCCCCCCGGCGTGGGCGAGCGGCGAGGCGAGCCGATAGATCTCCTCGCGGCCCGGGAGCAGGCCCATATACCGCTCCTGATAGATCGTATCATAGTACCGCATATCAGCCACCGGCGCGCTCGCAGCGCCCACCTGGAACGTCTCGGGCGAGCGGAACAGCAGGTTGAGCGTGTTGGTGCCGCCGCCGCTGTGGCCGTAGACGCCCACCCGGGCGGCGTCCAGCCAAGGCCGCTCCGCGAGCAGCTTCTTCACCGCCGCGGTCTGGTCCTGCACGGTGAGCTTGTTGACCTCGCCGTGGACGCTCTTGCGCCAGGCGCGGCCCTTGGGCGCGGGGGTGCAGCGCTGTCGAGGCTGAGCACCAGACAACCCTCGTCGGCGAGCGCAGCGTCGAGCAGCCCGGCGCCGCCGCGCCACCCGTCGACGACGGTGGTGCTCGCCGGCTCGCCGTAGATGAAGAGGATCAGCGGAGCGGGCCGGCTGGCATCGTTTCCGGGAGCGCGCTCGGGGTCCTCCTCATCGCGCGGGTGGGCCGAGCCGCTGCAGCACCTCGTCGAACTGCTCCTGCTGCGGCTTGGAAAAGTCGCCGGGCCGCACCTTCGATAGCTTCGCGAAGAAGCAGGCCCAGTCCCCGTCGCAGACCGAGAGCACGCGCTCGAACCCGCCGGGGCCGGAGCCCGCGCGGTAGGTCAGGTGCTGCGCGAGCGTCGCGTTGGTGATCGGCCTGCGCGCGCCCAGCGACTTGGTGAGCGCGGCGAGCGCCACCTGCTTGCGCGTGCGCTTCTCGTCGTCGGACTTCGACTTGTCCTGGTAGAGCGCGTCGAGCTCGAGCGCCGCCGCGTGCA
>JAYWAO010000351.1:0-4472 GCA_043782365.1 Deltaproteobacteria bacterium
GGGAGGCGCGGCCTTCTGCACGGCGGCCTGCTGGCCCTCATTGGCGAGGCCGAAGAGCTGCCGCCCGCCCGCGCGGCGAGGAGGCGGCGCAGGCCGACCTCCGGCGTGTGGAGTTCCTTGGTGGCCTCACGCGTCTCCGAGCTGTAGCGCTGCTGCCCGCTGACGGCGCCGCCGTGCTGCTTGAACTGCCCACGTTCCACCTATCGCCTCAGTGAGAGGATCGCATTGATCAAGTCGTTGGTCTTGTCGACGACGGCGGCTCGGATCACCTGTACCGATCGCTGAGCCGGGACGATGCCCAAGTAGGACGTGTCCCAGATGGTAGCCAACGTCACCTGCTTGCATTCCACGATGGCACCCACCAAATCGCCCCTCGGCTTCCCGCCATCCGCCGTGGATCTCTTCACCTCGCGATCCATTTCCACGCCCGTCAGCAAGGTTGACGCCCCACGCGAGCCAGCTCTGTCGTTTCGCCTACCGCTTGGTCTAGCGCTTCAGCAGCTTGTCCGGCCGCTCAGCCCTGCGCCTGCCCGAGCACACCGAGGTAGACGGCCTCGACATCGAGCTCGCAGTCGATCGAGTCGAGCCGTAGCCTCTGCGCGGCGCCCACCTCGTGGAAGCTCCACCCCGCCTCGGTGCGCCGGAAGCACTCGAGGTGCGCTTTGTGCTGGCTGACGAGGACGTACTCGCGCAGCGACGGGATGCGGCGGTACTCCTCGGCCTTGTGCCCGCGGTCGAACGCCTCGGTGCTCTCGCTGAGCACCTCGACGAGGACCACCGGGTTGAGCAGCGTGTAGGGGTCCTCGGGGTCGGTCTGCGGGTCGCCGCAGACGACGACGCAGTCGGGGTAGGTCACGAGGTCGTGGGCGCGGACGCGGGTCTCCGAGCCAAAGACGCTGCAGGGACGCCCCCTCAACTGCGCGCGGAGCTCTGCGCCGACCGCGAGGATGAGCTTCGAGTGGGTGAACGAGCCGCCGGTCATGTCGAACACCTCGCCAGCGACCAACTGGTGTTTGCGGTCGCTCTTCACCTCGGCGGCGAGGTATTCGGCAAAGGAGACCTTGAGCTTTGCGGCGGGGTCCGACATGGGCGCAGTCTAGCGCAGACCCAGGGGCAGGGGCGAAGGGGGCGACGTTGCAATGTGAGGAGGGCGTCCGCCGCCGTCCTCGGGACCGCTCAGGGTCCGAAGTCGCAGAACTCGGCCGGGTTGTAGATTGCCACCTGAACGGCGGCGTCGGCCTTGTACTTCTCGTTCAGGTCGGTGGCGGTCTTGCCGCAGACGTTGCCGCACGCGCCCTTCGCTTCCTGGTGCTTGGCGACGCTCTGCCCGGGACCCGCGGCGACGATGGTGCCCGCCTTCAGCTTGCAGGAGACGTGCGCCATGAAGTCGTTCCACGCGCTGCAGATGGCGTACTTCTTCTGGTAGGTCGCCTTCGCCGCACCCTTCCAGGGCACGTCCTGAAACGTCCACCAGGCGCCCTCCCGGCGTGCCTTGCCCGGGCTACCGTACACGCGGAAGAGGTTCGACGGCCGATGGGCGCCCTTGAACTTGTAATACTTGGGGCAGCGGATGCCGCCGTTACCAGGGCCGGGGACCCACGAGGCTTTGGTGGGCCCGGGGAACGACTTGCCCGACTTGGCGTTCGCGGCCACTTGCGAGGTGCGGTTCTGCGCCAGGAACGCTGCCTCGGTCGAGGGCTCCCACTCGGCCTCCATCGAGGCGGGGACGAAGCTGCCCATGCAGCCGCGGTTCGCCTCCTCCGCGGTGTTCACCTGCGCCGACGTGGGGCAAGCGGCCGCGGCGCCGGCGGGGGCGGCGGTGCTCCGCGCCTTGGCGGCCGGGGCCTTGGCCTGTGCGCCCGCGACGAGCGCCAGCGAGAGCGCGAGCGCGCCCATGGAACAGAACCTCTTCGTCATCGTGTCCTCCGCGGGAATTTGCGAATCAATAAAGCTCGAGCGCCAGCTCGTTATCGAAAGGGAGCGTGTCCTTCTTGCCGTCCGAGGTGGTCTTGAGCGACTTGCCGGCGTGCTCGACGTCGAGGCTCTTCGCGAACGAGACCCGCGAGGCCTGCCTGATGGTCAGCTTGCCCTGCTCGACCTCGAGCCCTTGCGGCTTCACTACGTGAACCTCGAACTTCCACGGATCGTTGCCCTGCGTCTCGAATGAAAGGACCAGGTCGTCGCCGTCCTGCCGGGCCGCGGTGAGTCCGTACCAATCGTCGCCGGGGCGCACCGGCATGTTGCCGAAGATGCGGAACGAGCCGTAGGCGGCCTTCCCCACGAGCTTGTCAATCTGAGCCTTCACCTCGCCGCCCTTGCCGCTCTTGTCGCTCTTCATATGTCCCCTTGCGCCTGCCTTGGGTCAGTCCGGCGACACCCTCGGCCACCTCGAAGCCCCGCTCAGACTAAAAGCGGGCAGCGGCGCCCCTACTTGAACGGCACCACCAGCTCGCCCTTGCGGCCGGCCTCGCGCAGCAGCGTCCCGGCATCAGAAGCGCGGGCCGCGTGCGTCCCGATGAAGTGGCCCACCGGCTTGCTCTTGCGGTAACGGACCTTCATGAAGTTGTAGATGTCCTGGAAGACCCGCCGGAGCAGGTCGGGCTTGCCGCCCTTGGCCGAATAGTCGCCGGCGGTCTCCAGCTCCACCCAGAAGTAGCCCGAGCGGATCTGCCCGTCCTCGTCCTTCAGCGAGCGGCAGAAGTAGACGACGGCCGACTTCACCTCATCGACCTTCCACATGCCCTTCTGCATGCCGCGCTTGATCGGGTAGCCCACGGGCGGCTCGACGGCGAAGTAGAAGCCGGGTCCCTCGCCGAGCGTGTCGGCGGCGGCGGCGTTGACGGGCTGCGGCTCGTGGTCCGGGTCGCCGTACTCGGGCCAGAGCTCGAGCTTCCAGTGCTCGAGCTTGTGGAAGAGCTCGCGCTCGTCCCCGGGTGCCATGAAGAAGTGGAGCTGTTGGGCCATTTTGTCTGGTGCTCAGTGCAGCGCGGTCGGCAGCGGGGCGCGGCTCTCGGCGGCCTCGAAGAGGCGCACTACGTCGTCGTCGGGGATCTGGAAGACGCCCTGCAGCGCCTTGAGCACGGCCAGCTCCGAGGGGTGGGTCGAGCGATCGGCCATCGCCACCGAGGCGGCGAGGCCGAAGGCGAGGCGGCGCGACTCGCCGTCGGGCAGGCGCTCGGCGAGCGACGGGAGGATGTGCCCCATGTCCTTCGCCTTGGACACCTGAATGGCGGCGTGGGAGATGGCGTCCTTCAGGTCCTGGGCGTGGATCCCCTGGAACTCGGGGCGCTCGAAGACGCGGCGGTAGATCTCCTCGACCTCCTCGCGGGTGACGATCCCGTCGGCGCCCGCGACCAGGATCATGGTCTCGAACAGGGCGGCCTGTCGGGTGGAGTCCCCGAAGTGGATGTGGCGGTTGGGCATCGGCGCTCCCGGAAGTTCGCTGCACGGACTACCTGCAGCGGGTCGAGTGTCCGCCGAAGAGAGTGCTGGGGCAAGGTGGAACTTGGGCGCGGCCCTGGTCCAGACCCTCTCCCGGTCACCGTACGTAAGGTGGCCGTGAGCGCCTGGAGCGCGCGGCCTTGGTGGTACCCTCGGTCGCTGTTTCGGAGGAGCCTTGCGCCAGAGGTGGTCCGTGCCGTCTGCCGATTCCCACGCCGACTCTCCGTCGCTGGCGCGCCTCACCCGGGGCTCCCGCGCCCTCTCCTGCGCCGTCTCCTGCCTCGTCGCGGTGGCCTGCGGCCAGCCAAGCGAGCGCCGCAGCCCGCCGCAGACTCCGCGCGCGGCTGCAGCCGTGCAGCCGCTGCCGATCCCGGCGGTCCCGGGCAACGGGCCGGCCCTCAAGGGCGCGTGGTGCGGCGCGACGGGCAGCACCTGCGCGAACAACGACTCCGGCCTCGGCCCCAAGGACAAGGCCTCGGCGCTGCTCGACGCCTACAACGCGCTGGCGATCCCGGCCACGCCCTACAAGCAGCTGGTGGTGCCCTCGTTCTCGCTGGCGCAGCCGATCGACTGGTCCAACGGCGTCTTGGGCAACGGCAACTTCGGGACCAACCTCTCGCCCGCCAGGCTGTTCCCGGGTTCTGCCAATAACCGGAACTACGCGGTTCGATTCGCCGGATATCTCAAGATATCGCCCAGCACCGACGGTCTGCCGATCACCAAGACCTTCGCGCTCTCCTCGGACGACGGCGCCAGCTTCGCCGTCAGCGACGGCGTGGCGGTGCAGCTCACCGAGTGCAAGGTGTCGCGCGGCATGGGCGTCTTCTGCTTCGACAACGGGCAGGGCTTCAACACGGTGAAGAAGGTGGTCTTCCCGGCCGCGGGCGGGCTCTTCCCCTTCGACGCGCTCTGGTTCCAGGGGCGCGCCGGCGCCGGGCTCGAGCTCTCCTGGGCCGACGGCGACCAGACCGGCAGCCCGCCCGGCGTGTTCGGCCCGGGTCCGTTCAAGCTGGTGCCGGCCGAGGCGATGT
>JAYWAO010000352.1:0-4464 GCA_043782365.1 Deltaproteobacteria bacterium
CGGGTTGACCGACCGCGACTCGGGATAGCCGACCAGGGCGTTGGAGATCTTGTCTTGGACGTAGCGCGGGCTGATGCCGTGCATGCCCTCTTTTTCGGCCTCCTCGCGGAGTTCCTTGATGTTGTCCTCGGTGAACCCGGGAAGGGTCTTGCCGTTGGAGAGCTTGAGCTTTTGGAGTAGCGTCAGGCCGGCGTTCTTGGGCTCCTCCAGGCGGGTGAGCACGGCCCACATGGCGGCGACTTCCAGGGTGTGGGGCGCGATCCGCTTGCCGCGGACCTTGCGGCCGTTGTAGTCCTTCTCGTAGATGCGCTGCTCCTCGACCAACCGGGTGATGTAGGGCACGTCGATCTTCACCGTGCGGTCGCGCAGCGCCTCCATGAACTCGTTGTCCTGCAGCTTCTTGTACTCGGGCTCGTTGGTGTGCCCGATGATCACCTCGTCGATGTCGGTCTGCGGGAACTTCTTGGGCTTGATCTTGTGCTCTTGGGAAGCGCCGAGCAGGTCGTACAAGAACGCCACGTCGAGCTTGAGCACCTCGACGAACTCGATCAGCCCCCGGTTGGCGATGTTGAACTCGCCGTCGAAGTTGAACGCGCGCGGGTCGGAGTCGGAGCCGTACTCGGCGATCTTTCGGTAATTGACGTCGCCGGTCAGCTCGGTCGAGTCCTGGTTCTTCTCGTCCTTCGGCTGGAAGGTGCCGATGCCGACGCGGTCCTTCTCCGAGAGCAAGAGCCGCCGCACGCGCACGTGCGAGATCACCTTGGCGAAGTCGCCTTTGTACTCGGTCATCAGCTCGCGGAAGATCAGGCGCGAAGCCGGGTTCAGGTCGCCCTTCACCGCGATCTGGTAGCCGTTGCCCTCGGGACACAACTCGAGGAACGCCTTCTCGCGCCACTCGGGCGGGATGAGGAGCAGCGGCTCCTCGTTCATCGGCGTCGGGTAGACTTCTTTGTAAGGCGTGCCGTCCTCGTGCTTCTTGTCGAGCACCCAGGAGAACGTGTAGAGCGCGCCGTCGGCGGAGCGCGAGTACTCCTCGACGCCCTTCTTGAGCAGCCGCACGATGGTGCTCTTCGACGAGCCCACCGGCCCGTGCAGCAGGATGACGCGCTTCTCGGTGCCGTAGCCCTGGGCGGCGCTCTTGAAGACGTTGACCAGCTTCATCAGCGGCACGTCGAGCCCGAAGACCGCGTCGCGCCCGCCGGACTGCTCGTCATGGAAGAAGTGGTAGCGGATCAGCCGCTTCTTGTTGTCGATGTACTCGGTCTTCCCATGGGAGAGGACCATGTCGTAGAGCCGCTGGAAGGCGGTGCGGGTGATGCGCGGGTTCTCGCGCACCAGCCGGAGGTACTCCTCGAACGAGCCCTCCCAGTGCAGCTCCTTGAAGCCCGTCTTGTCCTGAAGGGATGCGATCTTCGCGACGAGAGAGTCCATGTGCGCCTCCACGCACAACGCTACTCCCGGGGCGGGGCCCGGGCAATGTGGGCGCGGGCGGGCGCTCGCTGCGCGCTCGGGCCGGCGCGCCGGGGGCCCTGGCCGCGACGGGTAGCCGCGACCCGATCGCGGGCGCGGCGCCGTTCGGGCGCGGTGGTGAGCGCCCCTCGGGCCAGGCAGTGGCAGGCGAGTGTTACAATTGCGCGAGGAATTCGGAGGGGGCCTGCTCGCCCGGATCCACCGGGCCCTCGGAGAGCTTGCGCAGGACCGTCGCGATGTCTCCGCCTGACTGGGCGATCGCGCGCTCGAGGTCCTGCTTGCGCGACACGCCCGTCACCACGAAGCAGTCCATCGCCGCGCCCTGGGCGGTGCAGGCGACCTCGCGCACCAGCAGCAGGCGCTCGGCGAGGTGGGCGAAGAAGGCGCGGAAGAAGCCCTCGAGCAGGTGGCAGCGCGGGACGTCGGAGGCGCCGAGCGATTCGCCGAGGGCACCGCGCGCGATCGAGACGGCGAAGGCCCCGCGACGGGCGAAGGTGAAGTCGGCGCCGAGCTGGCCCCAGCCCTGGCGGCGGAGCAGGCCTTCGAGGCGCTGCACGGCCTCGCGCATCGGGATCTCGCGCAGCGACTTGCCGGTCAGCTCGAGCGACTCCACCTCGAGATCGACCACGGCGAGGCGGCCCCACTTGGTGCCCCACTCCTGGGAGAAGAGGGCCTGCCCCTTGGGCGCGACGCGGTCCCAGGTGTGACGCAGGGCCGCGAAGAACTGCGGCGGCAGGCGCACCTCGCGGCGCTGGTTGGCGTCGCGGATGACGCCCAGCTCCAGCTCACCCGGGGCGAGCTCTTCCTGGCGGATGGCCGGGGTCCGCGCGTCCTTGCGGAGGCCACCGAACTTGCGACGGTTGATCAGCAGGTAGACCCGGCCGGGCTGCGCCGCGCGGACCAGCTCGACGTCGACCTGCTGCGCGCCGAAGCGGAAGTCGAAGACATATTCGAAGCGGCCCGAGGGCGGCGCTGCCGGGTCACGCAGGAACTGCTCGACGCGGCCTTGGAACTCGGGCGTCGCGGTGCAGGGCGCGATCCTTCCGTAGAACTTCTTCCCGAGCACCTGCGCACGGTCGAGCCGGGCGAGGCGCGCCTCGGCGAGGTTGTAGCGGAGGATGGTGCCGACTCCGTCGAGGAGGATGACGCCGTAGGGCAGCCGGTCGAGCTCTTCGTCGGTGGCCTCGTCAGCCCGGATCGGATCGAACCGGCGCAGGACCTCGTCTGCTTGCGTTGCGTCGGGTCCCTGCAGGTCGATCAGAGGGGCTGCCATGCGCGCTTGCGCTCCTTGCCGTTGAGGCCAATCCATGGTTGACAGCGGCTCAGATGACACGGTCGCTCGAACGATTCGCGCAGCGCACAGGCGCTCTCCCGGTGGTGCTGTTCGCGCTGCTGCTGCGGCTCCCGGGGCTTCACTTCACGGTCGAACACTACGGCGACGCGCCCGTGCGCGTGGAGGCGGCCGAGCGCTGGGCCCAGGCGCCCCACTTGTTCCGCGGCTTCTCGGATGCGTTCCAATACGGGCCGCTGCACCTCGCGCTGATCGGGCTGGCGCTCGAGCTCCACCCCGACCGCTTCCTCTCGCCGCGCCTCGTCTCGCTCTTCTTCGGCCTCCTCGGCGTCTGGCTGCTCTTCCGGCTCGCCCGCCGCGCGGCCGGGCTGCCCGCCGCGTGGCTCGCCGCGCTGGGGCTCTCTCTGGGCACGCTGCACCTGCAGGCCAGCACCAGCGCGGCGTCGGAGGCGATCTACCTCGCCCTCCTGCTCGCCTGCGTCGAGCTGCTGGTGCTCGCGGGCGCGTTCGAGCTCTCGGCGGCGCCGGCCCAGGAGGGCGCGCCGGTCCCGGTGCCCACGCCCTCGCGCGTCGCGCTGCTGACGACCTGCGCCGCGCTGGTCCTCGCCGCGGCCGGCCTGGTCCGCTACGACGGCTGGATGATGGCGCCGCTCTTCTGCGCGGTGCTGCTCTTCGGCGTCTGGCGGAGGAGCTTCCCTCTCTGGGCGCTGGTCCTCTTCACCGCCGTCTGCGCCGCGCCGGCGCTCTACTGGATGCGGCAGAACCTGCTCGACAGCGGCGAGCCCCTCCGGCAGCTGCGCTGCGTGAACGAGGCCCACCGCGACCTGGTGGTGATCGCCGAGCGGCAGTACGGGAAGCCCGGCTGGCGGCTCTACGGCCTCGTCTACTGGCCGCTCAACGTCCTGATCCTCTCGTCGCCCCTGCTCGGCCTCTTCTCCCTTTGGGGCGCCGGGCGCGTGCTCTGGCAGCGCGCGCGCGCCGGCGTCGCGGGCGCGCTCACCAACGGCTGGGAGCTCTCGCTGCTCGCCTGGCTGCCCGTGATGTATTTCACTTTCCGCACGGTGGTGGTGGGCGACTTCCGCCCGCTCGCGCGCTTCGTCATGCCGGCGGCCGCGCTCTCGCTGCCGTTTGCCTGGAGCGCGCTGGAGCAACTCGCGGCGCTGCTCGGGCGCGCCGCTTCGCGCTTCGGGGGGGAGGCCGCGCCCTGGGCCGTCCGGCGGCGTACCGCGCTGCTGGCGCTCTCGCTCGGCCTCGCAGCGGCGACGCCGCTCTGCTTCCTGCGGCTCTCGTATCACCAGTACACCAACCTCGCCGAGTGGGCCCGGCCGCTCTCGCCCATCTCCTCGGTGCCGGTGGGCGTCGAGGAGACCGCGCTCCTCCTGCGCAAGCTGGTGAAGCCCGGAGAATATGTATTACTAGATGGCGTCTGGCACTACCTCGACATCCCCATCGCCTTCGAGAGCGGCCTGCCCGAGGAGCAGCTGGTCCGGCGCTCCTACGACAACTTCGACCAGAAGCTGGCGCAGGTGGGTCCGCCGAGGTGGGCGGTGGTGATCTCCGAGGGCTCGCTGACGACCACCAAGGGCGCCGAGGGGGCCACCTGGGAGGCGAGGCGGTTCGGCTTCAGGGGGACGAACTATTGCCGGGTGGAGAAGTTCGCCTACTCGGCGGTGTTCGAGCGCTGCCAGTAGCCAGGCTGGGCT
>JAYWAO010000353.1:0-12322 GCA_043782365.1 Deltaproteobacteria bacterium
TGCCCCAGGCGGCTCGGCGCGCCGAGCGTCACCAGGCCCGCGAGGTCCTGGTGCTGCGCGGCGTACCCATAGCCGAGCATGCCGCCCATGCTGTGGCCAACGTAATACACTTTGCTGCGGGCCGTGCGCTGCTTCACCGCCGCGACCGCCGCGGGCACGTCGAAGAGCAGGTAGCTGTCGAGGTCCCACTGCCAGTCGAGGTCCGCGGGGGGCGCGCGGCCTTCGGCTCCGGCCCGCGCGAGCTGCAGCTCGCGGCTCGACTTCCCGTGCCCGCGCAGCTCGAGGATGTGGACGTCGGCGCCGTACCAGAGCAGCCGCTTGACGAAGTCGCCGCAGCTGAAAGCGTGGCGGTTCTGCGACCAGCCCGGCACCAAGAGGAGCGGCTCGTCGAGCAGCGGCTGCGACCAGGGCTGCGGCAGCGGCCGGTAGCGGGTGATGCAGAGCACCCAGCCGTCCGCCGTGTGCGCGTCGTAGGTCTCCTTGCGGTAGAGCGCCTTGAACGCGACGTCCTCGATGGGGGGAGGCGTAGAAGTCGGGAGCTGGAGGCGCGCCATCGGGGAAGGTGTAACTCTACGAGGGGGGCGGGCGGGGGCAAAGAAGAAACTCGTCAACGGCCACCCCGCCGCCACTGTCCACGTCCACGCCAGCCCCGACGCCGACCACGTCGACGCCAATGCGACCGGGTGGACGGCTACCTCAGCGCGGCCGGGGGAAGGCGCGCAGCTGCTCCGAAGGCATCGCGGTGGCCGCGCGGCCCTCGACGGCATCGAGGAGCTCGCCCACGAGGTAGAGCGACCCGCAGGCGAGCACGGCGCCGTCCGGCCCTGCCGCCGCCCGCGCCCCGGCGAGCGCTTCGGCGCCCGAGGGGTAGACGGTGCAGAGGAGCCCGGGCGCGAGCTCGCGAACCTTCGCCGCGAGCGCCAGGGCAGGCAGCGCACGAGGAGACCGCGGCGCGCAGAGGTGCACCGCGGTGAACAGCGGCAAGAGCGGCCTGAGCACGCCGACGAGGTCCTTGTCGCCGAGCACCCCGAGCACCCCCTGCAGCGAGGGCCCTGCGGCGGCAGCGGCCGTGCCCGGGCTCGCACCCGGGTCCCTGCCCATCGACGCGAGCAGGTCTGGCAGCGCCTCGGCCAACGCGCGCGCCGCGTGCGGGTTGTGCGCGCCGTCGAGCAGCGTCAGCGGCTGGCCTCCGACTCTCTCCAGGCGCCCGGGCCACCGCGCGAGCGCGAGCCCTTCTTCCGCGTGCTCCTGCGTCACCGGCAGCCCGCGCCGGGCCGCCTGTTCGAGCAGCGCGCAGGCGAGCGCGGCGTTGGCGCGTTGGTGACGCCCGAGCAGGCCCAGCGCGGCCGGGCGCACGGTCCAGCCCGAGGTGCCGCAGCCACCGCCGGGCGCCGCGCCGCCGCTCTGGTAGCAGAACGAGCGCTCCGCCCGGCTCTCGAATCGGTAGTCGCGCCCCGGCCGCCAGAGAGGAGCGTGCACCGACCTGGCGACCGACTCGAGCACCGCCGCCGCCTCGCGCGGCTGCCCCGCCGACACCGCGGGCACACCGGGCTTGAGGATGCCGGCCTTCTCGGCGGCGATCAGCGCCAGCGTGTCGCCCAGGTACTGCTGGTGCTCGAGCCCGAGCGGGGCGATGGCGCAGGCGAGCGGCGCGACCACGTTGGTGGCGTCGAGGCGGCCGCCGAGGCCCACCTCGACGACCATCACCTGCACGCCCGCGCGGGCGAAGGCGAGGAACCCGAGCAGGGTGGTCAGCTCGAAGAAGGTCAGGCCGTCGCCGTCGCCGGGGCCGCCGGGCCCGCCCGCGAGCGCCCAGGGCACCCGCTGCAGCACCTCGTCCAGCAGCGCGGCAGCCGTCTCCTCCGAGACCGGCTCGCCGTCGACGCGGATCCGCTCGCAGTAGTGGCGCAGGTGCGGCGAGGTGTAGAGGCCGGTCTTCAGCCCCGCGCACCGCAGCGCCCGCTCGGCGAAGGCGCAGGTCGAGCCCTTGCCGTTGGTGCCCGCGACGTGGAGCGTCGGCGCGCAGCGGTGCGGCTCGCCGAGGAGCGCCAGGGCGGCCCGCATCCGCTCGAGGCCCAGCTTCATCCCGAAGTTGCTGCGCTCGAAGAGGCGCGCCTTGAGCTCGGCGAAGGTCACCGCCAGACCTCGACCGCGCAGCGCTCCGACGACGGCAGGACAGGCAGCGCGCGCAGGCCGCGCAGCGACCTCAGGCCGCGCGGCCCCGCCGCCAACGCCAGCGCGACGGCAGCCGCCTCCTCGACCAGTCCGAAGACCGCCAGGTAGTTGTGGACGCGCGCCTCCACCGTGGGCGCGGCGATCTGCTCGCAGAGCGCGTCCGCTGCGTAGCTGCGGCAGACCGCGGGGCGGTCCGCGTAGACGCCGCAGAGCAGCTCGGCGGTGAGGTTCAGGCAGCGCTGGCCGAGCGGCTTGTCGAGGGCGGCGATGTCGGGCGCGATGCAGCAGGCGCCGCACTGGGTGCACTCCATCAGTCCGGCCCCGCGCGGGCGGCGAGCGCCAGCAGCACCGGAGAGCCGGCGGTGAAGGCGCGCCCGTCGTAGCCGCCGAGGAAGCGCACCTCGCGCAGGCCCGCGGCCTCCATCCACGCGCTGAGGAGGGCGCGGTCGTGCAGCCGGTGGTGCAGCGCCCGCTCCCGCCGCGCGCCCTGCTCTTCCCAGCGGAACACCGCGTGCTGCCAGCCGTCCGCGAGCCAGCGCTCCACCTCCACTGGCACGCCGCCGACGGTGGCGCGCTCGGTCTCGCGCGCCCCCTCGCGCGCCGCCGCCTCGGCCCGCTCGCGCGGATCGCACTCGACCAGCAGCAGCGCCCCGGGACGCAGGGCGCGCCCGGCCTCTCGCAGCAGCGCTTGCGTGCCCTCGTCGCCCGCGTAGCCGATCGAGTTGAAGAGGCAGACCGCCCCGTCGAAGGCGCCGGTCTTCACCGGGAGCGCGCGCGCGTCGCCCTGCACGAACGCCGGGAACGGGCCCTCCTCGGGCAGCACGCGCGCGGCCCGCTCGGCCCCGCGCTGCAGGAGCACCGCGGAGGCGTCGACGCCGCAGACCTCCAGCCCGCGCCGCCGCAGCGGGACCGCGTGGCGGCCATCGCCGCAGCAGAGGTCGAGCAGGCGCTGGCCCTCGCGCAGGCCGAGCAGGCTCCAGACCGCCGCCACCTCGCGCTCGGTGCGCACCGGGCCGAGCAGGTCGCCGTAGAGGAAGCGGTAGGCGTCGTCGAAGAAGCCGCGCCACCAGCCGTCCGGCACGAAGGGCGGCGTGGGGCCGTTGTCGATTCGGCTATCGAGCTCTTGCACGACGCCGAGGACGGGCGCTGCGCCGTTTGGCCCGATCACCGCGCTCAGCCCAGCAGCGCGAGGTACTGGGCGAGCTTCTCGCGCAGCTCCTTGCGCGGCACGATCGCGTCGAGCATGCCGTGCTTGAGGAGGAACTCGGAGCGCTGGAACCCCTCGGGCAGCTTCTGCCGCAGCGTCTGCTCGATCACCCGCGGACCAGCGAAGCCGATCAGCGCTCGCGGCTCGGCGATGATCAGGTCGCCGAGGAAGGCGAACGAGGCGGCCACGCCGCCGGTGGTGGGGTCGAGCAGCACCGAGATGTACGGCTTCTTCACCGTGCGAAAGCGCGCGAGCGCAGCGGAGCTCTTCGCCATCTGCATCAGCGAGAAGACCGCCTCCTGCATGCGCGCGCCGCCCGACGCCGAGAAGACGATCGCCGGCAGCTTCAGCTCGTAGGCCCGCTCGAAGACGCGGGTGACCTTCTCGCCGGCCACCGAGCCCATCGAGCCGCCGAGGAACCCGAAGTGGAAGCACCCGACGCTCACCTCGCGCCCGCCGATCCGGCCCACCCCCGAGAGGAACGACTCCTCCTCGCCCGCCGCGCGCGCGAAGGCCTTGAGCCGGTCCTTGTACTTCTTGGTGTCGGTGAAGGTGAGCGGGTCGGTCGAGGCGAGGCCCCGGTCGAGCTCCTTGAACGAGCCTGGGTCGAGCAGCAGCTCGAGCCGCTTGCGCGCCTGGATGGGGAAGTGGAAGTCGCACTTCGGGCAGACCTCGAGGTTCTTCTCGACGTCGCTCTTGAAGACGATCTCCCCGCACCCCTCCTCGCACTTGATCCAGAGGCCCTCCATCCGCGCCCGCTTGTCGGGCGTGGCGACCTTCTGCTCGGTGACCTTTTGATACCAGGCGGCCATCGGCTACTGGCCCTGCCCGGCCCGGCGGCGGCGGCGGCGGCGCCACAAGACGCCGAGGCCCGCCACCAGGAGCTGGGGCAGGAGGCTGCCCTCGGCGGTGGAGCAGCCCGAGGCCGCCGCGGGGAGCGGCGCCACCTCGACGGTGACGGTGGCGACGTTGCCCACGGCGTCGACCACCTGCACCACGTCCTTGACGTTGCCCGCGGCGCCCGAGAGGTAGTTGCCCTTGTCGTCGATGGTGCCACCCGAGAGGTTGGTGGAGATCGACCAAGTGTAGCCCTTCTCGGCGCCGGCGCCACCCGCGGCGGTGAACGAGGCCTTGCCGCCCTTGGCCGCGACCGAGGCCTTGTCTGGCGTCACCGAGAGCCCAACGGTGACGTTGAAGCTCGCGGTGGCGCTGTTGCCGACCGAGTCGGTCACCTTGACGGTGTCGGTGGTGACGCCCGTGGGGCCGGCGGTGTAGAGGCCCGAGGTGCTCACCGTGCCGCCCGACCCGCTGGAGGCCAGGAGGGTCCAGGTGTAGATGCCGTTGCCCCCCGTGGCCGCCAGCTGCTGCTTGCCCTTCGGGGGCAGGGTGGTGGTCTCGGGGTTGACCACCAGGCCCGCGGTCACCGTGACGGTGGCGGTGGCGCTGTTGCCGAGGTTATCGGACGCCTTGACCACGTCGGTGGCGCCGCCGCGCGGGCCGGCGAGGTAGCGGCCATCCGCCGTCACGCTGCCGCCCGACTGGTTGACCGAGAGCGTGAAGGAGATCTGCGCGCCCGTGCCACCCGCGGCGGTGAACACCTGCGAAGCGCGCGGCGCGAGGCTCACCCCGGCGGGCGTGACGACGAGGCCGGTGGTGACGGTCATCACCGCGGTGGCGGCGTTGCCGAGCGCGTCCGAGGCCTCGACCGTGTCAGTGGTGTTCTGCGAGGTGTCCGCGGTGCCGGCGGTGTAGATGCCCGTCGAGGAGACCGACCCGCCCGAGGTGCCGCCCGGCAGCACGCGCCAGCGGAAGGTGCCGAGGCCGCCGGTCGCGTTGAGCTTCTGCTGCGCGCGCGGCGCGAGGCTGGCGGTGGCCGGGGTCACGGTGATGACCGGGCCCACCGTGATGGCGCCCATCGCCGCGTTGCCCAGCCCGTCGGTGACGGTGAGGACGTCGGCGGCGTTGCCCTTGGCGCCCGCGGTGTACGAGGCGGTGACGCCGTCGGTGGAGGCGATCACCGTGGCTCCCGACCCGTTGGTGGAGAGGGTCCAAGTGAAGCCGCTGCCAGCGCCGCCCGCTGCCGAGAAGCTGCGCGTGGCGCGGGGCGCGACCGTGACCGCGTTGGGCAGGACCGCCAGCGCGTCGGTGACGCTCATCGACGCCAGCGCGAAGTTGCCGAGCGAGTCGGTCACCTTGAGGGTGTCGATGGTGGCGGCCGTGCTGCCCGCGGTGTAGAGGCCGGCCGCGCTGATGCTGCCGCCCGAGCCGTTGGTGGAGACGATCGCGTAAGTGTAAGCGCCGTTGCCGCCGCGCACGGTGAGCTGCTGCCTGCCGCGCGGCGGGACGTTGGCGAAGGCCGGCGTCACGGTGACGCCAGGGCCCACCGTGACGATCGCCGAGGCGGTGTTCCCCAGCGAGTCGGTGCAGGTGACCAGCTCGACCACGCCGCCCTTGGGGCCGGCGGTGTAGGCGCCCGTGGCGGCGTCGATGGTGCTGCCCGAGCCGTTGATCGCCACCGCCCAGGTGAAGCCAGCGCCGCTGCCGCCGGCCGCCGTGAAGGTCTTCGACTGGCGGGGCGCCACCGAGACGTCGGCGGGCGTGACGGCGAGCGCCGCGTTGACCGTGATCACGACCGACCCGGTGTTGCCGAGCGAGTCGGTGACCGAGACCTTGTCGGTGGTGCTGCCGTTGACGCCGGCCGCGTAGAAGCCGTCGGCGGTGATCGAGCCGCCCGAGCCGCTGGTGACGAGCGTGAAGGCGTAGCCCGCGCCCGAGCCGCCCGCGGCGCTGAGCTGCTGCACCTTGCGGGGCGAGACGGTGAGCGTGGCCGGCGTGATCGAGATGCCCGCCGTGACGGTGAGCGTCGAGGTGCCGAAGTTGCCGAGCGAGTCGGTGACCATCACGACGTCGGTGGTGCCGCCCGCCGCCCCGGCCGTGTAGAGGCCCGTCGCCGAGAGCGTGGCGCCCGAGGGGTTGCTGGCGAAGGTCCACTTGAAGCCCTGGCCGCTGCCGCCGGCCGCCTGCAGCTGCTTGCTGGCCTTGGGCGCGATGGGGGCCGTCGCCGGGCTGATCGACACGCCCGCGGAGACGAAGAGCACCGAGGTGCCGCTGTTGTTGAGCGAGTCGAGGACCTTGACGGTGTCGCTCGACGAGCCGGTGGCCCCCGCGGTGTAGAGGCCCGCCTGCGAGATGGTGGCGCCCGAGCCGTTCACCGAGAGGCTCCAGAGGTAGCCCGCGCCGCTGCCGCCCGAGACGGTGAGCTGCGCGGTGGACTTCGGCGCGAGGCTCGCCGAGGCCGGCGAGAGCTTGATGCCTCCAGTGACGTTGAACGCCGCCGTGGAGGAGTTGCCGAGGGCGTCGGTGACGGTGACGACGTCGGTGGTGCCGCCCGTGGGGCCCGCGGTGTAGAGGCCTGCGGCGCTCACCGAGCCGCCCGAGCCGTTGGTGGTGAGCAGGTAGGTGTAGCCGCCGCCCGAGCCGCCGCTGGTGGCCAACTGCACCACGCCGCGCGGCGAGACCGGCCCGCCGAGGGGAGAGATGGTGGGGCCGGCGGCGACGTTGATGGTGAGGAAGAAGACGTTCCCGAGCGAGTCGGTGACCTGGATGACGTCCTTGACGCTGCCCGTGGGACCGGCCGTGTAGAAGCCGGCGGCGCTGAGGGTAGCGCCCGAGCCGTTGGTGAGGAGCACCCAGGTGAAGCCCGACCCGCTGCCGCCGCTGGCGACGAGCTGCAGCGTGCTGCGGGGCGAGACGGGGCCCGAAGGGGGCGTGATCGACACGCCCGCCGTCACGGTGGCGGCGGCGGTGGCGGTGTTGCCGAACGAGTCGGTGCACTGCACGACATCGCTCGAGGAGCCCGTGTTGCCCGCGGTGTAGACGCCGCTGGCGGGGCCGACCGCGCCGCCCGAGGTGCTGGCGGCGGTGAGCTTCCACGTGTAGCCGGCGCCGCTGCCGCCCACCGCGGTGAACTTCTGCGAGGCGCGCGGGGAGAGCGAGATCGAGGGCGGCGTCAGCGTGATGCCCGGGCCCACCGTGAGGGTGACGGTGGCGGTGTTGCCGAGCGAGTCGGCCACCTGGACGACGTCGGTGGTGTTGGGGCCGGGGCCGCCGGAGTAGACGCCGGCCGCGTTGATGGTGGCGCCGGAGCCGTTGGTGAGGATGCTCCAGACGTACCCGGTGGCGCTACCGCCCGAGGCGTGGAACTGCACGGTGCCCTTGGGGGGGATGTTCATCGACCCGGGGGAGATGGCCACACCGGCCGTCACGGTGACCGTGGCTGTAGCGGTGTTGGCGATCGAGTCGGTCGCGGTGACGGTGTCGCTGACGCCACCCTTGGCGCCCGCGGTGTAGAGGCCGCTGGCGGAGATGGTGGCGCCCGAGTTGTTGGTGGAGACCGAATAGGCGTAGCCGGTGCCGCTGCCCCCCGAGGCGGTGAACTGGCTGGCGCCGCCCGTCAACACGGCGGCGGTCGTCGGCGAGATCGCGAGCGGGATCGGCTCGAGCACGGCAAACTGCGAGGCGCTGGCGGCGGCGCCGCAGATGATCTTGTTGGTGACATCGATCGAGGTGGTGATGTCGGCGTAGCTGTTCTTCACGTCGCGCATCGAGAGACGGCCTTGGGCCACGTGGACGTCGGCGGGGTCGTACTTGACGCAAACCCCGAGCGGCGGATTGAAGGTCGCCGAGGTGGTGACGTCGTAGAAGAGCGGTTGGCCTCCCGTGCCGATCACGCGGTACCCGGTCGGGGGAGTGCCAGCGCCGGTGGTGACGATGGTGGTGCTGCCGGCGGTAGTGACGGTGCTGAAGGTCAACTCGACGCCGCCCGTGGTGGCGAGTCCACCGCCGGCGGTGAACTTCACGTTGGAGCCCGCCGGGGTCGAGGCGACGTCGAGGTTGGTGGTCTGGCCCGCGCCAACGGTGAACGGGAAGCTGCCGAGGACACCGCCAGGGCCCGAGACGGTGGCGACATAGCTGCCGGGCGGCAGGTAACCCCTGAACACGCCAGCAGAGTCCGAAGGTATGGTACAGCCGGACCCGATGCGCACGCCCGGGTTGGGCAGCGGAGTCCCATTGACGGTGATGGTCCCGACCACCCGGCCGGCCACCGTCGAGAGGTCGAAGTTCTTGGTGGTCGCCGATCCGCTGGCCACGTTCACCGAGGCCTGGGCGACGGTGTCTCCGCCGCCGCAACCCAGGCTGTAGACCTGCATCGCGTAGGTGCCCGTCACCAGCTTGGTGATCGAGTAGTGGCCCGAGCCATCGACGAAGCTACCGGTGCTGTTGGCGGGCACGCCCACGTAAAGGTTGCCGCCGTTGGACAGCGGCGCACCGACGTAGGTCACCGCGCCCGTGATCGAGCCGGTGGTGAAGCCGACCGTCGAAAGATCGGTGGTCTGTCCCGCGCTGATGGTAGCCGAAACCTGACCGAGCGCGCCGCCCGGCCCGCTCACGGGCGCGGTGTAGCTCCCTGGCAGGAGGTACTGGGCGAAGTGTCCGCTCGAGTCGTTCGGAGCTGCCTGGCAGCCGTTGATGAACTTGACCGTGGGGTTGGCGAGCGGCGCGCCGTCGAGCGTCACCGCGCCTTGCACGACACCGACCAGGGGCGTGAGGTCGAAGTTCTGGATGGCCGTCTGTCCGGCCGCGACCGTCACCGAGGCGGTGGCGATGAGGTCGCCGCCGCCGCAGCCCTGGCTCAGCAGGCCGACAGTGTATGTGCCGGGAGGCAGCGAGCCGAGGCTGAACGTGCCGCTCGCGCTGACCTTGTTGGCCGCGCTGACCGACGCGATGTACGCATACAGGTTCTGGGCCGGCAGACCGCTGGGCGCCGCGCCCGCGTAGCTGACCGCGCCGGTGATGGTGGCCGACTGGAAGTTGACCGTGCCGACGTCGGTGATCGCGCCCGCCGTGACCGTGGCTGGGATGGTGCCGAGCACGCCGCTGGAGCCGCGCACCGTTCCAGAGTAGGTGCCGGCCGCGATGTACTGAGCGAAGTTGCCGCTCGAATCCACCGGCGCCGGTCCGCAGCTGTAGAAGCGGATCTGGGGGCTCGGGAAGGTCCCGCTGTCGAGGGTCACCTTACCCCTGACGATGCCGGCCAGCGAGGTGAGGTCGAAGTTGACCGTTGTCGAGGCGTTGGCAGTGATGGTGACCGAGCCGGTCGCGACCTCGTCCTCGCCGCCGCAGCCGAGGGCGATGACCTTGATGGGGTAGGTTCCGGGCGCGACGGCCTTCATCGAGTAGGTGCCGTCCGCCTGGGACACGGAGCCGGCCGCCGAGACTGCCGGAATGTAGACATACATCCTCGAAGCGGCCTGTCCCGTCACGAACGACCCGTTCCAGAGGACCGTTCCGGTCACGTCGCCAGCGCCGAAGTTTGCTCCCTGCGCCCTCGCCGCAACCAGCGCCAACGCCAGCAGCAGGACCGACCGACCGCGCTTGATCAACGACATGCAGGTGCTCCTCGTGTTCCGGACGACGGGGCAAAAAATAGCCGACGCTGCCGACACAGCAGGTTTGTAAGAGTCCACAGACTTTGGGTGTGGTCAAGGCCGGAGCGCGGGTCTCTTCGAGGGCGCACCTCGCACGCACCCCGGACCGGCAAGAGAAGCACCGCAGGGCTCAGCTACCCTCGTCCTCGAGCCCGAAGAAGCGCTGGATGCCCGCCAGGATGCGCGTCCGCTCCTGGGCCACCCGGCTCTTGCGCTGCTCCGCGTCGAGGTTCTCGCGCACGGTCTGCAGCTCGACCCGCCGCTTGGCCATCACCGAGCTCATCGACTCGGCCAGCTCCTTGCGGGTCTTCATCAAGGCGTGGAACGACTCGCGCGAGATCCGGTAGCACTCGACCTCGGTGAGCGCGACCACGCTGGCGGTCCGCGGCTCGCCGGTCATCACGCCCATCTCGCCGAAGACGTTGGGCGCGCCCATCTTGGTGACGACCTTCTCCACCTGCCGGGGCAGGCCGTTGGGCCCGTCGGCGGGGGTCGGAGGCAGGTCCCACTTGAGCCGCACCTCGACGTCGCCCTTGGCGAGCACATAGAGCCAGTGGGCCTGGGCGCCCTGCCGGGTGATGATCTCGCCGTGCCCGAAAGGCGCGAGGCGCATGCTCCGCGCCAGCCACTGCCGCTCGTCGGCCGAGAGGCACTGCAGCATCTCGATCGACTCCAGCGCGGAGACCCGCTCGGCCAGCTCGCGCTCCGCCTTGCGCCCTTTGTGCTGCTCGTCGTCCTGCGAGATGAAGACGGCGTGGGCCGGCACCGCGAGCGGGATCCCGGCGCGGCGCAGGGCGGCGTGGACGCGCACCCGGATGTCGCTGGAGGTCGGGTCGTCGGCCGCGAGCTCGGTGAGCCAGTAGCGCACCGCATAGGTGGCGACGCCGTCGGAGCCCTTGGGCCCGGTGAAGTCGGTGCAGATGGCGTGCGGCAGCGGGCTCTGGGCGATGCGCGGGATCGGCGCCGCCTGCAGCGCCTCGTTCACCGATTGGATCACCAGCTCCGGCGAGAAGCGGAAGTCGACGTGGAAGTAGACCCACATCCGGTGCTGCTTGGGCGCGTCGGTCCGCTGGCCGAGCATGAGGATCTGCTCGCCGAGCAGCATCGAGTTGGGCACCACCAGCGTGTCCCAGTTGCGCGTCTCGATCAGCGTGGAGCGCCAGCGGATCGCCTTCACCCTGCCCTGCAGGCCGTCTTTGAGCTGGACCCAGTCGCCCACCGAGATGGTGTCGTCGAGCTGCAGCGCGATGCCTCCGAGCACGTTGGCGAGCGTCGCTTGCAGCGAGAGGCCGAGCACCGCGGTGACCACCGCCGAGGTGGCGACGATGCCCGAGAGGTCGACCCCGCTCCGGTGCATCATGCCGACGAGCGAGAGGAAGTAGGCGCCGAAGAGCGCCAGGTCGTGGACGATGTCCGCGACCTCGATCCGCAGCAGCGCCAGCGTCAGGTCGAAGACGGCGATCGCCGCGAGGTCGACGACGATCAGCACCTCGAAGAGGTCGGCCAGCAGCCAGACCCGGCGGGCCCAGTCCTCGGGGCCGTGGCTGTGCAGCAGCGCCGCCAGCAGGAAGCAGGCGACGTAGAGCGCGAAGAGGATGGTCGCGCGCCGCACCCGCCGCTTCGCCTTGGGGGCAAAGCGGTTCACCAGCGCGGCGGCGACGATCAGGCAGCCGAGCAGCGCGAACGGCGTCACCGGCGAGTCGTAGCCGAACAGCTTGTGGGTGGAGGCGTCCCCTACCCGGCCCGCTGCGGCCATCGGGTCGGGCCTGGGGGGAGCGCGCAGGTCGAGGGACCCCGCGGCCTTGGCAAGTTCAGATGGAGTAGACGTCGTCGAGCTCGCAGATGGTCAGGTAGTCCTTGCCCAGCGCAGCGACCTCCCGCTTCACCTCGGCCGTGACCGACGGCTTGAGGTGGTACAGGTAGATGCGCGCCCCGCGGCGGTCGAGCTTCTCCAGCTCGCTCATCACCGTCTTCGGCGTCAGGTGGCCGGAGATGTCGGCCAGCCACTGCATCGAGTTGGGGAAGCTCAGCTCGACGAAGACGGCCTTGACGTCGGGGGTGGCGTTGATCGCCTTCCACAGCTCGTCGGTGGGGCCGGTGTCGCCCGAGAAGGCGATGGCGCCGCCTGGGCCCTCGAAGATGTAGCCGACCGAGTAGACCGGGTGGTGCACGGGGATGGCCTGCACCGTGTACTGCCCCACCTTGAACCGCTGCCGCACGGGCACCGTCTCGAAGGCGATGACGGGCTTCTCGCGGGAGGGGATGGTGCGGAAGTCCGGCCAGAGGCGGTTGTTGAAGACGTCCTCGCCCATGCACTTCATCGTCTCTTCGGGGCCGCGCACGACCACGGGAGTCTGGCGCTTGCCCACCAGGAGATCCGTCATCAACGGGATGTCCTTGACGTGGTCGAAGTGGCTGTGGGTGAGGAAGATGTCGTCGACCGCGAGGATCT
>JAYWAO010000354.1:0-1546 GCA_043782365.1 Deltaproteobacteria bacterium
CCCGCAGGCGAACATCGACACCGACCAGATCATCCCGGCCCGGTTCCTCAAGACCACCTCGCGCGAGGGGCTGGGGCAGTCGCTCTTCCGCGACTGGCGATTCGACAATCTCGGTAACCCAAAGCCGGGCTTCCCGCTCGACGCGCCCGAGGCCCGGGGCGCGCAGGTGCTGGTGACGGGGCCCAACTTCGGCTGCGGTTCGTCGCGCGAGCACGCGCCGTGGGCCTTGTTGGGATTCGGCATCCGCGCGGTGGTGAGCGCTTCGATCGCCGACATCTTCCGCAGCAACTCGCTGAAGAACGGCCTGCTCCCCGTGCAGGTCGATGAAGAGACCTGCGCGTTCCTGCTCGCGCACCCGAGCCACGAGGTGGTGATCGACGTCGCTGCGCGGACGCTCACCTGCGACGGCGGCAGGCGGGTGGCGTCGTTTCCGCTCGACCCCTTCGCCCGCCACTGCCTCTTGCAGGGCGTGGACGAGCTGGGCTTCCTGCTCGCTGCCGGGCCGGAGATCGACGCGTTCGAAGCAGCCCGCGGTGACGTCCGCGAGGAGGCCCGCAAGTGAAGGCCAGCATCGCCGTGCTGCCCGGTGACGGCATCGGGCCCGAGGTGGTCGCGCAGGGCGTCGCCGTCTTGCAGGCGGTGGCGGCCCGTTTTGGTCATACATTTGAACTGCGAGAGGCGCCCTTCGGCGGCAGCGGCATCGACGCCGAGGGCGCGCCGCTCCCAGGCGACACGCTGGCGCTCTGCCTCGCCTCCGACGCCGTGCTGCTCGGGGCGGTGGGCGGGCCCAAGTGGGACGGCGGCAAGCTGCGGCCCGAGGCGGGCCTGCTGGGGCTGCGCAAGGCGCTCAACGTCTTCGCCAACCTGCGGCCCGTGCGGGCCTCTCCCCAGCTTTCGCACGCGAGCTCGCTGCGGCCCGAGGTGCTGGCCGGGGTGGACCTCGTGATCGTCCGCGAGCTCATCGGCGGCATCTACTTCGGCGAGAAGCGGCGCGAGGGGGATACCGCGACTGATATCTGCACCTATTCGGTCAATGAGATCGAACGCCTCGTCCGCGTCGGCGCGAAGCTCGCCGCCTCGCGCCGCGGCAAGCTCTGCTCGGTGGACAAAGCCAACGTGCTGGAGACCTCCCGCCTCTGGCGCGAGGTGACCACGCGCGTGGTGAAGGCCGAGTTCCCGCAGCTACAGCTCTCACACCAGCTGGTCGACTCGTGCGCGATGCAGTTGGTGCGCGCGCCCGTGCAGTTCGACGTGCTGGTGATGGACAACCTCTTCGGCGACATCTTGTCGGACGAGGCGGCGATGATCGCCGGCTCGATCGGCATGCTCCCCTCGGCCTCGCTCGGCGAGGGCACGCGCGGCCTCTATGAGCCGATCCACGGCTCCGCGCCGGACATCGCGGGCAAGGAGATCGCGAACCCGATCGGCACCATTCTCAGCGCCGCGCTCCTTCTCCGCTACTCGCTCGGCCTCGAGCAAGAAGCGAAGGCGGTCGAAGACGCGGTGGACCAGGCGATCGCCAGCGGTGCGCGCACCGCCGATCTCG
>JAYWAO010000355.1:0-1543 GCA_043782365.1 Deltaproteobacteria bacterium
GGGTCGGGTGTGCCGATCGACCTCTGCATCAAAGAGTAATACAGGAGTAGAGGCCGTGCTGCTCCTCAGCGTCAGCACGCAGCGCTTCCGCAACCTGCGGCCGGCCACGGTGGAGCTGTCGCCCGGCGCGACGGTGCTCTCGGGGCCCAACGGCCAGGGAAAGACCAACTTCCTCGAGGCCTGCTATCTCGCCTGCACGCTGCGGCCGCTGCGGGCGACTCGGCTCCAGGAGTTGGTGCAGTTCGGCGCGCAGACCGCTGGGAGCGGGACCACCGGAGAGCGCGCGCTCGCCGAGGTGACGGCCCGCCTCGCTTCGCCAGGAGGGGAGCGGACGGTCACCGTCGGGGTGGGCCAGGGCAAGCGGACCGCCAAGGTGGACGGCAAGCCCGTCAAGGACCCCGACGAGCTCTTCGGCGGGCTCGCGGTAGTGGCCTTCACCCCCGACGACCTCTCGCTGGTGAAGGGCGCGCCCGATGGCCGCCGGCGGCTTCTCGACCGCGCGGTGCAGAACCGCCACCCCGACCACCTACCGGACGCGCGCGACTACCTGCGGGCGCTCAAGAGCCGCAACGAGCTGCTCCGGCAGCAGGCCCCGCGCGAGCTGATCGCGGCCTTCGACGCGCCCCTGGCCCGGCTCGGGGCGCGGCTGCGGCTCCGGCGCGAGCTCCTGCTGGCAGAGCTGCTGCCCCACGCCCAGCGGGCGTTCTCCGAGGTCACCCGGGGAGAGCTGTCCTTGACGCTGCGCCCGCTCGCCAGCGGGCGCGCCTCGAGCGGGCTCGGCGAGGAAGCGGTGGACCTGACGCGTGGAGCTCCCGCCGCCGCGGCCCTGCTCGAGGAGCGGCTGCTGGCCGCGCTCGACGAGCGGCTCCTCCGGGACCGCGAGCGCGGGTTCACCTCGGTGGGCCCGCACGCCGACGACCTCGGGTTCTACTTCACCACCCACGGCGGAGCTGCGGATACAAAAGCGATTGAAGCCGAAGGTGAGCTTCCCTCGGCGGTGGATACAGGGTCGATTGAAGCCGATACCGATGGCCCGCGCCCGGCGCGCCTCTTCGCCAGCCAGGGCCAGATCCGCGCGGTGGTGCTGGCCTTCAAGATCGGCGAGATCGAGAACCTGCGCGCGGCCCAGGGGAAGGCGCCGCTGCTGCTGCTCGACGACGTCTCCAGCGAGCTTGATCCCGAGCGCAACGCCTGGCTGATGCGCTACCTCGAAGGGCTGCGCGCACAGGTCGTCCTCACCACGACCGACGCCCGCCTGGTGGCCGCGGCGCTGGGTGGGCCGGGCCCGCTGGGATCCCCGCGAGACGCCGCGCAAGACGCACCGCGTTTCTACGCCGTCAAAGCCGGCGCGATCGGCCCCGCCTCCAGGCCAGATTCACAAGTCTTCTCAGGACCTTAACTCTTCGTTCTTCCTTGACCCAGATCGGCCGTCCGTGGTACTCGAACCGACCCCCGAAAGAGGTGTCAGTTTGGAAACCAGCACGTACGGCGCAAGCAGCATCCAGGTGCTCGAAGGTCTCGAGGCGGTCCGCAAGCGGCCGCA
>JAYWAO010000356.1:0-1542 GCA_043782365.1 Deltaproteobacteria bacterium
ATCAGGCAGGTGGGAGCAAGATACCTGCCGGCAATGAGGGTGCATTGACTCGTCACTTCGGAGTCACTTCACCTGCACCAGGGGGTCACACTTCCGCATCTACCACCGGTAGTGGCGGGGCAGGTGGGGCGGGGGACTACTGGAAGATTGCAAACCACACTCGGCAGTGAGTGCGTGCCCCTACTCGAGCCCATAGTCGCGGATCTTGTAGAGCAGCGCCCGCGGCGACAGCTCGAGCAGCTCGGCCGCCTTGGTGCGGTTGCCGCCCGTGCGCTCGAGGGCGCGGGTGATCAGCTGCGCCTCCATCGCGCGCTGCGCCCGCTTCACCGAGAGGTCGCCCTCCGCGAGCGGCTCGGGCGGCTTGCCCGCCGGGACCAGCGCGGGCCCGGGCTCCGGGAGCAGGTCGGGGTCGAGTTCGCCGTCGTCGCCCTCACCCGCGCCCAGCACCAGCGCGCGCTCGAGCGCGTTCTCCAGCTCACGGACGTTGCCGGGCCAGCGCCAGCCCTGCAGCCGCGCCAACGCCTGCGGACCGAGCCTGCGCGCGGGCACGCCCAGCCGCGCCGCGTGCCGCTCGAGGAAGCGCCTCGCCAGGGGGCCGATCTCGCCTTGCCGGTCGCGCAGCGGCGGCAGGTGCAGGTGGACCACGTCCAATCGGTAATACAGGTCTTCGCGGAAGCGGCCCTGGGCCACCGCCTGCGCCAGATCGACGTGCGTCGCCGCCAGCACCCGCACGTCCACCTTGATGGGCCGGCTGTCGCCGACCCGGCGGATCTCCCCCTCCTGCAGCACCCGCAGGAGCGAGACCTGCAAGAGCGGCGGGAGGTCGCCGATCTCGTCGAGCAGCAGCGTGCCGCCGTCGGCCTCCTCGAAGAGGCCGCGCCGCGCCGTCTGCGCGCCCGTGAAGGCGCCCTTGGCGTGCCCGAACAGCTCGCTCTCGATGAGCGGCCCGGGGATGGCCGAGGTGTTCACCGCCACGAACGGCTTCTCCGCCCGCGGCGAGAGCTGGTGCAGCGCCCGCGCCACCCGCTCCTTGCCGGTGCCGCTCTCGCCGGTGATCAGCACGGTGGCGCGGGTCGGCGCCACCTTCTGGACGAGGCGCATGATCTCGCGCATCGCCGGGCTCTCGGCGACCAGGTCGTCCTGGCCGCGCGCCCGCTCGACCTCGCGCTTGAGGAGGCGGCTGTGGGCGCGGAGCCGCTCGCGCTCCTCGGCCTTGCGCAGCACCAAGAGGACGTCGTCGGGGCGGAACGGCTTGCCCAGGTAGTCGTAGGCGCCGGCCTTCATCGCCTCGATGGCGAGGTCGTGCGAGCCGTAGGCGCTCATGACGATCACCGTCAGCTCCGGCGCGAGCGCGAGCGCGCGGCCCACCAGCGAGAGCCCGTCGAGCCTGGGCATCCGCACGTCGGTGACCAGCGCGTCGTAGTCGCGGGCCTGCAGCTCGCGTAGGGCCTCCTCGCCATCGGCCACCGCGCGCGCCTCGTAGCCGCGCTCGGTGAGCAGCACCGTCAGCACGTGCCGGATCGACTCCTCGTCGTCGGCGAT
>JAYWAO010000357.1:0-4438 GCA_043782365.1 Deltaproteobacteria bacterium
TGGCTCGCGCTCCCGGACTTGAACCAGCCCTCGTTCCGCAACCTCACCGTCACCCGTGGGCTGCAGCAGCTCGACGCGCTGGTGGACGAGCCGGCGTGCAGGGAAGGGCAGGCGCCCGCGCCGGTGGTGCTGTTCGGCTCGTCGCTCGGCGGCTACACCGCCGCGGCCTGGGCGGCGGCGGCCAAGGAGCGCTGCGCCGCGCTGGTGCTGCTGGCGCCCGCCTTCGCCCTCGGGCAGCGGTGGACCGAGCGGATGGATCCCAAAGACGTGGCCCGCTGGCGCAGCGAGGGCGCGCTGGAGTTCGAGCACTACGCCTGGGGCCGCAAGGAGCCGCTCGGCCTCGGGTTCCTCGAGGACGCCGAGCGCCGCGAGGAGTACCCGCTCCCTACCGCGCCGACGCTGGTGCTGCAGGGCTTGCGGGACGAGGTGGTCGAGCCCGCGCTGGCCCGCGAGTTCACCCGGAGGATGTTGGCAGCGGGCCGCAGCGTCACGCTTGTCGAGCTCGACGAGGGCCATGAGCTCAACCAGGACCTGCCCGCGCTGTGGAGACACATCGCGGCGTTCCTCGCGCCCTGGCTGGGCGCGCGCAAGCAGTAGCAAAGGGGGAGCGATGGACGAGCAGCAGCGAGCCCGGGCGCGCGCCTTCTTCGCCGCCTATGATACCGGTTGAATCAAGCCACCAGGGTGCACGCTTCGAGGAGCGCCGCCAGGTCGGCCGGCAGCGGCGCGGTGAACGCCATCGGCGCGCCAGTCTCCGGGTGCGAGAGCACCAGCTCCGCCGCGTGCAGCGCGTGCCGCGGCAGCCGCAGCAGCGCGCGCTCGGCGGGACCGATCCGCTCGTCGAACACGCCAGGCGGCGGCGGCCTGCCCTCGCTCTCGGCGAGCCGGAGGAAGATGCCCTCGTCGGGCCCGTAGATCTTGTCGCCCACCAGCGGCAGACCCACCGCCGAGAGGTGCACGCGCAGCTGGTGCTGCCGCCCCGTGCGGGGCACGCAGCGCACCAGGGTGAGCGGCTGGCCGTCGGTATCCTGGTACCGCGCCACCACGGTGCAGGCGGTGGAGGAGACCATCCCCGCCGGGTCGACGCGGACCTTGACCTTGATTCGCTCGGTCCCCACCGCCAAAGGCAGGTCGATGTCGAACGCGTCCTGCTGCGCCCGGCCCTCGCAGAGCGCGAGGTAGGCCTTGCCGATGCGCCGGTCGGCAAACGCAGCCTTGAGGATCTTGGTGTGCCGCGGCGTGCGCCCGCAGGCGACCAGGCCCGAGGTCTCGCGGTCGAGGCGGTGCGCGGGGTCGGGCTTCTGCCCCTCCGGGTTCTTGTGGCGGGCCTCCAGCACCCAGGTGAGCGTGCTCTTGAAGTAGCGGGCGGTGGGGTGGAGCGCGAGGCCCGAGGGCTTGTCGACGATGAGCAGCGCCTCGTCTTGGTAGATCACCGGGACGTGCGGCGGCTCGCCCTCGTCGCCCGGAAAGCGGCGGCGCAGGCCGATGCGCAGCCCGGGCCAAACCTTGCTGCCCGGGAGCAGCGGCTCGTGCGCGTCGTGCACCAGCGCGCGGCCGCGCAGCATCTTGTCCATCCGGGCGGCGTCGGGGGGGCGCTTCATCTTCTCTCGGACGTAGGCCTCCAGCGTCCAGCCCGCGTAGTTCGGCTCGACGGTGAACCAGTTGACGCTGCCCTGGTCGGGCCCCGCGGGCTGCGCTGGGGGCGGTCCTGCGGCCTCGGCGCCGTCCTGCGCGGCAGCGGGCGCGGTCGCCGTCCCGGCCTGGTCCCTGGGGTCGCTCTCCACCGCGCGAGACTACGCCGCCGGCGCGCTTCGCCACCCGGAAAAGCGCGGCGCCCGGGCCTTCTGCTAGAAAGACGCCGTGCACGTCCTCCACGTCGTCGGCGCCCGCCCGAACTTCATGAAGGTGGCGCCCATCCTCGCGGCGCTCCGCTCACGCCCCGGCGTGCGGCAGACGCTCGTCCACACCGGCCAGCACTACGACGTGAAGATGTCCGACGTCTTCTTCCAGGACCTCGGCATGCCCGCGCCCGACGTGCACCTCGGCGCCGGCGGCGGCGGCAGCAGCCATGCGCAGCTGACCGCCAAGGTGATGCTGGCGATCGAGCCCGTGCTCGAGGAGCGGCGGCCCGACGTGGTGGTGGTCGCCGGCGACGTCAACTCGACGCTCGCGGTGGCGCTGGTGGCGCGCAAGCTCGGGTTCGCGGTGGCCCACGTCGAGGCCGGGCTGCGCTCGCGCGATTGGACCATGCCCGAGGAGGTCAACCGCGTCCTCACTGACCGGCTCTCGACGCTGCTCTTCACGCCCTCGGCCGACGCCGACGAGAACCTGCTCGCCGAAGGGATCGAGCGCGAGCGGATCCACCTGGTGGGGAACGTGATGATCGACAGCCTGCGCGCCGCGCTCCCCCGCGCGCGGGAGCGGGGCGCGCTCGCCGCCTACCAATTACTACCTAAAGAGTATGCGCTCGCCACGCTGCACCGGCCGGCCAACGTCGACGACCCGCGCGCGCTCGGGCAGGTGCTCTCGGCGCTCGCCGAGGTCTCGCGGCTGCTGCCCGTGCTGCTGCCGGTGCACCCGCGGACGCGCGCCCGGATCGACCAGGAGCCCACCCTGGGCGCGCTGCTGGCGAAGGCGCCCTTTCTGCGCCTCTGCGAGCCGCTCGGGTACCTCGACTTCCTCGCCCTGATGGACGGCGCAAGGCTGGTGCTCACCGACTCGGGCGGCATCCAGGAGGAGACCACCGCGCTCGGCGTGCCGTGCCTGACGATGCGCGAGAACACCGAGCGGCCGGTGACGATCACGCTGGGGACGAACCGGCTGGTGGGCGGGGACCCGGCGCGGATCGTGCCGGCGGCGCTCGAGGTGCTGGGTGGTCCGCCGCGCGGCGGGACGGCGCCGCCGCTGTGGGACGGGCACGCCGCGGAGCGGATCGCGGACGTGCTGGTGAAGGTGCACGGGGCGGGAAAGTGAACCTGGTCGCGCTCGCGGTCGCGGCCACCGCCTGCGTCGCGCTGCTCGCGTGGCTCTGGGTGGGCCGCGCGCCCGGCGCCCGCAAGCGGGTGGTCTTCCGCTTCTCGCTGCTCGGCCTGACCGCCTTCCTCCTCTGGTTGGGCCGTTCGCAGGGCGTCTTCGCGCAGTCCACGCCGGCGTTCACGGTGGCGCTGGGCGCGATCGTGCTGCTGATCGCCATCGGCAATCTGTACTCGGTGCGCTTCTGCACGGCCTGCGGGCGGATGCACCGCAACTTCAAGACGCTCAAGTGCGCGCGCTGCTTCGCGGTGCTGCCGCAGCACGGCTTCACCGAGGAGCCGCGAAGACCGCCGCTCGACCCGCTCGACCCGCTGGGGCGGCGCGGCCCATCGCGGCGGCGGTAGGACAGCTTCCTCGGGTGCACCCAAGGGATCCAAGCTGCACCTCGAGGCAGAGGAGCGGCAGGTCCCCTTCGGCAAGCTCGAAGCCAACGCAACCGCGTGGTGCGCTACTTACGCCGAGTGGTGCGGCGGTGCAGCAGGGTCTTCGCGCGTTGGGGCATCCCCGCAGGGGCGGTTGTTTTTCTAGCCCCGGCATTTGCCGGGGCTCCCGGAGTGCGGCCCATAGTAGCGAGGTAGCTGCCAGATGGGGGAGACGCTGTCGGCGCGCGGTACTAAAAGTGCCGTTCGATGTGCTGCTTCACCGCGTCCTCGTACTCCTCCTCCGAGCGCCCGCGGTAGATCATCGAAGACCCGATCTCCGCCGCCAGGATCGCCGACCGGTACTTCTGCGGGAGCCGCTCGAGCCGGCGCCGGAACTTCGGGTCCTCGCGCAGCAGCGCCGGGAGGTGCGCCAGCAGGGCCCGCCGGAACGGCTCCTGCAGGCAGAGCGCGGGCCTCGCCTGGAAGAAGGCGAAGAGCCGCGCCTTGTGCCCGTTGATCTCGCCGCTCACCGCGTCGGACAGCTCCGTGCAGGGCCGGCCCGTCTTGCGCCAGCGCCCGAGGATCAGCTGCGCCTCGTCGCTCGCCCGCTTCTCGAGGATCTGTAACACTCCTTGCACGTACTTCTTCTTCGCCTTGAGGAACTCCTCCTCCGACAACATGAGATTGGCGATGATCTCGTACGAGGACGAGATGACGCCGCACTTGTTGGCCGAGGCGTCGCGCATGACGATGACGCCCCGCTTCTGCAGCTCGAGGCGGGCCGCCGGGGTGATGAACGAGTTCGCGCCCTCGATGATCGCCTTCGACGACGGCGTGCCGTCGGGCAGGAGGAAGCGCTGCCAGTTGTCGAGGTCGATGGTCTCGGGGCGGCCGCCCGCGGGGATGAAGAGGTCGGCCTGCACGGTGAAGACCAGCTCGCCGAAGAGGCGCGAGAAGTCGTCGGTCGAGAGCCACTCCTCGTGCAGCGGCTTGTTGGCGGCGAGCCGGGTGACCTTCTTGAACTGCTCGCGCAGCCCGTCCTT
>JAYWAO010000358.1:0-4435 GCA_043782365.1 Deltaproteobacteria bacterium
TTTCGGCGACGACTACACTTTGCAGGTGCGCTTCTTGAAGCCCGTGTTCTTGCCGTCGCGCATCGCGGTGGAGACGCGCGCCGAGGCCTCCGGGCAGGCCGTGCGGGTCACCAGCCTCGACGGCGCGGTGGTGCACCTGTCAGCGGTACTCACCCCAGGCTCGGTGCCGGCGTGAAGCTCGCTGGCAGGTAGCAGGAGCTTACGGCATGAGCACCGGACTCGAAGTCTTCATAGAACGGGTTGAGGACCGTGAAACGGAGGCGGTCTACACGTTCCTCGTGAAGGTTGGCCACGGCGGGATCGTCTTCCCAGATGCATCTGGCCGTCCCGGCCGAGTGAGCGTCTCGAAGGCCACGGGCGCCGTAACACTCTTACAAGCCTCCCCCGACGACAATGAACGGGGAGGACTCTTCTCTCGTGTCGCCTTCAAGCTCCACCGGCGCTGGGCCGCCATGACGCTTTGGGGCAATGGGCTGCACCGCCATCGCACGCGCCGATCAGCCCGGAGGGCGGCTGCCTTTCCAGCCCCGGCATTTGCCGGGGATGGATCCAGGACGACTGCATTGGTCGAAGTTGTCGCCGCAGCGAATCCCTGGCTACCCGTAGCCCGCGCCGGGGGTGGTACGGGGGCGGAGCCCCTGTACAAGCGAGGGCCGACAGGCCCAGCCCCAAATCCGGATCCGAAGCCGATTTGGCGAGGGGCCGCAAAAAACAAGGTGGCCCCAGGCAAACCGCCCCGGGGCCACCTCTGCATCAGCTAGCGCGCGCCCCTCGCGAGGCGCACTTGTCTGGTGTCTACCGGCGCTTGCTGCCGCCGCCGCCGCCCAGCTTGTCGCCGAACACGTCGCCCAGGCTGGCGCGGCCGCTCGAGGCCTGGTTCCGCATGAACTCGCGGTAGTCGTCGCCCTCGTGCAGCGCGGCCTTGACCGACAGGGCCACCTTGCGCTCGTGCGGGTCCATGTCGATGACCTTGACGTCGAGCTCGTCGCCCTCCTTGACCACGTCGCGGGGGTTCTCGACGCGCTCGTCGCGCAGCTCCGACACGTGGACGAGGCCTTCGATGCCCGGCTCGATCTCGACGAAGGCGCCGAAGTCGGCAACCTTGGTGACCTTGCCCTTCACGCGGCTGCCGATCGGGTACTTGGTCGGGAGCTCGGTCCACGGATCCGGGTGGAGCTGCTTGATACCGAGCGAGAACCGCTCGTTCTCCACGTCGATGTTGAGGACCACCGCCTCGACTTCGTCACCCTTCTTGAAGAGATCGCCCGGGTGCTTGATGCGCTGGGTCCACGAGATGTCGGACACGTGCACGAGGCCGTCGATGCCCTCCTGGACGCCGACGAAGATACCGAAATCGGTAACGTTGCGGACCTGGCCACGGATGACGGAGCCGATCGGGTACTGCTCCTCGAGGAGCGTCCACGGGTTCGCCTCGATCTGCTTCATGCCGAGCGAGATGCGCTTGGCCTTGGCGTCGACGTCGAGGACGATCGCGGCGACCTGATCACCGATCGCCATGACCTTCGACGGGTGCTTGACCCGCTTGGTCCACGACATCTCGGAGATGTGGACGAGGCCCTCGATGCCGGGCTCCATCTCGATGAAGGCGCCGTAGTCGGTGAGGCTGACCACCTTGCCCTGGACGCGGGTGGCGGGCGGGTACTTCTCCGCCGCGTGGACCCACGGATCCTCCTGGATCTGCTTGAGGCCGAGCGAGACGCGCTCGGTGGCGGGGTCGAACTTGAGGACCATCACGCGCAGCTCGTCGCCGACGTTGAGCATCTCGCTCGGGTGGCCGACGCGGCCCCAAGACATGTCGGTGATGTGGAGCAGGCCGTCGATGCCGCCCAAGTCGATGAACGCGCCGTAGTCGGTCAGGTTCTTGACGATGCCCTGGAGGACCGCGCCCTCCTTGAGCTTCATCAGCGTGTCCTTCTTCAGCTCCTCGCGCTCCTTCTCGAGCAGCACGCGGCGGGAGAGGACGATGTTGCCCCGCTTCTTGTTGAACTTGATGACCTTGAACTTGAACTTCTCGCCGATCAGCTTGTCGAGGTTGCGGATCGGGCGCAGGTCCACCTGCGAGCCGGGCAGGAACGCCTTGACGCCGATGTCGACCGAGAGGCCGCCCTTCACGCGTCCGACGATGGTGCCCTCGACGAGCTCGTCGCGCTCGCAGGCGGCGGAGATCTCGTCCCAGATGCGCATCTTGTCGGCCTTCTCCTTGGAGAGGACGACCATGCCCGTGTCGTTTTCACGCGACTCGAGCAGCACTTCCACCGGATCGCCCACCTTGACGTTGGGCTTGCCCTCGAGGAGGCCGAACTCCTGGATCGCGACCTGGCCCTCGGACTTGTAGCCGATGTCTACGACCGCGTAGTCCTTGGTGAGCTGGACCACGGTGCCGCGGACGATCTCGTTCTCCTTCAGCTCGCCGCCCTTCGTACCGGACTTGGTCTTGAAGGACTCCTCGAGCATCGACGCGAAGTCCTGATCGTCCTCGAACATGCCCGGAGGAGGTGCTTCGGCGCCGGTGATGCTGGTGGTGGGGTTCGTCATGAACAGTTCTGCCTGCATTTCTTTTCAGACCCCTGGTTTTTGGGACGGCCGCTGCCACGGGGAGCGATGGCGGCGATCGGAACTGGCGGACCTGTGAAAAAGGTGAGCCTGTCGCAAAAGCGCGCGGACCCTATAGAGTCGGACCGGAGGTGTCAAGAGAGGCAAAGCCGCGCAGGAACGCCCGGGGAGCGCGCTGCAGGGAGACCCCGCGCAGCAGCCCGCCGGGCGACCGGCGCGAACGGCGCTACTACTTCATCGCGCCCAGCATCTTGGTGACGTGCGGCGGCTTCGACACCGTGAGGCCCTCGACGAACATCTTCATCACCTCGGTGTCGGCGATGTCGAAGAGGTTGTTCTCGTACTTCTTCGCCTTCTTCGCGGCGGCGTAGGCCTTCTCGGTCTCGGTCACCTGCGTGCCCGAGATGTTGACCTGGTTCGAGGACTTCGGCCCGATGTAGTAGTTCATGATCTTCTCGGCCATCACGCCCTTGGTCTTCGCGGGCGAGGCCTTGTAGTCGGCGACCGAGTGGAGGAACTGGCAGTTCTCGTCGATGTGGTCGGCCTTGCAGGCGCCGAGGAACGCGGTCCAGTGCGCCTTGGTGAGCGCCTTGGTCACGCCTGCCTTGTCCTGGTTCTTCAGCGGCGCCTCCTTGACGGCGGGCTTGGCGGCGGGCTTGGGGGCAGGCTTTCCGCCGGCCTGGGCGGCGCCGGCGAGGAGCAGGGAGGAGGCGAGCACGAGCAGGGTCTTGGTCACGGGTTGATCTCCTGGTTTGCTCCACCGAGGTGCCGGGTTGGCCGCGCCCTGTGGAGCAGCATTGGCTGAAAATGACAGTTATCCCATCGAGACCTACGTCTTCAATGGTTCTCCCCTCGGTCGATTGACCGAAGGCGGCCCCGCTGCCTCTACACTCGCGCGATGGCCCGGCCCGCGCTGCTCCCCATCTCGCCGGCCGGCCCGGCGCCAAGGAGCGCACGCTTCTGGGTCGGGACCAGCCGCGGCTGGGCCTTCCAGTGCGGCTACTGCGGCGTCTACCTGATCTTCAACTACCCGGGGCGAACCCCCCGAGACGGTCGCCGAGACGAAGGCCTACGTCGACTCGATCGGCGCCGGCGGTGGCCCGATGAGCCGGCGCTTGGGCCGGCCTGCGCTGGCTGGTGACGCTCCTACAGGTACTTCTCGATCTGCTTGAAGAGGTCGAGCCGGTCCACCAGGTTGCTCAGGTAGTCGAGCTTGTCGGTGGCGAGCTCGATCACCGGCGAGAGCGTGTAGCGCTCTCCCCACTCGTCGTAGAGCTTGTTGAGGCGGGTCAGGTACTCGGTGGGGATCTGCTGCTCCATCGGGCGCCCGCGGGTGGCGATGCGCTTCTTGAGCGTCTTCACCGGGCACTTGAGGAAGATCATCAGATCCGGCGGCTGCAGCGAGGCGGTCACCGCCTCGAAGAGTTCGCGGTACATCTTGTAGTCGCGCTCGCTGATCATCTTCTGGCGGTGGAGGTTCTCGCAGAAGATCTCCGCGTCCTCGTAGATGGTGCGGTCCTGGACGACCGTCCCGGGCTCGGCCATCAGCTCGCGGTGGAGGCGGAACTTGTGGGTGAGGAAGTAGATCTGCGAATGAAACGCCCACTGCTTCATGTCGGCGTAGAAGTCGGCGAGGTACGGGTTCGTTTCGTTGGGCTCGAAGAACGGCTTGAGCCCGTAGCGGCGGCAGAGGAACTGGACCAGCTCGCTCTTGCCGGCGCCCATGTTGCCCGCGACTGCGAGGAAGCGCTTGCGGGCGTGCCCGGACATGGGGCGAGTCTCTTAGCACAGGCGCGCTGGGTCTTGCGCGCGGTCGTCCATCGCACCTCTCCGGGGGCCGCGATGTGCTAGAGCACCGACC
>JAYWAO010000359.1:0-12234 GCA_043782365.1 Deltaproteobacteria bacterium
CGGTCTCGCTGGCCATCGCCGGGCTGACGGTGGCGCTCGGGGCCGCGGCTGGCGCGGGCGTGATGCTGCTGCACAAGCGGGACGCCTCGGCGCAGGAGGCCCTCAGCCGCAAGGCAACGGTGGCGCTCGGCCCGCTGGTGCGGGTGGTGCGCGTCAACGTCACCTCTGCGGCGCGGGTGATCTCGTTGTCCGCGGAGGTGCGCGCGGCGCAGCGGTCGCAGCTGTTCGCCAAGGTGAGCGGGTATCTGACGCGCGTGCTGGTGGACAAGGGCGACCGGGTGAAGAAGGGCGAGCTGCTCGCCGAGCTCGAATCGCCCGACTCCGACCAGCAGGAGCGCGGCGCCACCGCCGACCTAGACCTGAAGAAGCTGCAGCTCGGCCGGCTGGAGAAGCTGCTGCCGAACGGCGCGGTCTCGCCGCAGGACGTCGACCAGGCGCGCGCGGCCGTGCTGGTGGCGCAGAGCACGCTGGAGCGGGCCCGCGTGCTGCGCAGCTACCAGAAGCTCCGCGCGCCGTTCGACGGCGTCGTCACCGCGCGCTACGCCGATCCCGGCGCGCTGCTGCCGGCGGCGACCTCCTCCACCACCAGCGCGCAGCCCGTGCTGGAGCTCGCCTCGTTGGGCTTCTTGCGGGCCACGCTGCAGCTCGGCCAGGAGGACGCGTCGCTGGTGCGCCTGGGCGACGTGGTCGCCATCGACGTGCCGGGGGGCGCCCGGCTCGAGGCGAAGATCTCGCGGTTCTCGAGGTCGATCGATCTCAAGACGCGCACGATGCTTGCGGAGATCGATCTGGCCGACCCTCCGGAGAACCTCTACCCGGGCGCGTTCGTGCAGGTGGCGCTGACGATGCGCGGGACGCCGCGGCCGCTGGTGCCCGTGGAGGCGCTGATCACGCGCGGCGGCACGCTGGTGGTGCCCACGGTGGTGGACGGCAAGGTGCACCTGCAGCCCGTGCGGACCGGCGTGGACGACGGGCGCACGGTGGAGATCTTGAGCGGGCTCGAGGGCGGCGAGCTGGTGGCGCTGAACCTGGGGAGCGACGCGGTGGAGGGCGGCGCGGTGCAGGCGCGGCCGGAGAAGGTGGAGAAGCGGTAGGGGCTTCCGGCCCGGGCTGGGGCGGGTTATCTTGTCGCCATGCTCGGACAAACCGACGTTGCCAGCATGGTCCCGGGCTCGCTCCGGCCGCTGCGGCGCAGCGAGTACGACCGGCTGGTCGACGCGGGGACGTTTGCCGGCGAGCGGCTCGAGCTCCTCTTCGGGAACCTGGTCGCCATGAGCCCACAAGGTGTCGCGCATGTCTTCGCCGTGCGGCAGCTCTTCCTCTTGTTCTCGCGCGCATTGCTGGGCCGAGCAGAGGTGTTCTGCCAGATGCCGCTCGCACTGTCGGAGGACAGCGAGCCCGAGCCCGACCTGTTCATCGCGCAGCTGTCGAGCGACGGCTACGCGAGCGCGCTGCCGTCGCAGGCTCTGCTGGTGATCGAGGTGGCGGATACGTCGCTGGTGCGCGATGTGCGGTTGAAGGCTGCGCTGTATGCGTCGTGCGGTGTGCCGGAGTATTGGGTGTTCGACCTCGCCGCGAAGCGGGTGCTGGTGCATCGCGGGCCGGCTGCGGATGGTTATGGCAGCACCGAGGTGGTCGCTGAGGGTGAGACGCTGCGGGCCCGGCACTTTGCAGACATCGCGGTGCGCGTCGCCGACTTCCTGCCGCGGTGATCAGCGGTCGGCTCTAGCGGACTGCACGAGAATCCCGTCGCGGGGCCGCCAGGTGGTACGAACAGGGACCCGGCTACCCCTGCCGCGCCTTCTCCAGCGCCGCCATCAAGTCCGCAACGAGATCGTTCCCGTTCTCGATCCCGACGCTCAGCCGGATGAACCCGTCGTCGATCCCCAGCATCTTCCGCGTCTCTGCGGGCACGCTGGCGTGGGTCATGATCGCCGGGTGCTCGACGAGGCTCTCCACCCCGCCGAGCGACTCCGCGCAGGCGAACAGCCGCACCGTCTTGAGGAAGGTGCGCGCCGCGGGCAGGCCGCCCTTGATGACGAACGTCACCATCCCGCCGAACCCGCGCATCTGCTGCCTGGCCAGCGCGTGCTGCGGGTGCGAGGCGAGGCCCGGGTAGGTCACCTTCTCGACCATCGGGTGGCCGACCAGCGACCTCGCCACCAGCGCGGCGTTCTCTTCGTGGCGCTCCATCCGCACGTGCAGCGTCTTCAGGCCGCGGAGCACCAGGAAGCTGTCCATCGGGGCGAGCTGCGCGCCGACTGCGTTCTGCAGGAAGGCGAGGCGCTCGTGCAGGTCGGGCCGCGAGACGACCAGCGCGCCGGCGACCACGTCGCTGTGGCCGTTGAGGTACTTCGTCATCGAGTGGGCGACGATGTCGATGCCCAGCTCGAGCGGGCGCTGCAGGAAGGGCGTCGCGAAGGTGTTGTCGGCCACCGAGATGACGCCCTTGGCCTTGCAGATCTTTGCGATCGCGGCGAGGTCGCAGATCTTCAGCATCGGGTTCGTCGGCGTCTCCGCCCACAGCAGCCTGGTGTTGGCCTTGAAGGCAGCCTCGATCTTCGCGAGATCGGTAAAATCGACAAACGACAACTCGAGCCCGTGCCGCTTGAAGACCTTGTCGGCGAGCCGGTAGGTCCCGCCGTAGAGGTCGTCGCTGAGGATGACGTGGTCGCCCGCGGAGAGCAGGTGGAAGACCGCGTCCTGCGCCGCGAGGCCCGAGGAGAAGCCGAGCGCGAACTCGCCGCCTTCGAGGGCCGCGAGGCAGCCCTGGAGCGCGTCGCGCGTGGGGTTGCGCGTGCGCGAGTACTCGAAGCCCTTGTGCTCGCCGGGGCCGTCCTGCACGTAGGTGCTGGTCAGGTAGACCGGCGTCATCACCGCGCCCGTGGTCGGGTCGGGGCGCTGGCCGGCGTGGATGGCGAGGGTCTCGAACTGGTCGGTGGGCTTGGTGGTCATTTGGCGGGGTCAATACACCGGTGCGCGGCGGCGCGCTAGACTCCCAGACGCCATCCACCCCACCGCGGCGGAGCGGGCGGCCCTCGCATGGCCGCCGCCCGTCTAGACAGGAGTGTTACCGGCGCCCGCCGAAGAGCGAGCCGAACAGGCCGCGCGTCACCTCGCGGCCGAGCGTGCTGCCCGCGCCGCGCGCCGCGCTCTTGACGAACGAGTCGAGCAGGCCCGGGTGGCGGCCGCCGCGCGGTCCGGTGGTGCCGAAGAAGAGGTCGCTGGCGACGCTGCCTACCTGGTCCATCATGCCCGGGCCCTGCGACGGCAGCAGCTCCTGGCGGGGCTGCGCCGGCTCGCCGCGCGGGCGGATCGGCGGCAGCGGCGCTGGCGGGGAGAAGTCGTGCTGCGGCGGCGCCGGCTGCGGCGCGGGCGCGCGGCCCTTGAGGAGCTCGTAGGCCGACTCGCGGTCGATCACCTCGTCGTACTTCCCCTTCAGCTCGCTGATGCCAAGTAATACAGTTCTCTCGAGGTCGGTGAGCGCCCCGATGCGGGTCGCGGGCGGCAACACGAAGGCGCGCTCGACCGGCCGCGGACGCCCCTGCTCGTCGAGGAAGCTCACCAACGCCTCGCCCACCGCCAGCTCGGAGATGGCGGCGACGGCGTCGATGCCCGGGTTCTGCCGCAGCGTCTCGGCGGCGGCCTTGACCGCCTTCTGGTCGCGCGGCGTGAAGGCCCGCAGCGCGTGCTGCACGCGGTGGCCGAGCTGGCCGAGCACGATGTCGGGCAGGTCGAGCGGGCTCTGGCTGACGAAGTAGATCCCCACGCCCTTGCTGCGCACCAGCCGCACCACCTGCTCGATCTTCTCCAAGAGAGCCTTGGGCGCCTCGTCGAAGAGCAGGTGCGCCTCGTCGAAGAAGAAGACCAGCCGCGGCTGCGCGACGTCGCCCACCTCGGGCAGGCGCTCGTAGAGCTCTGCCAGGAGCCACAAGAGGAAGGTCGAGTAGACCCGCGGCGCCGAGGTGAGGCGGTCGGCCGCGAGGATGTTGATGATGCCGCGCTGCTGCCCGTTCACCTCCTGGGTGCGCAAGAGGTCGGCGACGTCGAGCGCGGGCTCGCCGAGCAGCTTGACGCCGCCCTGGGCCTCGAGCTCGAGCAGGCCGCGCTGGATGGTGCCGATGGTGGCCGGGGCAATGTTCCCGTAGGCCGTCCGGAAGTCGCCCGCGTTGTTGCCCAGGTGCTCGAGCAGCGCGCGCAGGTCCTTGAAGTCGAGCAGCAGGAGGCCGGCGTCGTCGGCGATCTTGAACGCCAGCGAGAGCACGCCCGTCTGCGTCGGGTTGAGCGAGAGCATGCGCGAGAGGAGGAGCGGCCCGAGGTCGCTGACGGTGACGCGCACCGGGTGGCCCTTCTCGCCGAAGACGTCCCAGAAGACCACTGGCGAGGCGCCGAACGCGGGCAGCGGGAGCTGGTGCGTCTGCGCGTGGTTCTTCAGACGGTCGGTGAGGGTGCCCGACATGCCGAGGCCAGCGAGGTCGCCCTTCACGTCGGCGAGGAAGACCGGCGTTCCGAGGCGCGAGAAGCCCTCGGCGAGGACTTGGAGGCTCACCGTCTTGCCGGTGCCGGTGGCCCCGGTGATGAGGCCATGGCGGTTGCCGAAGCCCGGGAGGAGGCCGAGGGTCTGGGCCGGCGTTGCAGCAAACGGAATCGGGGGCGGCATGCGGTCTCCGGCGAGGGCGCGCGCCGTGGTGCGCCGGGAGTGGCGCGGCTCACGGTGAAGGCGCGTGGACTCTAGCAGGAGGCGGTGAGCGCGTGACGCCGGGCCGGGCTGGGCCCGCGTCAGGTCCCCTCGGGGCGCCCCGCGCGGGCCGCGAGCGCGCGCCGGCTGCCCAGCCCCGTCTTGCGCAGGACCGCCGACACCTGGTTGGCGATGGTCCGCTCCGAGCGTCCGCGCGCCGCCGCGATGTCGCGGTTGGTGAGGCCTCGCTGCACGAGGCGCAGGATCTCCTGCTCTGAGGCGCTGAGCGCCGCGACGCCCCTGCGCTCGCGCAGCGCGAGCAGGCCGCCGAGGACGCTGAGCGCTTCGAAGGGAGTGTGGAACCCGAGCTTGCCTGCGGCCGACGCGAGCAGCCGAGACAGCCGCGAGGGCGAGACCTGAAGGGCACCAGCCACCACCTTGGACTGCTCCCCGGTCGCCAGCCGCTCGCACGCCGAGGCCTCTCTGGTGGCCAGCGCGCGTTCGATGCGCTGCGCAGGGGCATTCGCCAGCAGCAGGTAGCGCCGGGCCCCATCGCGGGCCAGCCGCGCGACCTGCGGCACCACCGAGACCGCGCCGGTGAGCAGCGCCTCCCACAGGGCCGCGGCCGAAGGGGCCCGGTCGCCCGCGTACGCCAGCAGCTCGCCGGCGGGGCCGAGCACCGCCACCGCTTCGACGCGGGCGCGCAGGCGGACCGCGCCCTCGAGATGCCGCGCCACCTTCGACAGGTGTTGCAGGTCGCGCTCCGTGTGCTCCAGGAGGCCCTCGGGCGTAGCCCAGCAGAGGACCAGCGAGAGGTCCTCGAGGACGGCCCGCGCCGCCATCGCATCGGCCCAGCCGCACTGCTCGCGGAGGAGCTCGGGCGGGAGCCCCGCCTGGCGCACGAGGTCTGCGGCGCTCGCGACCGGCGCTCCCGGACCGTGCAGGGCCGCGAGGAGCCGCGACTGGAGCCCGTCGGGGGCGTCGGTGACCGCCCCCCCTCGCACGGGCAGCGTGCCGTAGGAGCGGTGGGGCTGCGCAGCGCTCCTCCAAAAGATGCTGATGGCCGGCGCCTCGAAGACGGACCGCGAAGCCGCCAGCAGGTGCTCGCTGAAGCGGGCTTCGTCTGGCTCGTCGAGCGCGAGCGCCGCGCAGAGCAGTTGGTCGTCCCAGGCGCTGCGCATGGCCCTCATCTGCACCCCCGGGGACGACCGGACCCCTGCTCGCGTGAAGCGCGCGCCGCTGCTCTGCGAACCTGAAGGCCGGCCCTGCTGGCGAGCGTCGAGCTTCGCGGCTTCCTTGGTAGAGTCCGATCCTCGCGAAATGTGACCGGTCGGTCGCCCCCAAAGTCAACTACCCCTCTCTCGCCGGGCTCCAGCGCGCACGCCACACCCAGAGCGCCGGGAGCGCCACCAGCGCGGCTCCCAGGCAGGTCAGCTCGCCGAGCACCGCCATCAGCCCGAACGAGAACAGCGCGCGGTTGTCGGCGACCAAGAGCGACGCGTAGCCGATGATGGTGGTGCAGGAGCAGAGCGCGATCGCCCCTCCCGCGCTCGCCACCGCCTGCGCCACCGCGCGCCCTCCCAACTGCTGGTGCCGCACGTAGAGGTTGACCGCGTAGTCGGCGCCGATCCCGAAGGTGATCGGGAGCACCACGAAGTTGACGAAGTTGACCTTCATCCCCAAGAGCCCCATCGCGCCGAAGAGCCAGAGCACACCGAGGACGAGCGAGGCGATCACCCAGGCGGCGTCGCGCACCGAGCGCAGCAGCAGGATCACCAGCAGCGCCACCGCCGCGAAGCTGAGGACGGCGGCTCGCAGCCCGTCGTCGAGGATCGAGCCCACGATGTCAGCGACCAGGATCAAGGACCCAGCCACCCGCGCGCCCGGCACGGCCTCCTGGGCCACCGCGCGGACGCGGCGGGCGTGGGCGATCTGCCGCTTGCCCGCGTTCGCCGAGGCGTTGAGCGAAGGGGTCACCAGCACCAGCCGGCCGGTCCTCCCGTCGAGCTCGCGAAACGAGCTCCGCAGCCGCGCCGGGACCTCCTGCGAAGTCACGGGCACCAGCCTGGTGTCGCGCAAGAGGCGCTCCACCAGCGGCCGCTGCTCCACCGGGAGGCGCGCGACCACCCCAGGCTCGAGGAGCGAAAAGAGCCCGCGCAGCGCGGCCAGCTTGCGCGGCTGCTCCGAGGGCACCAGCTTCTGCAGGCTGATCACCGAGTCGATCGACGGGTCCGGCCCTTCGGCCTCGCGCTCGCGGTCCATCTCCTGCGAGACCTCCTCTGCCTGCTGCGGTGAGTCGACCAGCACCACCGAGGGCGACTGGTGCTCGCGCAGCACCGCGTTCATCTGATTGTTCCAGTGCGACGCGCCGTCGATCTCGCCGCGCCGGCTGGAGAGCTTGCTGAAGTCATACTCGAAGGGCTCGCGGACGAAGCGGACGGCGCCGGTGACCGCAAGGAGTGTGACCGCGGCGGTGGCCGCGAGGATGAGGCCCGTGCGGCGCTCGACCGCGCCGCCCAGCGCGCTCCCGAAGCCCCCCCTTCGCGGCGTCCGCGGCACCACCTGGACGCGCACCTCGAGCAGCGCCACCAGCGGCGGGAGGAAGAGGTAGGTCGCCAGCCAGCAGAGCACCATCCCGAGCCCGCCCATCAGGCCGAACTGGTTGAAGCCGCGGAAGCTGGTGGCGAGGAGCGACCCGTAGGCCGCCGCCGCGGCGCCGCTGGCCGCCAGCGTAGCGAGCCAGGTGCCGCCCAGGGCCTGGCCCAGCGCGCGCTCGACCCCGGCCCCGGCGCGCCGCTCGTCGAAGTAGCGCGCCAGCAGGATGATGCCCGCGTTGATGCCGTTGCCGACGATGATGCTGCCGAGGAACGCCGTGTTGGGGTTGAGGTGGGGGATCACCTCGCGGCTCAGCGAGAACGTCGTGGCGGCGCCGAGGGCGAGCGGCGCCACCAGGAGCGGGATCGACCAGGGCGTGCGGTAATACAGGAGGAGCACCAGGCTCACCACGGCGAGCACCAGCGCGCTGGAGATGAGCAGGTCGCGGACGAGCGCTTCCTGCGCCTCCAGCACCTCCTTGACCTCGCCCCCGTAGCCGATCTCCAGCGGCGGGTCGAACGACCCGGGCCGCAGCGCGTCGACCTCGCGGCGCACCGCCTCGAGGAGCGCCTGGTCGGTCTCGATGCTGGCAGCGGCCGAGGGCGGGGAGACCAGCACGATCAGCGGCGAACCGCTGGCGGGCGCGAGGGTGCCGTGAGGGAAGCGGTCAACCTGCTCGAAGGCGAGGCGGAGGCCGTCGAGCGCCTTGCCGAGCGCGGGATCGTCGGCCGGCGCGGGCGCGGGCTCGACGTCGGGCGCATCGTCCAGGTCGACCGCCAGCGGGTTCAGGCGCGCCTTCTCGGCGTGCAGGCGCCGGGCGAGCCCGTCGCGGGCCTGCTCGAGCAGCGCGGCGTCGGCGAAGAGCGCGCCGTGGGCGGCGAAGAAGGCCTGCTCCTCACGCGCGTCGGAGCGCACCGCGCGCACCAGCGATGGCGGCAGGGCGCGCAGCCTCGCCGCCAGCGCGTCGACGAACTTCTCGCCTGCGGCGGGGTCGCCCGTCCGCACCACCACCGAGAGCTGCGCGAATCCGCCCAGGCGCCGCTCCAGCTCTTCGGACGCGAGCGCCGCGGGAGCGTTCTGCGGCAACAGCTCGCGAAGGTCGGTGCGCAGGTCGGCATAGAGCCGCACGGCGCCCGGGAGCGCGAGCAGGAGACCGAGCAGACCCAGCAGCGTGAGCCCGACGCACCAACGCGCGGAGAAGCGGGCGTACCAGGACCAGAACCGTGCGGCCGCGCCCGGCTCACCGGAGACGGCGCCGCTCCTCGCGAGCGGGTCGAGGGCGGACTGCACGCTCAGGGCTCCGCTGCCGCGGGGAGCAGGACACCCTCCAGCAGGACCAGCGCCCCGGCGCAGCTGTTCGGCACGATCTGGACCAGGTGGTAGAGCACCATGAAGGCGAGCGCCGTCTCGGGCGCGGCCCCGAACTGGACGAGCGCGACCGCGCCGCCGCCCTCCATGGTGCCGACGTTTCCAGGCGTGGGGACCGCCATCGCGAGGTTGAAGGCCGTGAGCACGCCGAACGCCTCGACGGGCCCCAGGTGCAGGCCGACTGCGCGCGCGGAGACGAGGACGACCAAGGCCTCCCAGAGCCACGGCAGCGGGCCGACCACCAACTCGAGCAAGAGCAGCCTCTTCCAGGTCTCGGGGTCGAACCCGGCGCGCAGCGCGCGGACCCACAGCCAGCCCCGCTGGCGGCCGATGCCGCTCCCCATCAGCGCGACCGCGGCGGTGAGGAAGAGCGCGGCCGCAGACATCGGGAGGACGGCGAGCAGGAGCGCGCGCGGTGGCGTGCCCATCAGGCAGACGATCGCGAACGCGCCCAGCCAGCCGAACTTGTCGCCGCACAGATCGACGACCTGCGTCCCGAGGATGCGCGCGGTGGAGGTGCCGGAGAGCGCGCCCACGTAACGCGCGCGCACGAGGTCCCCGCCGCGCGCGGGCAGGAACGCGTTGAACAGGTTGCCGATCGCCCGGCCGCGGCACGCCTGCCAGAGGGTGACGGGCGCTACGTTCCGCACCGCGATCCACCAGCGCAGCGACTGCAGCGCGGTGAGCGCCAGCGCGCCGAAGGCGGCGAACACCAGCGGCCCTGCGTCTGCGCTGCGCAGCCGCCCGAGCAGGAGGGTGTAGCTGCCGCCCGAGAGGGTGAAGAGCGTGAAGACGAGGCCGATGCCCCCGGCGAGCCCGAGCAGCGCGAACAGGCGCGACCTGCGCGGGGCCCCGCTCGGGTGGTCGGTCGAGAGAGCACGTGGCCGGCTGCCGGCGGCGACGGTGGTCACACGAGTCCGACGAACTCGGCGACGCGGCGCAGGTCTAGGGGCGCTTGCGGCTCGGCGCGGCAGGCGTCGAAGCACTTTCCGCAGCCGGAGCCCGGGTACTTGCGCGTGTCGAAGTCCTTGTAGTGGGCCACCGCCGGGAGCTCGGCGCAGGGCTGGACCATCCCCTTGGGCGAGACGTGGATCATCGTCTTGCCAGCTGGGCAGCCGCCGATCTCGCGCTTTTCGTAGAAGGTCGGGAGCGTGTCGAAGAAGTAGTCGGAGGTGAAGACGTTCCCCAGCTCGCGCTTGAGCTGCTTGATGCGCTGGCAGACGCGGCGGAACTCCTCCATCTTCGCGGCGTCGACGAAGTGCTTCTGGTTGCCGTTCTTCATGTCGTTGTAGCCAGAGAAGGCGATGTTCACGCCCCAGGAGTGGGCGAGCCGCACCAGGGGCTCGGCGTCGTGCATGTTGTCGAGCATCAGGATCGACGCGAGCGTGAAGACCTTGACCCCCTGCTGCACCATCTTGGGGAGCGTGGTCGAGAGCCTGCCAAAGAGGCCAGGGATGCCCCGCTCCTTGTCCTGCCGCTCGTCGGGATAGTTCATCGAGACGTTGATCTGGTGGACGCCCGCGCCGACCAGCTCCTTGATCTTCGCCTCGCTGAGGAAGCCGCCGTGGGTGAGCAGCGCCACGAAGCGGAAGCCCGGCACCGCGACGATCTGCTCGACGATGGGCACGAGGTCGCGCCGCAGCATCGGCTCGCCTCCCGTCAGCACCACCGCCAGCGGGTCGAACTTGCGCACCACGTCGGAGAAGTCGGCCATCTCGTCGCGGTCGGTGATCTTCCAATAGTCGCAGAAGTCGCAGCGGGCATTGCACCGCTTGGTGACCTCCAGGGACAGGGTCAGCAGGCGCTTGTTGAGGACGACATCGAGGAACTTTGCAGCGCCTCTGAACTTCTGGGCCGTCGACAATGCGAGCTTCATCTGGAGCTCCTTCGAAAGGCATGGGGCAACCAGCGCACCAAGCGTGAGTATGAGAACACGACTACCAACAAAGGCCCCTTATCGCGCAGCGACTCTACCACTCCAGGACACTGCCTAGGGCAAACGTGATTATCCATGGTCATTTGTTGCAGAGGCTTGTCGAAGTCATCCGGAAAGGCTGATACGTCCGGATATGAGTCCGCGCCATCCTTCCCGGTGGTGGTGCCCGACCTCGGGCGCTGGCTGCGCTGAAGCGGCTTCAGCCTTTCGCGCTTGCGCCGAAGAGCATGGGCTCGAGCTTCCGATAGGCGCGGTCGGTGAGCCACGTCAGCGCGAACGTCATCGCGATGAGCAGCGCGAGCAAGCCGCAGTAGTGAGGCCAGTCTGCCTGGTCGCCCCAGAGCGCATGAAACGACAGCCCGCGCACTTGATAGAAGAGCAGCGACTCGTGCCAGAAGTACCCGGCGAGTGAGGACGTGCCGAAGACCTCCAGCAGCCAGATCGGCGCCGGGCGCAGCTTCTCCACGCCGAGCAAGAGGAGCGCGAGGCCCGCGACGTGCGTGAAGCGGCGCGCGCAGTTGGCCGGGTTGGTCACCCAGAAGTCGTGCGGGCCATAGAGCGCTTCAAAGAAGGGGGTCCAGTACCCGATGGCGAGCCCCGCCACGAGGATGCCCAGCAGCCACAGCGCCGCCGCCCGCACGCCGCCTGCGGCCGTCGCCGCGCCCACCGCCGCGCCCAGGTAGACGTAGCCCGCCCACGGCAGGAGCGCGAAGGGCGAGTCCGTCTTGTGGGTGAGGAGGTGGCCGAAGAAGCCCGTCAGGTGCTCGCCGAGCGGAGCGATGCCGAACACCAGCGCGGCGAGGCCGAGCGCCACCCACGAGAGCGCGCGCGGCCGGGTGGCGAGCGCGGCGAGGATCGGCAGGGCGACCAGCAGCGAGAGGAAGATGCACATCAGGATGTCGATCCGCAGCAGCCACTTCGGCTCGCGAAAGATCGGAAACCACATCCAGGCCATCAGCGTGGCCACCGCGAAGACCTCGAAGAGGCGCCGCAGCGTCTTGCGGATCCGCGGCCAGCGCGCGCCCGGGGCCGCTGCCGCCCGCACCTGGGTGAGCGCCATCGCGAAGCCCGCGGCGAAGATGAACGAGGGCGCCACCAGCCCGTCGATCCACTGCAGCGTCTGGAAGCGCGGGCCGCTGCGGAGGCCGGGCAGCAGCAGCGACAGCGCGTGCGTCTGGATCATCACGAAGACGGCGATGCCGCGGAGCCAGTCGAAGGCGCGGATGCGCTGGGTGTCTCGCATGGGCAGGGACCTACCGGACAGCCACCCGCCCGCCCAGCCAGTCGATCAGGTCGATCTTGGTGAGGATGGCCGCCAGCTTGTCCCCATCCTTCACGATCGCCACGTGGTCGGTCGCGAACAATTCCTTGAGGCGCGACACGGGCGTCCGCAGCGTCACCACGCCCGCGAGCGGCTTCATCACCGAGCGCAGGTCGTCCTCGAGCTTGAGGCGCCCGTCGAGCAGCGCGGTCAAGAGATCTACCTCGTGCACCATCGCGATCGGCTTGTCGCCCGGCTCGATCACCGGCAGCTGAGAGATGCCGTGCAGCTTCATCAGATCGACCGCGTGGCGCGCCTTGTCAGTGGGCAGCACCGTGTACACCGGCGGCCGCCGCCCGCCGAGCAGATCGGCCACCGTGCCCAGCCGGTCGGCGG
>JAYWAO010000360.1:0-4432 GCA_043782365.1 Deltaproteobacteria bacterium
TGCCCTCGGGCATCGCCCGCAGCGCGCCGGGCGCGAACGCCGCGGGCAGCGGCACCAGGACCACCGAGGCAGCGCCCACCGCGGCCCTCACCGCGCCCACCTGGAGGACGGGCGCGTCGCGCTCCACGCCCAGCGCGGCGGCAGTCTGCAGCGCCGCCGCCGCCGAGAGGCCGAAGAGCCAGGCGGTCCACCACGCCTGCGCGTCGCGCTCGCCAGCGTCGAGCGCGCGCTCGATCGCCCGCAGCCGGACGAGGCCCTCGGGGCCGAGGTCGGCAAGCACCGGCGGCGGGGTGACCGCGGACAGGAGCGCGAGGCAGATGGGGATCATCGCCAGGTCACTGCGAACACCACGGCCCTAGAAGCCGATCTGCGCGGCGCTCCACTCGCCGTGCGTCGCGAGCGGCGGGCCGATCAGCGGGAGGCTCTGGCAGAGCTCCTCTACCGCCCCAGCGGGCGGGCGGATGAAGATGACGCCGCTGCCGTTGAGCTTCTCGCGCTTGAGCCGCAGCGGCGTGGAGATCAGCTCCACCAGCGTGCCGTGGAGCCCGCGGGCCACCAGGTCGGCGAGGAGCGCGCGCGGCCGGGTGAGCGCCCGCAGCGGGTACCAGGTGAGCAGCGAGGCCTGGGGCGCGGCCTTGCTGGCGGCCTCGAGACAGGCGGCGGTCTGGGTCCACTCGAGCTTGCTCGAGTAGGGCGGGTCGATCAGCGCCACGCAAGGCGCGCCCTTGGCGGCCGCCAGCACCGCCGGGAGCGCCGCGAAGCCGTCCTGCTCGTGCACCACGCTCTGCTGCGAGGGCCCCTCGCGGCCCGGGATGGCGGCCTTCAGCGAGCGGCGCAGCACCTCGGCGGCCTGCGGGTCGAGCTCGTGGAGCACCAGCTTCGCGGAGACGGGCAGCAGCGCGCGGGCGAGGAGCGGCGAGCCCGGGTACTTCTCCGGGCGGGACGAGGTCGGTGAGCTCCACAGGTGCATGGTCCGCGCGAAGCGGCCGAGCGCGCCCGGGGCCTCCCGCTGGCCCCAGAGCTTCTGCGCGCCCGAGGTCCACTCACCCACCGAGCCGAGCGTGAAGAGCCCGTCGCCCGCGTGGGTCTCGGCGTAGAGCGCGACGTCCTTGCTGTGCGCGAGGGTGGCGCAGAGGGCCACGTGCTTGAAGACGTCGCCGACGTTCCCTGCGTGGCGGGCGTGGGCGTAGTCGGAGGCGCGCGCCGGGAGCGGGCCGCCGTGGGCGCTGGCGGTGGGTGCGCTGCCTTCGTTGCTGCCGTCGCTTTGCTCGGTGGGGTCGACCATGGAGGCCCGTGTACCACGCCCCGCGGCCGTCTGCGGCGCGAGGTGCCGCGGCAAGCGTGGGGAGCCGGGCTACCGCGCGGTGAGGAAGGTGCTCGCCGTCAGGCCGCGGAACGAGGCGGTCACGGTGGCGCCGCCCGCGTTGGTGACGACCGCCCTGCCCTTGCTGCCCGTCTGGTCGCTGATGGTGACGATGACGGGGTCGCTGGTGGTCCACGCGGACGCCTCGGTGACGTTCTGGTCGGTGCCGTCGTCGAAGGTGGCCGTCGCGTAGAAGGGAAGCTGCACGCCGCCGCCGCCAGGGCCGGGGCCGCCGGCGCGGACCGTCACCACCGGGTTGACGGGCGCGATCGAGAGCTTGACCGCCTTGCCGCCGCCCACCGTCACCACCGAGATGCCCGCCGCCGCGCCCTGCCGGGCGGTGATGTTGGCGGCCCCGATGGAGACGCCGGTGACGAAGCCCTTGAGGAGGCCCGTGTTGCCCACCACCGCGGCGCTGTTGTTGTCGCTCGACCAGTCGGCGCCGAAGGTGATGTCGGCCGAGGTGCCGTCGCCGTAGTACCCGATGGCGATCAGCGCGCGCGTCACCGACACGCCGAGCGTCACGGTGGGCTCCTGCACGACGATCTTCACCGGAAGCTGCGAGTCCACCGTGACGGGCCTCGAGCCGCTGATCCCGTTGAGCTCCGCGTAGAGCAAGGTCTTGCCCGGCGCCTGCCCGGTGACGGTCCCCGCGGGGTTCACCAGGAAGCGCACCACCGAGGGGTCGCCCGAGGTGAAGGTGCAGAGCGGCGTCACGTCGATGGGCTGCGGCGCGCCCTGGTACTGCGCGAGGCAGCGCACCTGCTGCGCCTCGCCCACCTTCATCACGTCCTTGGGGAAGCGCACCACGACGCCGGTCAGCACCGCGTCCACCACCTGCAGGTTCTGGGTGGCGCTCATCCCGCCGAGCGTCGCCTTGATCTGCACCCGGCCTTGCGAGAGCGCCGTCACGAGGCCTGCGCTCGGGCCCGTGGCCACCACGCTCGCCACCGTGGGGTTGTCCACCGAGAAGGTCGAGTTGACCGTCTGGTCGAACTGGCTGCCGTCGGAGTAGCGGGCCTGCACCCGGTACGGGACGGTCAGGAAGACGGGGAGCAGCGGGCTGGGAGCCTGCAGGGCGATCGAGATCAGGGCCGCGCCGCTCACCGTGACGCCGGTGGGCGCCGAGGTGACCGCGCCGAGCGTGGCGGTCGCGGTGGTGTCGCCCGCGCTGACCCCGGTGACGGTGCCGCGCTGCCCCGTCGCGTTGGAGACGGTGGCGACGGCGCCCTGCGCCACGGCCCAGGTGGCCTGCTCGGTGACGTCGTGGAGCGAGTTGTCGGAGTAGATGCCGGTCGCGAACACCCGCTGGCTGAGCCCCAGCGGGACCACCACCGAGACGGGCAGGAGCAGGATCTTCGAGAGCTGCGCGTCGGTCACCTCGATGACCGCGGCCGCCGTGACGCCGCCGACCTGCGCCGCTATCTTGGTGGTGCCCTTGGCGAGGCCGGTGACGAGGCCTGCCGCGTCCACGGTGGCGAGCTGGGGGTCGCCCACCGACCAGGTGGCGCTGGTGGAGACCTCGCGCACCGAGTGGTCGCTGTAGGTGCCGAAGGCCCGCAGCCGCACCGAGCTGCCCGCCGGGAGCGTGGAGGCGTTGGGCACCAGCGCCAGCGACTGCAGCTGCGCGTCCGAGACGGTGACGACGGCGCTGCCCGAGAGCCCTCCGTAGCTCGCCTTGATGAGGGCGCGGCCGACGGCGACGCCCAGGACCTGCCCGGCGCCCGGGTTGCCGCGGGTGGTGACGGTGGCGATGGCGGGCTTGTCCACCGTCCAGTCCGCCTGCTGGGTGACGTCGAGCGAGACGCCGTCACCGTAGGCCGCGGTGGCCCGGAGGTTCTGCGTCAGCCCCGCGGCCAGCGTGGCCTGGGGGGGCGTGATCGAGATCGACACCAGCGGGGCCGCGTCCACCTTGACCGCCACCTTGGCGGTGATGCCGCCGAGCGCCGCCGAGACGTTGGTGGCCCCCGTGGCGAGGCCCGTGACGAGGCCCGCCGCGACGGTGGCGATGGTGGCGTCGTCGCTCTGCCAGGTGGCGGTGCGGGTGGCGTCCACCGCGCTGCCGTCGGACATGACGGCGGTCGCGAGCAGCTGCCCCGTGCCGCCCTTGGGCACCAGGAGCACCACCGGCGAGACGGCGAGCTCCTTCACGGTGAGGTCGTTGACGGTGATCTGCGCGGAGGCCGTCTGGCCGCCATAGCTCGCGTCCACGGCGCAGGTGCCCGCGGCGACGGCGGTGACGAAGCCCTTGCGAACGCCGTCGTCGACGGTGCAGACGGCGGGGTTCTTGCTCGTCCAGGTGGCGAGCCCCGTGGCGGTGCGCTGCGAGCCGTCGGCTTGGGTGGCGTTGGCCCGGAGCTGCGCGCCGAGGCCCGGCGAGAGCGCCAGCCGCGGGGGCGTGACCTCGAGCGCCACGGTGACGCCCGCGCCCTGGTTCTGCACCGAGACGGTGACCGCGTCGGTGAGCGCCGCGCCCGCGTCGCCCGCGTAGGTGGCCCGCACCTCGGCCTTGCCGACCAGCGCCGCTGTCAGCGTGTGGCCCGCGACCTTGGCGGCCGGGCCGTTGGACGCGAAGACCGCCTGGGCGGTGAAGTCGACCTCGGTGCCGTCGGAGAACTTCGCGTAGGCCTTGAGGTCGACCACCGCGCCCACCTCGAGGGGGAGGTCGGCCTTGACGCCGTCGAGCCGCAGGGAGACCGGCGCGGCCTGGGGCAAGACGCCCCCGTCCTCGGGCGTGCCCACCACCGAGACGCCGGAGCGGCAGCCGGAGGCCAGCGCCACGACGGAGAGGGAGAGCGCGAGCGCAGCGGTCCAGCGGCAGGAGTGGCCCATGCTGCGGGTTGTCCCTCGCTTGGACCCCTGAGATCAAGCAGGGCAACGATCTGGAAACCTGCGGCTGGGCTGTCGCGGGTGCGACCCTGCGGCGCGACCGGCGCTGTTATGTTCGCTTGATCTCGACGTTCAGCGAGACCCGCCCGGGCACCCCGACGGGCGCAGGCGCGGCGGCTTGGTGGGCCTTGAGCGCCTCGACCCACTCGGCCGGCAGGCCGCGCTCCTGGGCCCCCTCGA
>JAYWAO010000361.1:0-4424 GCA_043782365.1 Deltaproteobacteria bacterium
CCGCGCGGCCCGCGCAGCTCTCCGGCGGCGAGCGGCAGCGGGTGGCGATCGCGCGCGCGCTGCTCCTGCAGCCGACGCTCTTGCTCTGCGACGAGCCCACCGGCAACCTCGACGCGCGCACCGGGGCGGGCATCATCGACCTCTTCACCGAGCTGCACCGGGCCGGCACGACCTTGCTGATCGTCACCCACGAGGTGCGCGTCTCGCGTGCCGCCAGCCGGGTATTACTCTTGCGCGACGGCCAGCTCACCGTGCAGACCCAGGACCCGCTCCAGCAGCCCGGCGAGGGGAGGGCCCACACGTGAAGACCGGCCAGCTCCTCCGCCTGGTGAAGAAGAACCTCGCCCGCTCGCCGCGCGCGCTGCTCGGGAGCGCCTTCGGCGTGGCGCTGGGCACGGGCTGCCTCGTCTTCTTCCTCGCGCTGGGCGCGGGCCTGGGCGACGCGGCGGCGAAGCTCTTCCCGGCTGCCACCCGGCAGCTCGAGGTGGTGCTGCCGCAGGTGGAGCTGGGCGCGCTCCTCGGCGAGGCGCGCAAGCTCGACGACGCAGCCCTGGCGCAGCTCGCGCAGCTCCCCGGCGTGGAGAAGGCCTTCCCCAAGATGGCGCTGCGCTTCCCGGCGGTCTCGCGCTTCAGCGGGCTCTTCTTCGGCAAGGAGCTGCACATGGCCGTCGAGGTGATCGGCGTGGGCCTCCCGCCCGAGCTGGTCGAGCACACCTCGCTGCCGTTCCAAGACCCGGGGCCCGACCAGACGAGGCCCATCCCGGTGGTGGTGAACAACCGGCTGCTCGAGCTCTACAACAAGGTCTTCGCGCCCAACCGCGGCCTGCCCAGGCTGACCGCGAGCATGCTCTCGGGGTTCACCTTCCCCATCGAGCTGGGCCGCTCGTGGGTGACGGCGAAGAACCTGCCCGGGCAGTACGACGGCTCGATGCAGCTGGTGGGGTTCGACGACCAGGCCACCCTGGCAGGCGTCTCGGTGCCGCTGGAGACGGCGCGGCGGCTCAACAGGTACTTCGGCCAGGACGGCGACACCTACTCGAGCGTGCTGCTCCGCGCCCGCTCCGCGCAGGAGGTGCCGCATCTCGCCGCGAACGTCAAGGCGCTCGGCTTCGAGCTCGACGAGAGCGAGCGGTCGCGCGCGCTGCAGATCGGCGCGGGGGTGCGGGTAGCGACGCTCTCCCTCGCGCTGCTGGCGTTCCTCATCACCCTCCTGGCGGTGGTCAACATCGGGCAGGCCTTCCACGCCGCGGCCCGCGAGCGCCGGCGCGAGGTGGCGGTGCTGCGCGCGCTGGGCGCGACCGCGCGGGACGTGCGCGCGCTCTTCCTCGCCGAGGCGGCGGCGACCGGGCTGCTCGGCGGCTTGGCGGGGCTGCTGGCAGCGGGCGCGGGGGCGACGCTGCTCGACCGGCTCGCGCGCACCCACCTCCCCGACTTCCCGTTCAAGCCGGAGTCGTTCTTCTCGCTGGCGCCGTGGATGCTGGCGGTGGGGCTCGCGGTGGCGCTGGCCGCGGCGCTCTTGGGAGCTTGGCTGCCAGCGCGGGCGTCGTCGAAGGAAGAGCCGGCGCGGGCGCTGGGGGGGGAGTAGGCGGCGCGGGTCATCACCGGCGCGCCCTGCAGCACCGCCGCGGTCGCGCCGACGATCAGGGCCTCCAGCCTGGTCGCGACGAGCGCTTCGACGAGCCGGAGGAGGAACGACTCGTCATGGCCCATGGCGCCCGTCGCTGCGCTGCCGCAGGAAGAAGCGCTTGCCCGTGCCAAACGGACGCAAGGTGCACTCCAGGGTGAGGAGGAGGTCCCCTGGATCGATGTCGGGAAGGAGCGGCGCCAATCGATCGCGCACGGCGAACACCTTCCGCAGGAAGACCTCGGCGTCGAACGCCTTGGCTGCGCGCTGCTTCTTCATCCCCATATCGTAGCGCGCGCGCCGGCCCGCCGCCAGCCTCGGCCGACCCGCTCTGCCCGGCTTCGTGCGATGAACCTGCCCATGCGCAAACAGCTCGGCAGCGCCGCCATCCAGGGCTTCTTCGAGACCGCCGCCGCAGCGGGCCGCCTCCTGCCCTCGTCGCGCAAGCTGCTGCGCGACCTGCGCGTCGAGCGCGACCTCGCCTACGGCCCGCAGGACCCGTGGAACCGGCTCGACGTCTGGCGGCCACCCGAGAGCGCGCCTGTCCCGGGCGGCGGCTCCTCCGCGCTGCGCCCAGCCGTGCTCTATCTGCACGGCGGTGGTTTTCGAATCTTATCGAAGAACACCCACTGGGCGATGGCAGCGCTCTTCGCCCGCGCGGGATATGTCGTCTTCAACGCCAACTATCGCCTCGCGCCCAAGGGTCCCTATCCCGCCGGGCTGGAGGACGCCGCGCTCGCCTATCAATGGGTATTGCAGAATGCGGCCAGCCACGGCGCCGACACCTCGCGGCTGGTGGTCGCCGGCGAGTCGGCCGGGGCCAACCTGACGCTCGCGCTGGCGGTCTGCGCCTCGTTCGAGCGGCCCGAGCCGTTCGCGAAGCGCGTCTTCGAGACCGGGGTCGTGCCCAAGGTGATCGCGCCGGTCTGCGGCATCCTGCAAGTGAGCGACTCGGCCCGCTTCGCGCGCCGCAAGGCGCACCTCTCCCGGGTGGTGGCCGACCGGCTCGAAGAGGTGGAGGGGGCGTACCTCCAGGGCGCAGGGCAGAAGCCCCTCGCCGACCCGCTGCTCGTCCTCGAGGGAGACGCGCGGCCCGTCCGCCCGCTGCCGCCGGTGTACGCGGGCGTCGGCACCAGGGACCCGCTGCTCGACGACACCCGCCGGCTCGCCGCGGCCCTGGCCCGGCGGGGCGTCGCGCACCAGGCCGACTACTTCCCGGGCGAGCTGCACGCGTTCCACGCCTTCTACTTCAAGCCGGCGGCGAGGAAGCTCTGGGACGCGCAGCTGGGCTTCCTGGCGCGCCACCTCGCCCCCTGAGCCCGCCGGCGCCGTTCGAACTGGTGCGCCCGACCGCCGCTGTGCATGGTGCGGGGATGCTGGAGTGCCCTTGAAGATCGCGATCGCTGGCGCTACGGGCTTCGTCGGCCAGGCGCTCGCGCGCAGGCTGGCCGACGGTCCTGAAGGTCACCAGGTGGTGGCGCTGACCCGCTCGGCGAGCCCGCGCCCGCCCGAAGGCCGGCTAGAGTGGCGGTCCTGCGACCTCTTCTCCGCGCGCGCGACCGAGGAGGCGCTGGCGGGCTGCGACGCGGCGGTCTACCTCGTCCACTCGATGCTCCCCTCGGCGCGGCTGACGCAGGCCTCATTCCAAGACCTCGACCTCATCCTCGCCGACAACTTCGCCCGCGCGGCCGACAAGGCGGCCTTGCGGCGCGTCGTCTACCTGGGCGGCATCCTCCCGGCGGACGACCTCTCCGCGCACCTCGAGAGCCGCCGCGAGGTGGAGGAGACCTTCCGCCGCGCGCGCACGCCGTTCGTGGCGCTGCGCGCGGGCCTCGTCATCGGCGCGGACGGGTCGAGCTTCCAGATCCTCGAGAAGCTGGTGCGCCGGCTGCCGCTGATGCTGCTGCCATCCTGGACGCGCACGCCGACGCAGCCGATCGCCCTCGCCGACGTGGTGGAGCTCCTGGCGCGCACGCTGGACGCGCCCGGCCCGGGACTCGAGGGCGAGGCGTTCGACGTCGGCGGCCCGGAGGTGACCGACTACGCGGGGCTCCTCGCCGCCGCCGCGCAGGCGCAGGGGCTGGTGCGCCGGACCCTGCCCGTGCGCTGGTTCAGCCCGGGCCTCTCGACGCTCTGGGTCTGCTTGATCACCGGCGCTCCGCGCGAGCTGGTCAAGCCGCTCGTGCAGAGCCTGCGCCACCGCATGGTGGCGGCCGATCGGCGCCTCCAGGAGAGGCTGGGCGTGCCCGGCGTCGGGCTCGTCGAGGCGCTCGCGCAGGCGCTCCGGCTCCGGCCCGGGCCGAGGACCCCGCGCGCGGAGGCGCCACCGCCCGGACGCTCGCTCCTCTTCGGCGCGCGGCGTAGCGGCCCGGAGAGCGACGTCCGCTCGGTGCAGCGCCTCCCGCTCCCGCCCGGTTGGTCCGCCGAGGACGTCGCCCGGGCCTTCACCCACTGGCTGCCCGACGGCTTCAGGCCCTTCCTCTCCATCGGAACGGACGCCGCGGGCGAGGTCCGCTTCGGCATCCGCGGGCTGCGCTGGCCGCTGCTGGTGCTCCACCACGTCGATGGGCGCAGCACGCCCGAGCGGCAGGTGTTCCGCGTCACCGGTGGCCTCCTCGCCCGCACCGGCGGCCCGCGCCAGGGACGTCTCGAGTTCCGCGCCGTGCTCGGCGGCGCGTTCGTGCTGGCGGCCATCCACGACTTCACGCCCACCTTGCCCTGGTACGTCTACAAAGCGACGCAGGCGCTGGTGCACCTGTGGGTGATGCGGGCCTTCGGCCGGTTCCTCGGCGCGCGGCCG
>JAYWAO010000362.1:0-12209 GCA_043782365.1 Deltaproteobacteria bacterium
TGCAGCGGCTTTCTCTACGCGCTCGACGCCGCCGCCCGCGCGGTGCTCACCGGCGACCGTCACGTGCTCGCCTGCGCCGCCGATGTGCGGTCGTCCTTCCTCGACCTCGGCGATCGCGCCACCTGCGCGCTCTTCGGCGACGGCGCGGGGGCTGCCGTCGTCAGCCCGGCCGCGCCCGGCGTGGGGTTGCTCGCGATCGGCCTGCTCGCCGACGGCAGCGGCGCGAGGTCGGTCTACGTGCCTGCGGGCGGCTCCCGCGAGCCCGCGACTGCAGCCACGGTGGCCGCCCGACGCCACTTCATCCGCATGGAGGAGGGGCCGCAGGTCTACCTCACCGCCGTCGAGGGCATGCTCTCCACCGCCGAGGGCCTGCTCACCGCGCTCGGGCTGACCTTCGACGACATCGACCTGGTGGTGCCGCACCAGCCCAACCGCCGCATCCTCGACAGGCTCGCGCGCCTCGCGAAGCTCCCCGAGGGAAAGCTGTTCGTCAACGTCGAGAAGATCGGGAACGTCTCGGGCGCCACCTGCGCGATCGCGCTCGACGAGGCGCTGCGCACGGGCCGCGCGAAGGCTGGCATGCGCGTGCTGCTGCTGGCGGCGGGGGCGGGCTACACCGCGGGCGCCGCGCTGCTGGCGGTCGATGAAGCGCTGGCGCGCGCCTCGTCCTGAAGATCCTACGGCTGGCAGACGTTGTTCGTCCCCAGCGAGAAGAGCGTGTTCAGCACCAGCCGCGACCCCGCGGTCACGCCCGCGCCCCGCTTGGCCCGCCCGTCCACCGAGTAGTCGTGCCCGGCGAGGTAGACCACCGTTCCCTTGCCCTGCGCGTGCTGGTCGAGCGAGGTGAAGATCTCGGTGCGCCCGCCGCTGACGATCATCTTCTGCACGCCCGGCCGGTACTGCGCGCCGCTGTTCGGGTGGAAGTCGATGATGGCGCCGTTGTAGCTCGCGAACGGGAAGTCGCCCCGCTGCGCGAAGGGGCTCGAGAGCCAGTCGTAGGTGAACGGGCCGGCGGCGCCGTTGTTCTGGTTGCTCGAAGGGTTGTTGTTGACCGCGAACTGGTTGGTGCTCTGGAACCGCGTCGCCGCCGAGCCGGGTGCGCCGCTGCCGGAGAAGGTGCTGGGCACGCCCTCGAGCGTCCCGATCGCCGCGCACTCGGCGAAGAGGTCGCCGCCCGCGTTCACATAGGCGCCGATGGTGGCGAGCTGCTGGTCGCTCTTCGCGGCGGTGGAGGCGCCGTCCCAGTGCGGGGCCCAGAGGAGCTTGTAGCCGCCCGACTTCAGCTTGCTGCTCGCGTAGTCGGGGAGGAAGTCGGCCTCGTTGAGCACGTCGTAGATCTTGCCCGGGGCCGAGGGCGTGCCGCCCGCGCCGGCGAAGTTGAGGCCGGCCGAGGCGAGGTAGCGCTTCAAGATGTCGGTGGGCGTCTCGCCGCCCGCGCCGCCGAGCGGGGGCACTTGCAGGAGCGCCACTCGCGAGGGGACCACGCTGATCGACTTCGCCACCGCCGTGTTGAAGCGCGTCCGCGCCACGTGCACGGTGATGTTCCCGGCGTTGCGGAACTGCGCGAAGTCCGGGTCCTCGGCGAACAGCTTCATCACCCGGCTGTTCTGCGAGGAGTCGATGAGGAACGGCGCGCCCCGGTACTCGACGGTGGTCTGCGCGTTGTCGGTGAGCGGGATGTCGAGGCCCGAGCCCCAGTCGAGGCCCGTCACGGGCGCGCGGCCGTCGTGGGAGACCAGCTTCAGGTCGACGTCGTCGATGGCCGCCTTCAGCGGGTCGATCGCCATGTAGACGGTGACCTGGTGCTGCAGCAGGAAGTAGACGAGGCCATAGGCCTTGAGCGCGGCGTCGTCGCCGCGGCCGCGCGCGTTGTCGGTGCAGTGCGCGGGGGCCGAGGTGATGTCGTAGCCGGGCTGCCAGCAGGCATCCATCGGGATGATGACCGTGCCCGCTCCAAAGGTGGTGGAGCCGTTGCCCGCGCAGGGGCAGAGCCCAGGGGGGCCGACGGCGGTGCAGGCGTGGTTGCAGCACTTCTCGCCGTTGCCGCAGGGCGCGGTGAGGTCGTCGCAGCCGTCCGGGCCCGGCGGCACCGTGACGGTGCCGTTGCCCGTCAGCTCCACGACGATCGATTCGGCGGTGGCGAAGGTGATGGTCAGCGTGCCCTGCACCGACTGCGGGCCCGCGGGCTTGAAGCCGACCTCCAACTGGAGGTTGCCGCTCACCGGGATCGACGACGGCGTCACCGCCACCTGGAACGGCGCGCTGGTGCTCGCGCCCTTCACCTCGACCGCCACGCTGCCGGTGTTGGTGACCTTGAGCGAGAGGACCTTGGAGTCGCCCACCAGCACGTCGCCGAAGGCGAGCACGCCGGGCGCCGACGCCGCCGAGTTCACTCCCAACAGGAGCGAGTCGTGGTGGCACGCGGAGAGGGCGAGCGCGCAGGACAGACCGATGACGAGGCGACGGAGTGGTGACATATAAGACGACCGTCGCAGAGGCGCGGCCCGGTCCGCATCGGGCAGATCGATGATGCGACTGTATCGAACGTTGCGGCGCCAGCGCGCGCCAGCCCTGCGTCTGCCGGCTCCATTGGGGTAGGGTGCGCCGAGGTGCCAGGGTGAACTCCAGCGACCCGGACAGCCGGTCCGTTCCGCGCCGGCTGCGGCGCCCGGCCGGCGCCGCGTGGTGCTCCTAATCCCAGGCTCCGTGCTGGGGCCGCAAAGCCACGACGCGCGGTGCCTTGAGGCGACAGCGCCCACCTGCTACCACCCTATCGCCGGGCATTCCGGTCCATATCCGAACTTTGGGGGATTCATGCCATCGACCCAGTACCTTGTGCTGCTGTGTCTGCTCTCGCTCGCCTCCGCGCCTTCTCGCGCGGCAGGCAAGGCCTCTCCAGGGAGGACCCACGTCAACGCGGTCGGCAGCGACGACGGCCAGAGCCGGCCGGACTACTTCCGCTACCAGAACCAAGCCTTCCCCAATGATTCGATCGACCCGCAGCAGTCGCGTGCGGCGCGCGCTGCCTGGGGCAGCCTCGGCAGCGACGGCCGCGGGGCGTGGAGACAGGTGGCCCCCTCGGTCAACCCGACCCCGGCCATCGTCACCTACACCGGGCGCGACACCACCGTCTCCGGCCGGGTCACCGCGCTGGCCCTCTCCCCGGGCTGCGGCAAGGACCAGGGCGGCGATTGCCACCTCTGGCTGGGAGCCGCTGGCGGCGGCGTCTGGCGCCTCGAGGACCCCACCGAGGAGGACGAGACCGAGTGGTCGAACGCCTCCACCGGGTTGACCTCGAACGCCATCGGCTCCCTCGCGGTCGACCCGAGCGGCCGCGGGCGCATCCTCTACGCGGGCACGGGCGAGCAGAACTCGTCGGGTGACAGCGAGGCCGGCGTCGGCCTCTTCAAGTCCACCAACGGCGGCGACAGCTGGCAGCTGCTCCCGGCCAGCGTCCCCTTCGCCGACGGTCTCTCCATCGCCTCGATCGTCGTCGATCCCCGCGACGGCAACCACCTCTGGTTCGGCACCATGACCGCGCTCCACGGCAGCGCCGCCTCGGCGAACGCCTCCGTGCCGCCGCACACCGCAAACCTCGGGCTCTTCGAGTCCATCGACGGCGGCGCGACCTTCGGGCGGGTGTTCTCGACCGGGCCGGGCAAAAGCTTTTGGGGCGTGCAGCAGATCGCCCAGGACCCGAACGACCTCGACACCCTCTACGTCTCCATCATGGGCGGCGGCGTCTACCGCTCCTCGGCGAAGTTCGACGGCGACGCCGGCTGGCGCCGCCTCTACTCGCCGAGCCCCGACAACGACGGCTTCGACCGCACCGCGATCGCGCTCGCCAACCGGGGCAAGACCACCCGCATCTACCTGGCCAACTCGGTGGACGCCACCGGCGAGTCGGCGGTCTACCGCGTCGACGACGCCAGCGTCTCCGCCGGCTTCCTCACCGACGGCGCCAAAAACTTCGGCTGGACGCCGCTCTCGGATCCCACCCCCGGCACCCCCGGCTACGGCTCGTGGGGCTTCTGCGAGAGCCAGTGCTGGTACGACATCTTCATCGGCACTCCGCCCGGCCAGCCCGACGTGGTCTGGATCGGCGGCAGCATGAACTACGGCGAGGTCTTCACCGCCACCCCGCCCTCGAACGGCCGCGCGGTGATGCGCTCCACCGACGCCGGCGTCCACTTCACCGACATGACCGCCGACGCCCGCTCGCCGGCGCTCGGCATGCACCCCGACCAGCACGCGATCGTCTTCAACCCGCGCAAGCCGGGCATGGCCTTCATCGGCTCGGACGGAGGCCTCGTGCGCACCAGCGGCGTCTTCGTCGACAACTCCGCCGACTGCCTCTCGCGCCCGATCGGCGGGCTCGACCTCCTCGACTGCCAGGCGTGGCTCTCCTCGATCCCGGCGCGGATCGACAGCCTCAACGCGGGCCTGCCCACGCTGCAGTTCCAGAGCGTCTCGCTCAACCCGAAGGATCCGGCCGGCGAGTGGATGGGCGGCACGCAGGACAACGGCACCTGGTCCTACGGCGGCAAGGGGTCGTTCTTCGAGAGCATCGGCGGCGACGGCGGCCAGTCGGGCTTCGACGCGGTCAACCCCAACGTCCGCGTGCACACCTATTACAACCCGAGCACCGACGTGAACTTCCGCGGCGCCGACCCGCTCGGGTGGAACTGGATCGCCGACCCGCTCTACCTCGCCCGTGAGCCGTCGGCGTTCTACATGCCGATCATCACCGACCCGGTGGTGGGCGGGTCGATGTTCGCGGGCCTCGCCCACGTCTTCCGCACCAAGGACAGCGGCGGTCCGCAGGACTATCTCGAGGCCCATTGCAACGAATACACGGGCGACTTCACCGTGCAGTGCGGCGACTGGGTCCCGCTCGGCTTCCGGCTCACCGGCGCAGCCTTCGGCGCCGACCGGATCGGCGGCGCGGTGGTGGCGGTGGCGCGCAGCACGGGCGACACCGGCACCCTCTGGGGAGCCACCAGGCGCGGCCGCGTGCTCGTCACCCGCAACGCCGACGCCGCTGCCCCTGCGTCGGTGGCCTTCGCCCGCATCGACAGCTTCCCGGCGACGCCCGGCCGGGTGGTCAGCGACCTCGTCATCGACCCCAAGGACGGCGCCCACGGCTGGGTCGCCTATACGGGCTATGGGGCCTACACGCCTTATGCGCCGGGCCATGTGTATGAAGCGCGGGTGCCCGCGGCCGGGCCGCCCGTCTTCACCGACCTGAGCTACAACCTGGGCGACCTGCCCGTCACCGCGCTGGTCCGCGACCACGCCAGCGGAGACCTCTACGCGGGGACCGACTTCGGCGTGCTGCGGCTGCCGGCGGGCGCCGCCGCCTGGACGGTGGCCGCGACCGGCCTGCCGCCCGTGGCCGTCTACCACCTGGCGCTGTCGCCCTCGCCGAAGCTGCTCTATGCGGCGACCCACGGGCGGAGCGTCTGGCGGCTCGACCTCTCTTCGGACAGGCGCTAGCGCCCGCGCCTACAGGTCCGGTCCACGCCAGCTGCCAGAGGTGGACCGGACTGACGAGGGATTCGCTGCTTCGGTGCAGCCCGACTCGTGGGATCTGCACCCCCGGGGGCCTTCAGGTCCGCGACCCTCAAGCCAAGAGCGACGCCACCTGGTAGACGAACACCGCCAGCACCCAGGCCGCCACATAGGTGTAGACGAAGACGAACGCCGGCCACTTGTACGACCGCGTCTCCCGCCGCACCGCCGAAAGCGTGCTCATGCACTGGCAGGCCAGCACGAAGAACGCCATCAGCGCCAGCGCCGTGGGCACGCCGTAGCTCTTCTCGCCGCGCGCGTTCTTCGCCTCGCGCAGCCTGGCGGAGAGCGGGTCGCGGGTCTCCTCGTCCTCGATGCCGAAGATGACGCCGAGCGTGCCCACCATCAGCTCGCGCGCGCCCATCGAGCCGATCAGGCCCACGTTGATGCGCCAGTCGAACCCGGCGGGCTTGGTGATCGGCTCGATGCCGCGGCCCACGTAAGCGGCGATGCTGCCGTGCATCGCCAGCACCCGCTCGGAGGCGCCCGGCGGGGCCTGCAGCCTTGCCTCCGCGCTGCCCGGACCGGGGATGGTGAGCAGCGCCCAGAGAATGATCGAGGCCACCAGGATGAGCGAGCCGACGTCGCGTAGGAAGCGCAGCGCGGTGCGGCCCGCCAGGCGCAGGATCACCATCGGCTGCGGCGTGCGGTAGGCGGGAAGCTCCAGCACCAGCAGGCGCGGCTTGGAGGTCTTCTTCACGGTGCGCCCGAGGATGAACGAGGCGAGGAACGCCGAGCCGACGCCCGCCGCGTAGAGCGCCACGAAGACCGCGCTCTTGAACCACGGGCTCTTGCCGACGAAGAAGGTGGTGATGAGGAGCCCGTAGATGGGGATGCGGGCCGCGCAGGTCATCAAGGGCAATACCAAAATGGTCCGCAGCCGCTGCCCGGGCTCGCGGATGATCCGCGCCGAGGTGATGGCCGGCACCGCGCAGGCGTGGGCGAAGAGCAGCGGCACGAACGAGCGGCCGCCGAGCCCCGCGAGCCGGAGCGCGTGGTCCACCAGATAGGTGCAGCGCGCGAGGTAGCCCGAGGCGTCCACCAGCTCCATCGCCACCGTGAGCAGCACGATCTGCGGGAGGAACGCCAGCACCGTGCCCGCGCCGCCGAGCACGCCGCTCACCAGCAGCGAGGTGACCAGCCCCGGGCCCAGCGCGGCCTCGATGCGGCCCCCGAGCGCGCGGTTGATGCCGTCGATGAAGGCGGTGGCGGGCTCCGCCACCAGGAAGACCGAGGCGAACAGCACCGTCATCAGCGCGAAGAACACCAGCGGGCCGAGCACGGCGTGCAGCACCACCGCGTCGATCCGCTCGGTGCGGTTGCGGACGGCCTGCGCCTTCGCCTCTGCGCCTTGCCGCTTGCGCAGGACCTGCCCGGCGAGCTGCACCTCGTCGAACGTGCGCGCCGAGGGCGTCTGGTGCCGGGCGGCAGAGTCGGCGAAGAAGCTGAGCAGCTTCTCGCGCAGGCCCTTCTCGCGCGCGCTGATCGCGAGGACGGGCACGCCGAGCGCCTCGGAGAGAGCGGCGGTGTCGAGGTCGGAGCCCTGCGCCTGCAAGAGGTCGTGCTGGGTGGCGAGGACGACCAGCGGCTGCTTGCGCACCAGGAGCTCGCGGGTGAGCCGCAGGCTGGGGATGAGCTGGGTGGCGTCGAGCACCTGCACGACCAGGTGTGGGCCGCCTTGCAGGGCATCGAGCGAGTGCCGGGCGTGGCCCTCGTCGCTCTCGGGGTCGACGTCGCCCTCGAGCGAGTAGACGCCCGGGAGGTCGATCACCGTCAGCGGCGAGCCGTCGTCGTACTTCGTCGAGCCCGTCAGCGCTTCCACGGTGATGCCCGGGAAGTTGCCGACCTTCGCGCTGCCGTGGGTGATGGCGTTGAAGAGGGACGACTTCCCCGCGTTGGGCCGGCCCACCAGCGCGAGCGTGCTCTTCATGGCTTCGCCAGCGCCGCGACCTGCACGAGCACGGCGCGCGCCAGGCCGAGGTCGAGGGCCAGCTCCAGCCCGCTCGAGAGCCGCAGGTGCACCGGGCCGCCGAACGGGGCCTTGCGCAAGAGCATCACTGAGATGCCCTCGACGAGGCCGACCGCGCGCAGCCACGCCGCCTCGCGGTCGGGCATGGCCAGCGAGATGACGGGTGCGCTCGAGCCCACCGCCAGCGAGGCCAGGCTGGCCAGGGGAGGGGCGGCGGTCACGGCGTGGGCCCTTGGATGATTTTGAGACTCATTCTCACATTCACAATGTAGCAGCAGGCCCGGGGACGCGCAAGGGTGAGGCGGCGCGGCATGCCGTCGCACGCCGGGGAGCGGGGAGCGTGCACCCGGCGTGAAGGGCGTGGGGAGCCGCGTCGATCCTCGGGGGGCGACTACCCATGGTAGACGCGCGACGCGCGGATCTGCCCGCCCGCGCCCACCTCGAGGACCTCGGCCACCAGGAGGTCTGGGTCGCCCGGGTTGTGCCGCACGTACTCCAGGACGACCCGGTCCTCCATCGCGGTCAGGCGGGTCGCCTGGTAGTGCAGCCCCGGAAGGCGGTCGAGCGCCTCGCGCCACCAGGCCCGCAGCGCGGCCACGCCGCGGAGCTCCCCCTTGGTCTCGGGCCGCCGGTCGCGCAGCTTCGGGCTCAGGTGGACGGCGTCGTCCTGGTAGAGGGCGAGCAGGGCGTCGAGGTCCTTCGTGTTGAAGGCCGCCAGCCACCGCTGCGCGAGCGCGAGGAGCGCCTGGGTCTGGTCGGTCATCGCGCGAAGGTAGTCGATCTGGCGCGCGCGGGGTGCGGCGGTTACAAGAGCGCGCCACCCCAGCCTGGAGTCCCATGTCCCTGCTCTCGATGATCAAGCCCAACGGCCCCACCGGCTTCGGCTACGGCACCTCGGCCGAGCAGGTCACCGAGGGCCTCTCGCTCGCGGGCAAGACCATCCTGGTGACGGGCTGCAACTCCGGGATCGGCGAGGAGGCGGCGCGCGTCTTCGCCCTGCGCGGGGCCCACGTGCTCGGCTGCGCGCGGACGCTCGCGAAGGCCACCGAGGCCTGCGCGAAGCTCCCCGGAAAGGCGACGCCGTATGCCTGCGAGCTGTCGGACCCCGCCTCGGTGAAGGCCTGCGTCGCCGCCGTCAGCGCGGACCTCGGCGCCGCGGGCACCAAGCTCGACGCCATCCTCTGCAACGCGGGCATCATGGCCCTGCCCAAGCTGCAGAAGGCGCACGGGGTCGAGCTGCAGTTCTTCACCAACCACATCGGCCACTTCATCCTGGTGACGGGCCTGCTCGAGTCGCTCGCGCCGGAGGGCCGGGTGGTGATGCTCTCGAGCGCGGCCCACGGCGCGGCGCCCAAGGGCGGGATCGAGTTCGACAACCTCTCGGGCGACCGCGGCTACCAGGGGTGGACCGCCTACGGGCAGTCGAAGTTCGCCAACCTCCTCTTCGCGCAGGAGCTGCAGCGGCGCTTCGCGGGGAGCCGGCGCACTGCCTATGCGGTGCACCCGGGGGTCATCCGCACCAACCTGACGCGGAGCATGGCCGGCGTCGCGGGGCTGGCGATGGCGCTCGCCTCGCCGCTGGTGCTCAAGAGCGTGGGGGAGGGGGCGGCCACGGGCGTGTTCGCGGCGGTGCACCCGAAGGCGCTGGCGTTTGCCGGGCAATATCTCGCCGATTGCAATGGGAAGCGGCCGCGGAAGGACGCGGTCGATGCGGCGCTGGCCGGGCGGCTCTGGGAGGAGTCGGAGAAGATCGTCCGCGGGCTGTAGGGAGGTCGGAGGCACTGCGAAGGCGTCGCAGCGCGCCATTGCAGAAGCGCACCAGGAGCGAGCCGCCGCGCCCGCGTGGGCGATGTCGGCGAGGTGGTTCGAGAACGGCGAGACGGCCGATTGGTGGCTCACGGTCACGTCGCGAGAATTGACCTCCTCGGGCATCGGCACGCGAGGCAAAGTGCGCGCAATACGGCCTCCAACGCGCGGCGTGCGCGATCTTCCCACCGCCTGCGCCCACTCCACCGCAGCCCGCCTGCTCAGCTCCTCGGCGACTTCGCGGTCCAGCACCACGGCAGCGAGCCCTCCACCGACGCGAGCCGCTCTCCCAGCTCGCCGAGCAGGAGCGCGTCACCCAGCTCCCGTGCGCAGGACGGGCACCGCGCGAGGTGGCTGCGCACCTGCGACGCGTCCAAGGGCCCCAGCTCCCCATCAGCGAGGGCGTGGACCAGGCCGGTCTCTCGGTGCGGGGGGGCGCGCATGGGTCGGCCATGATGACGGACGTCACGCCGCTTCTTCCCGGCGGGAGGTGCGTTGGTGCGGGGCGGCCCCTTCCCCGAACGAGGGAGTCGCACGTGCTAGGTTGATAAGACTTACGGCCCGGTCACAGCGCCCACCCGCTGCGAGGTTCCATGCTCCGCGTCGCTGCTCTCGCTGCACCGCTCCGCGCGACGCTCTGCGCGGCGCTCCTCGTCCTGTGGGCCGCCCCCGCCCGCGCCGGAGACCTCGCCGACGAGGCCGACCTCCAGTTCGAGCTGGGCGCCGATCGCTTCCGCGCCCAGGACTACAAGGGGGCGCTCGAGCACTTCCTCGCCTCCAACCGGCTGGTGCCCAACCGCAACGTGGTGGCGAACATCGCGGCCACCTATGCCGCCCTCAAGCAGTACCCCGAGGCGTTCCGGTATTACACCCAGGCGCGGGAGGCCGAGACCGACGCTGCGCAGAAGGCCTCGCTCGAGCGCGCGCTCGGGAAGGTGGCGCCGCTGGTGGCGGTGCTGCGGGTGGTGACGCCCGTGCCCGGCGCCACCGTCTACATCGACCGCAAGGACCTCGGGCCGCGGGCGCAGACCCCGGCCTTACTCGGCTTCGGCAAGGGCAAGGTGACCGTGCTGGCGGAGGCCGAGGGCTTCGAGAGCGGGGTGCGGGAAGGTGTAATACTCGAGCTCGGCAAGGAGACGCTGGTCGAGTTCAGGCTCGCCCGCGTCACGGGCACCGTCAAGGTCACCGGCACGCCGCTCGGCGCGCTGGTGGGCGTGGAGGGCTTCGACGTCTCCTGCGCGCTGCCGTGCGAGCTGCAGCTGCCGCCGGGCAGGCGCACGCTGCAGCTGCGCAAGGAGGGCTTCCTCCCCGGATACCGCCGCGTCGAGGTGCCGGCCAAGGGCACGGTGCTCGCCGACTTCGCGCTGCAGCCCGTGACCGGCGGCCTGGTGGTCAACACCGACGATGGCGGCGCCGCCGTCGAGGTGGACGGCAAGCTCTTGGGCTTCACCCCGGTGGTGCTGGAGGTGGCCGTGGGCGAGCGGCGCGTGAAGGTCTCGCGCAGCGGCTACCGGACCATCGAGAAGACCGCGACGGTGAAGGCCGGCGAGCAGGCCCGGCTGGAGCTGGCGATGGCGCCGCTGGAGGAGGTCTCGGCCGCCTCGCGCACCGCCGAGTCGCTCGACGACGCGCCCTCCTCGGTGACGGTGATCTCCGGCGCCGAGCTCCGCGCGATGGGCTATCCGACGCTGATCGACGCGCTCCGCGGCGTGCGCGGCGTCTTCCAGAACGACGACCGCACCTACCGGTCGATCGGAGTCCGGGGCTTCGGGCCCGCGGGCAGCTACGGCAACCGGGTGCTGATCCTGCAGGACGGCCACTCCACCAACGACGACTGGATCGGCCAGTCGTACGGCGGCGCCGACGGCCGCGTCGACCTCGGCGACCTCGAGCGCATCGAGATCGTCCGCGGCCCCGGCTCGGTGCTCTACGGCACGGGCGCGTTCAGCGGCGTCTTCAACCTGGTCTCGCGGCCGCACCGCGCAGGGAGCGAGCTCTCGGCCACGCTCGCCACCGACGAGCCCGGGGAGCTCCGCGCGCGCTTCGCCGTGCGCGCGGCCTCCGACAGCGCGGGCTTCAGCTTGAGCGCCTCCGGGCTCAGCGGCGCGGGGCAGGACTTCTTCTTCCCCGAGCGGGTGGACGCGGCGACGGGGCAGACCGGCGTCTCGCGCGGCTCCGATGGCGTGCGCGGCGGCAACCTCAGCCTGCAGACCTGGTGGAGGGACCTGACGCTGCAGGCGGCCTTCAACGTCCGCGAGAAGCACATGCCCACGGGCGAGTACGCCACGGTGGTGGGTGACCCCACCAGCAAGATCGTCGATACCCGCGCCTATGCCGAGCTGCGATATGCCCCCAGCTTCGGCGCGAACGTAGACCTGCTGGCGCGCGCCTACGCCGACTATTACCACTATGATTCGACGCTCCTGGGAACGCCCGACTCGGGCAACCTGCGCCGCGAGTTCTTCTGGGGCGCCTGGGTGGGCGGCGAGGCGCGGCTGACGCTGCGTTCGGGCGACCTGCTGCGGGTGATGGCGGGCGTCGAGGGCCAGGCCCACCTGCGCGTCGAGCAGCGCGGGACGGCGGAGGTCGGGACCCCGCAGCAGGCCGACTACCTCAACCAGAAGAACCCGTTCCAGCTTGGCGCGGGATACCTGCTCGCCGACCTGAAGCCCACCGGCTGGCTCCACCTCTCGGCGGGCGCGCGCTATGACACCTATTCCACCTTCGGCAGCTCGATCAACCCGCGCCTGGCGCTGATCCTGCGCCCCTACCAGGGCGGCGTCACCAAGCTGATGGCGGGCAAGTCCTTCCGGGCGCCGAGCATCTATGAGCTGTATTACAACGACGGCGGCGTCTCGCAGAT
>JAYWAO010000363.1:0-12200 GCA_043782365.1 Deltaproteobacteria bacterium
TCGCAGCCCCCGAAGGGGGCGGCGGTCCTTCTAGCCCCGGCATTTGCCGGGGCTCCTGATCGGGGTGCCTCGACCGAAGTTGTTTGACCGGTATTGAGCCACATAGGGGAGAGACTTCGGACGCGCGGTACTAGTCGAACACCGCGGCGAGCTGCTCGACGTCCACGCCCTCCTTCTCGACGCGCAGCGCGTAGTAGGCGCAGCCGTAGAGCACCGCCTGGAACGACGAGGTGAGCGCGGTGTTGAACACCAGTTGCACCAGGCGCGCCACCAGCGAAGCGTTGCCGAGGATGGCGCCCATCACCGCCCCGAGCACCGCGCCCACCACGGCGACCAGGATGATCATCCCGAAGAGCGCCCCGCGGTGGCCCTCGGTGAGCACGCTGCTGCGCTTGCGCGGGTTGGCGCCGGCCTCCATCACCACCACCGGCGACACCAGCATCCAGCGCAGCGTGAAGAGGATGCCGGGCACGATCAGCAGCAGGTAGCCGCCCAGGATCATCAGCCCGGTGACGATGCCCGTGCCGATCAGCGGGAGCATGTTGCGGGTGCCGGCCGCGACCAGCTCGCCGGGGGTGACCTTCTTGCCGCGCAGCTGCTGGACCACGCCGAAGATGAACGCGCCCGAGATCACCAGGCTGACCAGCCCGACGTAGAGGCCGTAGATGATGGTCCAGATCAGCGTAGAGGGCGCGTCGGGACGCATCTCCGGCAGCAGGAGCGCCGGCAGGAGCAGCACGGCGGTCGAGCCGGCGAACACGGGCAGGTTCGCCGACCAGACCGAGAAGGTGCGGCTGAGGACCGCGCCGACGCTGAACGGCTCGCGGGACAGCGGGACTGCGGGGAGGGCCTCGACGACCGGAGTTTCCATTTTGGTACTCTTCAGTATCGAAATGGAGGCGTCAACTGCGGCCAGCTGCCGCGCGGGCTACGGCGTCGTCGAGGTGGCCGCCGCGAAGTTCACCCCCACCACCTCGCCGGTGAGGTTGTTCGTCACCACCGCCTGGTTGTCGTCGAGCGGCAGGATCCCGTAAGGGGCCGACCCCGCGCCCGTCGGCTGCTCGGCGATGATCAGGTGCGTCTGGTCCTTGGCGGCGAGGTCGATCTTCTGCACGGCGTTCGTCCCGCTCGTCACCGTGTAGAGGAACTGCCCGCGCGCCTTCACGTCGCTGAGCGTGGCGCTCTTCTTGAACGGCACCGCGTTGACCTGCGCGGTGAGCGTCACGCCCGGGGTCACCAGCGAGAGCTGGTCGCTGGTGGAGTTGGTCACCGCGACGCGGCCGTCGCCGGTGGCCGCCATCGCCACGGGCTGGCCGCCCACGCCCACCGAATCCTTCACCGCGCCGGTGGCCGCGTCGAGGCGCACGATGATGCCGTCGGTGGCGCCGCAGAGCGCGAAGAGCGAGCCGCCGACGACCAGGAGGTCGGCCACGTAGCTGTAGGCGCCGGGGCAGGGGAGGTCGATCAGCTTGTGCGCGGCGTCGGCGCCGTCGGCGATGGAGAAGTCGCTGCGCGAGAGGCTGTAGAGGCGCGGCAGGCTGAAGTCGCCGACCCACACCTTGCTGGCTGCCACCGCGACCGACGAGGGCTGCACGCCCGCGGGCGGCGTCTGGCTGCGGACCACCGCGTTGGTCTGCGGGTTCACCTCGACCACCAGCCTGCCGCCCGTGCCCGAGAAGCCGCCCGAGCAGACGATCACCAAGAGGCCGCTGTCGTTCTTCACCACGCCCGCGTTGGTGCAGGCGTGGTCGTCGGCGCCGCCGAGCGAGATCACCGTCTGCGCGCCGGTCTCGGGCTGCAGCCGCACCAGCAGGCCGGGGCCGCCGGGGCCGTAGTTCGCGTCGAGGTTGGTGAGCGCGATGAAGGCGCTGCCGCCCGGGCCCGCGGCGATCCCCTGGGGAGCCGCGCGGGTGGGGTTGTTGGCGGCGAACGGCCGCAGCGCCGCGCCCGAGGGCAGCGCGGTCTTCTTCAGCGGCGGCGGCGCCGTGTACGTGGTGTTGCTGCAGGCGGCGAGCAGGGAAAGTGTAACACCGACGAGAAGGGTACGCACTTGGAGGACTCCGTGGGGCTGCGGTGTGTGGCCGCGGCGAAGCGATTGCCTTGTGGGCAGCCGCCCGCCGCAAAGGGACTGCGGACGAAAGCGGGAGGCTGCTAGAGCCGCGCGCGGACGGTCGCCAGCAGCGACAGCCCGGGCAGCGGATACTGGAAGAGGTCCTGCTGGGTCTGCGCGTCGAGGAGGTTGCGCACCTCGAGGTCGAGCCAGACGGGCCCGGCCACCCGCACGCCGGCCCCTGCGTCGAGGCGGAGCTGCGCGGGCAGGTCTGCCGTTCCGAAGGCGTTGCGCGGCATCGCCGAGGTGAAGTTGCCCTGGAAGAAGGCCTCCACCCGCTCGCCCCGGTGCGCCAGCCGCGCGTAGAGCCGGTGCGGCGCGCGGTAGGAGAGCTTCTGCCCGCCCTCGGTGACGCTGGGCCGCTCGTTGATGGCGCCGAGCAGGCTGTAGCTCGCCTCCAGCGTGGCTGCGAGCGGGAGCCGCACCAACACTTGGAGCTCCGCCCCGGCGATGCGCGCCTGCCCGATGTTGAACGGCCGAGCCTGCGCCGGCGGGAACAGCTCGTACAAGATCAGGTCGGTGTAGCGCGACCAGAACCCCGAGAGCGCGACGGTGAAATCCTCGGTGGTCAGGCCCACGCCCGCGTCGGCCGAGAGGGCCCGCTCCGGGCGCAGGTCGGGGTTCGGCTTGGTCGGGCCCTGCGCGAGGTACAGCTCCGAGAACGAGGGCGGCCGCAGCGACGAGCCGACGCTCGCGCGCAGCTCGACGGGCTCGAAGAGCGTGCCCCGGAAGGGCCGCGCCACCACGCCGAACCCGGGGCTGATGGCGGTCTGCTCGCCCACCAGATCGAGCCGCAGCGCCGGGTGCAGCGAGAGCGCGCCCGCGAGCAGCGTCGCGTCGTCGGACAGCCGCAGCGAGCCGATCGCCCGCCGGTGGATGCCGGTGTAGTCGCCGGCCACCCACTCGCCGCCCGTGGAGAGCTGCGCCGAGAGCACCTGCGCCTGCCCGACCGGCAGCGCCACCTCCACCTCGCCGCGCGCGCCGATGGTGTGGCTCGCCTGCGCCGCGCACGACGGGCTCGAGAGGCCGCTCTGGCAGTCGCCGAAGCCGATGCCCAGGCCGCGCTGCGTGAGCAGGCTGCCGCGCACCCAGGCGCGGGTGGTCAGCACCGCGTCGCCCGACATTACTGGTAGGAGCTGCCTGAGGCGCAGGCCGGCGAGGCCGCTGGTGTCGGCGGAGCGGGCGTTGGGGGTCTCCAGGCCATCGGAGCCCGGGAGCCCGCGCTCGCCGGCCGAGAGCTGGAAGAGCACGTCGACCTCGCCGATCGAAGTCGGGAGCGCGCCGCGCAGGAGGCCGCTCGACCGCCAGGCGTCGGCGTTGCTGCGCGAGACCGCGTAGTAAGGACCGCCCACCTCCGGGGTCAGCTGGTGCGCGTAGGGAAAGTCGCCAGCGGTGCGGTCGAGCTGCACGCCGCCGGCCCACGCAGCGCCGCCGGCCGTGGCCACCGCGAGGTCTGCAGCGAGCTGCGCGGTCCCGAACGAGCCGCCCGCCAGCTGCACGCCGCCGCTGGTCTGCGTCTTGGAGAAGCCCATCGGCACCAGCTCGATGGCGCCGCCGAGCGCGCCCGCGCCCAGCTGCGCGCCTAGCACGCCGCGGCTGATGATCAGCCTGGAGAGCAGCGAAGATGGCAGCGACGAGAGGTCCACCGAGCCGCCCCCCGGCCCCACCAGCGGGATGCCGTCGAGCAGGATCAGCGACTCGTCCGCGCTCGCGCCCCGCAGGCTCACCTGCGCCAGCTGTCCCGGGCCGGCCTGCTGGACCCTGACGCCCGGCGCGGTCGCGAGCAGGTCGGCGACCGTGCGCGCCTCGCCCGCGTAGCGACCCAGGTCGATCACCGTGCTCTGGGCGGCCCGGGCGCGCGCGGAGCCGTCGAGCGGCTCGGCGACGATCTCCACGGGCGGAAGCGCGAGCGGCTCCTGCTGCACGGGCTCTTGCGCGCGCACGGGCAGCGCGAGCGCCGCGCAGGCGAGCAGCAGCGCAAAGCGAATGGGAGGGGGTGAAAGCGACCGAGGTCCGGATAGCCCCGGAAGGGCGTGGGCGTGCGGCACGAGTCTCCCCTCTTTTCTCTCGAAGAGGTGAAGCGCTGCTGTTTCGTGCCGCCGAGGCAGGTCTCCTGGCTCCCGGGTCTGCCACGCTTTGGGGCGTGGCGCGCGTGTCCCGCCTTCCCTGGTCGTGGGGACCCAAGTGGCTCCATGGGACAAGCTGCCCGGCTACAGTGGCGGGACCGCGCCGGTGTCTGACCGGCTTCCCTCGAAAGGCCCATTGCTGGGCACCACGGCGGCACGTCGAACGATGAGGAAGCCCGTATCGCGCGGCTGGCGCGCGGCGTCAAGCGGCCGCTCTGGCGCAGTCGACCGCGGTGCGCTGAAGCGCCGATCGGCGAGACGGGAGGGGGCCTGTTGCGTCGTTGGTTGCTCGATCGAGCGCGACCGACCACTGCCGCGAAATGCTTCAACGCGGAGGGCGAAAGACGAGGGGCGGAGGACGCGGAGGAGAGCCAGGGCTCCTGCGGTCGGACGCCAACGCTTCGTTGACGAACGAGCGTTCTGCGCGCCTCCGCTCGTCTGTCCGGCCCTCTACGGAACGCCCCCGCGCTGCGCCCGTTTCGGCCCGCGCCGCGGCTCGATCTGGTCCCCCGCGCAGGCTCCCCAGAGGGAGAGCCCGCTGGCACGCGCAGTGCTCTACCCCCTACCGCGCGGCGACCAAAGCCGGGCCCGGGCCGCAACTCGCGGCCGTTGGTTAACGAAGTGACCGAAAAGGGGAGCGCCATGCAGGAGCACCACGTGCGTGCGGAGCAGGGGAGCGGAGCGGAGTTCGCGGGAGCGGGAGTGGGCGCGGCCCCAAGCGGCGGCAAGCGCCCTTTGGCGGCCTACGTGATCATCGAGAAGAAGGGCTACGACAAGCCCTTCTGGAACCGGATCGGGAGCGCCTTCACCAACCGGGACGGGTCGATCAACGTCTACCTCGACTCGCTCCCGATCCAGGGGAAGATCCACCTCCGGGAGGACACGCCCAAGGAGGAGCGCGAGGCGCGCGGCGAGGGCCGCAAGAAGCCCGCGGGCGGCGACCCCTTCGGCGACGGGTCGTAGCGCCATGGCCGCCATCGTTCCGCTCTTGCGGTGGCCGGCCCCGGCGGCGGCGCTCTGGCTCGCGTTCGCGGCCGGGGCGCAGGCCGGGGAGCCGGCGCCCGCTCCGACAGGCGCCCCGACGGCAGAGGCTCCGGCGCCTGAGGAGTCGGTAGCCAAAGCGCTACCAAAGCGTCCGCGGCAGAAGCCAGCGGCTGGCGAGCGCACTGCGCGCAAGGGCCCGGGCAAGAAGCCCGGGAAGGCCCGAGTGGTCGGGGCGCTCAACGTCAACCGGGCCACCGAGGCCGAGCTGCGCCTGCTGCCGGGGATCGGCAAGGGCCGGGCGCACGCCATCGTCGAGCGCAGGCCCAAGGCAGGCTACCGCTCGGTCGAGGAGGTGGGCCGCATCAAGGGTCTGCGCAAGCTGGTGCACAAGCTCCGCGCGCACCTGACCACCGAGGGGCCCTCGACGCTGCGCCCTGCGCCGCCCGAGCCCGAGCGGGGCCCGGGGAGCTGAAGTCCGCTCGGGAGGCGGGGCCGGCTTGCGTGAGCGGCCCCGCGCTCTCCCGGCTGAGCTACCGCTGCGCGCGGCGCCGCCGCACCAGCGCCAGCGCGCCGAAGAACAGGCCGAGCTGGAGCGCCACGGGCCCGGTGCTGGCGCAGCCCGTGGAGCCCGTCGGGCCGCCGTTGCCCGCGTCGCTGCCGCCATCGGCGCCCGGGCCCGTACCAGCGTCGGCGCCCGCATCGTTGCCCGCGTCGGGCAGGGGAGGGGCGCCGCCGTCGGCCAGGCAGGAGGTGGGCGGCGCCGTGAAGGTGAACGTGTCGAGCGCCGCGCCGCTCGGGTCCTTGGCCACGGCGGTGGCCTTGCCGTCGGCGGTGACGGTCACCGCGACGTACGAGGTCTTCTTCTGCGCCGCCAGCACGCCGGCCGCCGCGGGGTCTGGGTCGTACATGGTCGCGCCGCCCCCGCCGACCACCAGGTAGTCGATGCAGCCCTCGTGGCCGCGCTGGTAGTAGTGGTCGTGGCCCGCGAACGAGCCGAGCACACCGTACTGGAGCATCAGCGGCACCACGTTGGCGGCGACCTCGGCGAGCCCGCCGTGGCCCGTGCTGGTCATGGCGTGGCTGTAGGCGCCCTGGTGCACGCCGACGAACGACAGCTGCCCGGTGGCCTGGGCGTGGCGCAGGTCTTCGGTGAGCCACTGCACCTGCGCGCCGCTGACGGCCGGGGCGTTGCCGGTGGCCAGGTTGTGCGGGCCCTCGAAGGCGTCGACCAGCGCGACGTGGACGGGGCCCCAATCGAGAGAAGAGTAATACGGGTGCGCGGAGCCGTTGTAGCGGGCGGGGTCGAGGAGGCTGTCGAAGAAGCCGGTGCCCATCGTCTCGTGGTTGCCGAGCACCACGAAGATGGGCTTGTTCGCGAGCAGGCCGCGCTCGACCGAGAAGAACTCCGTGTAGCCGTTGTCGTCGCCGGAGATGACGCTGATGTTGAGCGCCAGGTCGCCGGTGTGGAGCAGGAAGGCCGCGTCGCCCTCGTTGGCCTGGATGGCGGCGACCAGCGCCTGGTGGTCGGCCTTGGTGTCGCCGCCCTGGCCGATGAAGCGGTTGCGCGTGTCGCCGTAGACGACGAACTTGAAGCCCGCCCGCGAGCCCGGCGCGGGCGCGGTGGTGAACGACCCGGCGGCGGTGGCGCCGCCCTGCTTGTCCCACGGCTTGTCGAGCGCGAAGGTGTACTTCGTGCCCGGGGAGAGGCCGGTGAGGCGGACCTTGTGCTCCCGCGCGCAGCTGGCGTCCAGGAACTGGTTGAGGACCGCGCCGTTGAGCGAGAGCGTGAGGGTGGGGAGGGTGGTGTTGTCGCTCCCGTCGAGCGAGCAGGTCGTCCCGGTTCCCTGGTGGTGCGCCGTGTACCAGGTGACCCAGGCGTCAGTGGAGGTCAAGCCGACGATGACGGGCCCGTCCTGCACGAAGGGGAACTTGTCCCCGAGGAGAGCGCGCGCGGGCAGCGGGGCGAGCAGGGCGGCGCAAGCGAGCGGGGTGAGGAGCGAACGGCGCAAGCGGGCCTCCAGCGGGTGTCGAACCCTGCACCAGTAGCAGCGGCGCTCGCGGGGTCACAGTCGGTCGGAAGGCGGACCCCGAAGGGCAGGGGGCCGCTTGGGGGCCGGGCGGGACGCACCTCGTGCACCCGGCGGGGCGTGGCCGGAATCATTTGACCGCTTCTCCTCCGGCGCTTCCTCTGCGTAGATGGAGGTTTGGGAGGGTCGCCCATGCACCCCACGTCATCCCCGCTCCTGGCCCCTGGCCACTTGCGGTCCGCCACGCTCCGTCCGCTCTGCCGCGCCGCTGCGCTGGCCTCTCTCTGCGCGCTCCTCGCGCTCCCGCACGCCGCTGCCGCGCAGGCGACGCCGTCCAAGGCCGAGGCCGCCAGCGACGGCGAGGCCGCCAAGGCCTTCTTCGTGCAAGGCCAGAGTGAGTATGACCTCGGCCACTTCCAGGAGGCGCTCTCGCTCTTCGAGCAGGCCTATAAGAAGAGGAACGTGGCCGCGCTGCTCTACAACATCGCGCAGTGCCACCGGCAGCTGGGCGACCTCAAGATGGCCCGGACCACCTACAAGGCGTTCCTCGCCAAGCAGCCCAGCAGCCAGTTCGCGCCGCTCGCCAAGGAGAAGCTGGCCGAGGTGGAGCAGGCGCTCGAGGCGCAGCAGAACGTCCGCTCCGCCCAGCCCACCGACCTCGCGCCCGCGAGCGGCGACGCGAAGGACGCGAGCGCCAGCCCCTCAAGCCCAGCAAGCCCAGCAAGCTCTAAAGGCGACGACGAGAAGGCGCCGGCGAAGAGCGCCGACCTGACGCCGCCGGCCACGAAGCCCGCCGGCCCGGCCAAGGAGGTGGCGGCCGTCAAGGACGCCAGCGCGGCCAAGGACGCGATCCCGGCCAAGGAGCCTGCGAAGGAGCCCGCGCTGACCGCCGAGGCGGCGAAGCCGAGGGAGCAGGCGCCGGTCCCGTCGATCGTGAAGATCAAGCCCCGCCCCACGCCAGCCGAGCCCGAAGAGCCGGGCCGCACCTGGACCTGGGTGGCGGGCGGGGCCGCGGTGGTGGCGCTCGCCGCCGGGATCGCCTTCGGGACGCAGAGCCAGTCCACCGCTGATTCGCTCGCGACCACCGACCACAGCGGCGCGCAGGTGAAGCAGCTCTCCGCCGACGTCGCCTCGCAGGCGAGCAAGGGCAACCTGCTGCTCGGCGTGGGCCTCGGCCTCGCCGCGGTGTCGGCGGCCTGCTTCGTCCTCCACTTCTGAACCCCTTCGAGATGAGCTTGGAGCCCCTCTTGGCTACGCACACTCCGTCCTCTCCGCTCGCACGCCCTGCGCTGCTCGCCGCGCTCGCGCTCTCCCTCGGCGCCGCGGGCTGCTTCAGCACCACCGCGCCCCAGGCCTACTGCACCGTGGATGCCTCCTGCGGCGAAGGGAGCTACTGCGACAAGGTGGCCAAGAAGTGCGTCGAGGGTGTGATCGTCACCGTCACCCCGGCCACCACCACCATCGGGCCCGGCGCCTCGACCTCGCTCTCGGCCGTGGTGGCCGGCGCGTCGGACCCCGCGGTGCAGTGGTCGATCACCGAGGGCGCCACCGCCGGCTCGCTCACGCCCTCGGGCGCGACGGGCGTGGTCTTCGTCTCCGCGGGCCGGCAGGGCACCTACCACGTGGTCGCCGCCTCGGTGGCGAGCCCCACGGTGTCGGGCTCGGCGGCCATCACGGTGAACCCGCTCCAGGTCACCCCCGGCAGCGCGACGGTCAACGTCGGCAAGACCCAGCAGTTCACCGCCAATGGCCCCGGCACCTGGAGCGTGCAGGAGGGCACAGGCGGCACCATCACCACGACCGGGGCCTACACCGCGCCGACGACGGCCGGCACCTACCATGTGGCCCTCACCAACGCCGCCACCAGCGCGAGCGCGACCGTCACCGTCATCCCGCCCGTCTCGGTGACCGTCACGCCCACCGCGCCCACCGTCGCCGCCAAGGGCACCGTGCAGTTCATCGCCAACCTCACCAACGTGCCCCCGAGCAACGCCGGCGTCGTCTGGTCGGTGCAGGAGGCAGGCGGCGGCACGGTCAGCGGAGCCGGGCTCTACACCGCGCCCAACGCGGGCGGGACGTTCCACGTGCAGGTCGTCACCAACGCCGACGCGCTCGCCGCCGCGGTGGCCACCGTCACCGTCACGCCGCCGCCGTCGGTGAAGGTGAGCCCCTCGCCGATCGCGATGCAGCAGGCCAAGAGCCAGCAGTTCACCGCGGCCGTCACCAGCCCGCCCGCGGGCAACAGCGCCGTCACCTGGAGCGTGCAGGAGGCCAACGGCGGCTCGGTCAACACCACGGGCGCCTACGTCGCGCCCAACCTCGCTGGCGTCTTCCACGTCATCGCCACGCTGGTGGCCGACACCACGGTGACCGGCGTCGCGGCCGTCACCGTCGCCGCCGGGCCGCCCGATGCCGCCAAGTCGACGTTCACCGCCGCGCCGACCTCCGCCAGCCCGGTGCACGCCGACGGCCAGGAGTCGTTCCTGGTGACGGCGGTGCTCAAGGACTCGACCGGCCAGCTGCTCCCGGGCGCGGCGCTCGCCTTCGCCCCCCAGGCTGGCCTCGCCTTCTCGACCTCTCCGAGCAGCCCGGGCGGCGCCTGGGCGGCGGGCGCGCTCTCCGCCACCAGCACCAGCGCCTTCACAGGCTTCGCCGACACGGCCGCCTCGTTCTCGCTGATCGTTTCCTCGGCCGCCGCGCAGACGGTGAACCTCACCGTCTCGACCTGCTTTGCGCTCCCCTGCACGCCGGGCGGCAGCGGCGACCTCAAGGTCGCGCTGACCTTCGCCGCCAATGCCTGGCTCCCGGGGTCGAACGGCATCCCCGGCGTGGCCGGCCGCGGCATCACGGTGGACCCGAAGGATCCCGCTCGGCTCTACCTCGCCACCACCAACGGAGTCTTCCTCTCCCCCGACAAGGGCCGGACCTGGAGCCAGGCAGGGACCGGCCTCGAGTGGACCGACGTCACGCCGGTGACGGTGGGGGCGGGCACCTCGCCGATGCTCTACACGACCGGCCTGGGCCACCGCCTGTCGAGCCAGCAGCGGTCGGTGCTCTTCGTCAGCGCCGACAGCGGCCTCTCCTGGACTGCGCGGCTCCTCCCCCAGGAGCTGCAGAACGTGCGCCAGGTGATCCCCGACCCGACCTCGGCAGGGACGCTCTACGCCGCCACCACCGGCCTCTACCGCTCCGCCGACAACGGCCTGACGTGGGCCGCGCTGATACAGCCGCCGCAGGGCCAGTTCTATCGGGACATCAGGTCGGTGGTCTTCGACCCCAGCAAGGCCGGCTCGGTGCTGGTGCTGGGCACCGACAACAGCACCGCGCAGACACCGTTCCTCTTCGGCGCGACGGACGGAAAGAGCTTCACCCAGATCCCCGCGGTGGTGCAGGGCTCGAGCGCCTTCCCGGGCGGCATCACGGTCACGGCGATGGTCCGGGATTCGACGGGCCGGCTGGTGCTCGCCACCTACGACAGCAGGACCTTCACCTCGAGCGACCAGGGCCAGACCTGGGCCCAGCAGGGCAGCGCCAGCAACACCTCCGCGCTCGTCCTCGGCGTCGACAAGGCGCTCTACTCGTTCTGCAACTGCGGCCAGATCCTCAAGAGCGTAGACGGCGCGGCGAGCTGGAGCCAGGTCATCACCGGCCAGACGCCCAACGGCCTGAGCGGCATCGCGGTCGACCCCGCGGACTCCACGCGGCTCTATGCGTCGGTGGCGAGCTACAGCGCCGGCGCTGCGATCGGGTTCGGCGTGGTGAGCGGCGGCAACTTCGGCGCGTCTGTCCCCACCGGGCTCGGGCCACCCTCTTCTCAGTCGGCGCTGTTCGCGCTCGACCCGAGCTCCTCGTCGAAGGCTGTGCAGATCGTCAACCAGACGCTCTACCGGAGCGCCGACGCTGGCGCCACCTGGACCCCCACCGCGCTGGCGCTCCCGGGCAGCTTCGACTTCGCGGGCCTGGCCGTCGATGCGAGCGGCCTCGACGGCGCCAACGGCGGTCTCTGGATCGTCCGCAGCGGCTCGCTGTACCGGCTGGCGGGGGGCGCTGCCACCTGGTCGTCGGTCGCGGTCGCGGGGTTGAGCTCGCAGGTCAACCTGGTGCGGGCGGATCCGGTCACGGCAGGCAAGGCGTACGTGCTCGGCTACGACGGCGTGTCCATCTTCGTGACCACCGACGGCGGCACCACCTGGACCGCAAAGGCGCTCCCGTCGCAGGTCAGCGCGAGCAGCCCCACCACCTTCTCCCTGAGGGCCCTCAACCAGGGCGGCTCGGTCGCGATCTACCTGAGCTACCGCGGCCAGCCCGGCGCCCTGCTGCGCTCGACCGACGCCGGGACCAGCTGGCTCACCCTCCACACCGAGAGCCCGACGGCGCAGACCTACCTCGGCTACCTCCCTGACGCCACCGATGCGCGGACCTTTTACTTCGACTCGGGGAACCAGCTCTACCGGACGAAGGACTCGTTCGCGACCCAGTCCCTGCTGGTGACCCCGGGCGGCGGCAACTACGGCTTCTCCATCAACAGCGACCCCCGCACCACGGGCGCGATCTGGGTGGGCTACTACGGCCAGACCGGCCCGGGGTTCGCCTCCAGCGCCGACTTCGGCAACACCTGGAAGAAGTCCGACGTCGGGCTCGGCGTCCTGCTGCAGAACACCAGCGAGATGTACTTCGGCATCGGCGTCATCTTCCTGCACAACCCCTACCACGGCCTCTTCCGCTCGACGACGAACGGGCAGTAGGCCCCGGAGGCAGGGCCAGCGTGGTCACCGCGACAGGGGGAGGCGTCGCCGTGCGCCTGCGCCGGCCCTAGACTCAATGCCGATCAGTTAGCACCGGGGTTGGGGTCGCACTCAGGAGCCCCGGCAAATGCGGCTCTTCGCGATCTTCCGTGCCAGGCCGAGGGGCCTTCGTGTGCAGAGGATCCCAGAAGGTCCCAGGGGGTCGGCA
>JAYWAO010000364.1:0-4414 GCA_043782365.1 Deltaproteobacteria bacterium
GGGAACGACACGGCGCTGGTGCTGCTCAACACCTCCGACAGCCCGGCGCTCATCTCCGGCCTCGACAGCAAGCTGCCCGCGGGCACGGTGCTCAACGTCGTCTCGTCGCTGCAGCAGCCGCCCACGCCGCTCGTAGGCAACGGCGGCCTCGTCACCACCGTCCTGCCTCCGCGCGCGGTGGTGATTGCGATGGCGACCAGCCAGGTGGTGGCCCCGCCCGCTCCTACCGCCACCATCACGGTGGCCACGCCGATCGACGGCAAGACCTTCACGGGCGACGTGACCATCTCCGGCACCGCCAGCCCGGCCAGCACCGCGCTCAAGATGGTGCTCGATTCGTACCTCGACAAGGCGGCCGACGTCACCGTCGCTGCCGATGGGACCTGGAGCACCAAGCTCGCCGTCTCGGCCTTCGCCACGGGCAAGTCCAGCCACACGCTCTCGTTCTACGCGCCGTCCGCCAACGTGGCTTCGCCCACCGCGAAGTTCCAAAGCGAGGTGGTCTTCGTCGGGCAGACTCTCGACGTCGACGACCCCGCCTTTGACGACAAGGGCCGCTCCGGCAGCTACGCCTATCCTCGAGAATCGACCTTCAAGCACCAGCAGGACGTCACCCACGTGAAGATCGAGGCCGGCGTCACCACCATGAACCTGCACGTCACCATGGCCGACTGGAGCATCGTCTGGAAGCCGCCCAACGGATTTGACCACGTCTGCTTCAACGTCTTCTTCTCGTTCCCGGGACAGGCTGGCCAGACCGTTCTCCCGCTGCTCGACGCCTCCGCTCCCGCTGCCCTGGGCGGCTGGAGCTTGCAGCAGTTCACCTCGGGCTGGACGAGCTCCGCGTTCACCTCGGCGGGGGCGAGCGCGACCAGCACCGGCGCGCCCACCACCGCGCCCAACCTCGCGGTCGACGCGCCGGGCAAGACGGTCACCTTCACCTACGACCGGACCAAGTACGGGCTCGCCTCGTGGTCGGGCGTGAAGGTGTACGTGACCACCTGGGACTACGACGGCATCGGCGGCGCGTATCGGGCGATCGCGCCGGCGGGCGGGCAGTGGACCTACGGAGGCGGAGCAGCGACGGACCCGATGATCATGGACGAGGTGGCGCCGATCACGATTCCGTAGCAGGGAGCCTCTGGAGCGCCTCTAGTTCGTGATCGCCACCACCACCGCGTCCGCGATGCCGCCCGCGCTCAGCTTCCGCGAGAACGCGTACGTCCCGGCTGGCGAGGCCAGCTTGGTGTGAACGCCCGCGCCGACCGCGGCGTGCTTCTTGCGAAACTGCCCGAGCTTCTGCCAGTGCGCGAGGATGGTCTGGTCGGCCGCGCCGTCGAAGTTCATGTCCGAGCGCGTGTTCTGGCCTCGATCGTCCGACGTCCCCGGCTTGCGGCCGCTCTCGTCGCCATAGAACACCTGCGCCCCGCCCGGCGTGAGCAGGAGCGCGGTGCCGGCCTGCCGCATCTTCGCCGCGTCCTGCGACAGGTAGCCGAAGAACAGGTCGGTGTCGTGCGACGAGATGTACGAGAGCACGTCGAAGGAGGGGTCGGTCGCGACGAGGCCCGCGATCGTCGCGTACATGCCGTCGAGCGCGGCCTGGGCACCCACCAGCGACTGGGTCTTGACCGCGGCGATCAGCTGCGTCTGGAAGTTGAAGTTGATCAGCGAGTCGAACTTGCCCGACAGGTAGTAGTCGTCCTTGGTCACGCCGTGGCCGTAGACCTCGCCGGTCATCCAGAACGGCGCGTTGCCGGAGTCGTCGGGGAGCTTGCGCGCGGCGTTGGCGGGGTCCGCCTTCCAGGCGGCCAGCTGCGCGCCGGCCGCGGTCTTGAGCGCCGCCCACGAATCGAGCTCGACGTTCTTGGCGGTGTCGCAGCGGAAGCCGTCGACGCCGAACTTCCGCACCCAGTCGGTCTGCCACTTGATGAGGTATTGGCGGACGCCGGCGCCGGCGACCTCGACGGCGGCGGTGTCGGTCTTGCGCTTGAGCAGCGTGGGGATGCCCGCCGCACCCGAGGTCTCCGTCTTGAAGTCGGGCAGGAAGCTCAGTTGGCTGGTGAGGTCGGTGTTGCCGCCCGGGTCGAAGCCCGGGAAGCCGGCGCGGATCCAGGTCGGCGACCACCAGTTGACCCACTTGGTGGAGCTGTAGTCGACGAGGTCGTTGAAGGCGTCGTAGCCGCGGCCGCTCGGCGGAGTGAAGGCCTTGAACGCGTCGCCGGTGCCGTCCTTGAAGACCTCGGGCAGATAGCTGAGCAGGTCGGCGCCGGTGGCATATCCGGGGTGGTTGAGCACCACGTCGAAGAGCACCCGGATCCCGCGCTGGTGCGCTCCGTCGACGAAGGCCTTCATCTCGTCCTCGGTGCCGAAGTTCTTGTCGAGCCGGGTGAAGTCGAGCGCCCAATACCCGTGGTATGCATAGCTCGGATATTCGCCGCCATTGCCCGAGACCCAGCCGTGCACCTGCTCCACGGGCGGCGAGATCCAGATGGCGGTGGCCCCGAGCGAGGCGATGTAGTCGAGCTTGGCGGTGAGGCCCTTGAGATCTCCGCCGTGCCAGGTGCCGATCTCACCCTTGCCGTCCTTGGCGCGGCCATAGCTGTTGTCGTTGCTGGTATCGCCGTTGTTGAACCGGTCGGTGAGCACGAAGTAGACGGTCGCGCCGGCCCAGGTGAACGGCGTGGCCGCGGCGCCGTCCTTCTCCAGCAGCACCACGCCGGCCGGCCCGGGCGTCACCGTCACCGAGCCCGTCGCGTCCACCGTCGCGCTCGCGCCGCTGTACTGGTCGCGCACGACCGTGCCGGCGGGGAAGGTCCCGCCCACCTCGAGCGTGAGCGGCCCGCCCGGCGTGTAGACGGGGGGCGACGACGACCCGCCGCACCCGAGCGCAGCGAGGCATGAGCACAACACCAGCGCCGCGGCGGCCGCGGAGCATTCACCATTGAATCGGATCATGTCGTCGCCCTCTAGATGCTGATGCGGGTGTTGCAGGCGAGCCCGGTCCCCTGCGCCGCGCCGGCGGCCTGCACCTGCTCGAAGACCGCGCTGGTCCGCGCCGGGACGTGGAAGGTGCCGCCGGAGAAGGTCGCCGTCTTCACCACCGGGTCCACCGAGCCCAGCAGGACGGAGTGCAGCGTGAAGCCCGTCGCCCCGCTGATGATGAAGTCGTGCGCCTGCTTGTCGGCGTTGATCAGCACCACCACCGCGTCGCGCGCCGGGTCGAGGTCGGCGCCGGCGCAGGTGCCGTCGGTCGCGGTCATGACGATCAGGCCCGGGATCTGGGTCTTGCCGCCGTTGAGGAAGTCGATCCGCTTCTTGACGTCGGCGGCGGTCCGCAGGCGGAGCAGCGGGGTGAGCGCGCGCACCTTGAGCATCTCCTGGAAGTGGGCCGAGGCGAAGGCGATGTCATTCGCCGCTGGCGTGGTGGAGCCGAGCCCGAAGACCGTCTTGGTGAACGGCCAGTCGCCCTCGTTGTCGCCCTTCGGCGGCAGCCCCGTCTTCCAGGTGTTCGAGGCCATCGTCCAGTCGACCCGGTTGAACCAGTCGCCCGAGTCGTAGCTGTTCTTGTCCTCGCTCTTCGAGCGCAGCAGGTCGTCGCCGAGGTGTACGAAGGGGATCCCCTGCGCGAGCAGGATGGTGTCGAGCGCGAGGTTCTGCACCCGCACCCGATCGGCCACCGAGGTGGCGTGGGGCAGCTTGTACTGCGAGATGTCCCAGAGGGTCTGGTTGTCGTGGGCGGAGACGTAGTTGATCGCCTCCTGCGGCTGCGCCGTGTAGCCCGCGCGGGCGCCGCTGTAGCCGATGCCCTCGGCCCGGATGGAGGTGCCCTGCGAGTTGAGCAGGACGAAGTCGTGGAGGCCGCCGGCCATGCCGATCTTCACCCAGTCGGTGTCGGCGAGCAGCACGTTCTTCGCGTTGGGGGTCGAGGTCGCGGCCGCCGCCTCGTTGGGATCGGTGAAGAGGCCGGTGGCGAAGCCCTGCCCGCCGCAGACGGTGTACGCGTCACAGGTGGCCTTGGCGACCACCAGATCGCTGCCGCTGTCGAACGGGCTGCCGCCGCGGACGCCGTCGCGGATGCGGTCGTTGAAGGTCCCGACGCCGGTGCCGGCCATGTTGACCTGCGCGGCGTTGAAGCCGCGGGCGTTGGCCTGCATCTCGCCCATGTCCCAGCCCTCGCCGTAGAGGTAGATCTTCGAGCCGTCGACGCCGTCGTTCGCCACCGTGAGCGCCTGCAGCGCCGCCTGCACCTGGAGGATGTCGGCCTTGAAGTGCAGGCCCATCAGGTCCCAGCGGAAGCCGTCCACCTTGTAGTCGCCCGCCCAGCGCACCATCGTGTCGATCATCAGGCGCTCCATCATCCGGTGCTCGGTGGCGGTGTTGGCGCAGCAGCTCGAGCTGAGCACGCCGCCGCTCG
>JAYWAO010000365.1:0-4408 GCA_043782365.1 Deltaproteobacteria bacterium
GTCTGCGGCGCGGGCGTCAACGAGATCCCCAACGGCTCGGGCTCCATCCGGCTCTGCGACCAGAACCTCGACACGATGGCGAACAACTTCCTGCCGACGCTCTCCTTCCCGGTGCCGTACCAGGACACCACCGTGCCCGCGTCGCAGTGGTTCACCACCTACTGGTGGCGCTTCGGCACCTGGAACGGGCAGAAGGGCTCGGGCTTGACGGGCTGGTCGAGCTTCTACCGGAGCTTCTAGCGCTCGGGCCGCGGTCCCAGCCGGCCTGCCTTCGCGGGCGCAGCGGCTGGCGGCGCTGCGCTGCTATAGCGCGAAGAAGACCGTGAGCCACTCCTGCAGGCCCGCGATGTCGGTGGCGCGCGCATTGGCGCAGAGCCAGTGCAGCGCGCCGGTGTGGAACCCGCCGCCGCCGTAGACGATCACCGACGGCAGCGGCAGCGTCTCCTGGTTGAGCACGGCGTAGGGGAGCTTCTCGTCGGCGGTGCCCTTCACGCGCTGGTACTTGGCCTCGACCGCGAGCCGGTTTCCGCTCGGGGAGTGGCGCAGCAGCACGTCCACCTCGCGGTCGCGGCCGTAGATGGTCTTGCCGACGGTGAGCTTGCGCCGCACGTCTAGCCCCATCGCGAGGCCCGTGCAGGCGATCAGGCGCTCGAACTCGGGCGGAGAGAGCTCCACCTCGCCCGCGCCGACGGACTCAGAGAGCAGGCGCAGGTCGTGGAGCGAGAGCGGGAGCCGCGGATTCGGCCCCGCGCCACCTGCGCCGCTGGCTGCGTCGCTGGCCACGCCGATGGCCCACGCATCGAGGCCGCCGGGGTCGCTCTGCTGCAGCGCCACCAGCGCCTCGGGGAGCGTCCGGTGGGGCGCGGGGACTCCGGTGAGCACCAGCTGGTCGGACACGGGAGCACTGTACCAACGACTTGGCGCCCGGAGCTCTAGTTCTCGCGCTCGATCACTATCTGCGCCCGCTGAGCGCCCACGCCCTCCACGACTGCAACCGCGCGTCCCCTGCGGGCCCCACCGCGATGGCGGCCCGCAGCCGGGCGGCGGGCTCGAGCGCCCGCAGCGTGCGCCGGATGGCTGCCTCGCGCTCCTTGGGCCGGATCTGCAATAGCCGCCGCAGCTCCTCGGTGGGCGCGCCGTCGTCGAGCCAGCCCACCGCCTCGGCGGCGGCGTCGAGCGCAGGGTCTTCTCCGGCCAGCGCCACCAGCTCTTCGAGCGGGGGCGGCGCGACCCGCCCTGTGCCCGCGTCGGGCTGCAGCCCCGGCGCGCGCGGCAGGCCGGGCGGCGCCGCCTCTGCCAGCGAGGGATCGAGGTAGGCGAGGTCGAGGTCTCCCAGCAAAAACCGCCTCCCGAGCGCCCTCGCCTCGACCCCCACCACGCCAGAGCCGCAGAAGGGGTCCACCACCAGCTCGCCTGGCTGCGTGCTCTGCGAGACGAGCGTCCGCACGATGGCCGCGGGCTTGACCGCAGGCCCGGGGAGCTGGGACCGCGGCGCCAGCAGCACGTCTGGAACGCCCAGGTCGTTGAGGGCCCGCTTCCCCTTCTCGAAGAAGAGGATCCGCTCGCTGGCAGACCGGTAGTGGTACCCGGTGCCGCCGCGGATCTTCGCGCCATCGAGGGTGGTCTTGGCCCAGATGATCTCGCGCCAGTACGACAGCCCGCAGGCAGCGCGCCGGGCCCCGTTGGGCAGCCGCTCGCCGGCGATGCCCTGCTGGTGCTTGATGACGTCGGCGGTGACCTCGTCGCAGAACAGGTAGAAGTGCCGGTCGGGCCGGAGCACGCGCGCCACCTGGAAGAGCAGCTCGGGCAGCCGCTCGTCGGGCAGGGTGGAGAACCAGTTGGTGGTCAGCCGGGTGGTGGTGCCCTTGGAGCGGTGCAGCTCCAGCGATTGGTAGGGAGGGTCGGTGACGACGAGGTCCACGCTCTCGGGAGGCAGGGCCGCCAGGAGGTCGAACGCGTCGCGCACCAGGACGCGCCCGGGCAGCGCGCCCGAGAGCACCGCACCCACCGGGTCGGCAGGCTGGGGGCCGGCCTGGAGCGGCGCCTCGGCGGAACGTGCCTGCGTGGGCTGCTGCGCAGGCCCGGAGTGCTGGAGCGTTAGCTGGCGTGGCGCCACAGGTGCGGGTGGCGTGGCGCCGAGGTGGAGCTGTCGCGGCGAGGGGTCGTCGGTCATCGTGCCGGACACTCTACTTGGGGGGTCCGACAGTGGCGCGGGCAGCTGTCCGGCGGAGTCCGGTTGCGCGGACACCTACCACTCGCGGCTGGTCGTCTTCAGGACACGCGGCCAGGAAGGCGGGCGCGTGGCGTTGCACGAGCGCGGAGCGGTTACAGGATGGTAGCCATCGCGCTGCCTGCGAGCGCGAGGAGCGCTCCGGCGAGTACGAGGCTGATGGTCTTGGCGAGGCCCATGACCAATACTATGAGCAGGTAGCGTGCCAGCCTCGTGGCGCGCCGCTGACAGCTTTGAGAACTCGGTCGCGTGGGACCAGTTTCACTCTCAGAGCCCTCCGCGGCGGGCCTGCGCGGGATGGCCCGCGGACGCGTCCGCGCGACAGCCGCGTGACGGCCCTCACCACAACCGGCGCGCCCGCACTGACACGGGTGTCAGGGGACCGCCTGTCGGGGTGCCGACGGCGCGGGCGGGGCGGCTGGCGTGCCCGCCTCCTTCGGGAAGAGCAGCGAGAGCCCCACCGCGCCCGCGAGCACCAGCGCGACCCCGGCGAGCGAGAGGGCCGTGGAGATCGGCGCGACCGAGGCGAGCAGCAGCTTGAGCCCCACCAGCACCAGCAGGAGGGCCAGCCCCGGCTTGAGGAACCGCAGGCGCGGGACCACCGAGGCGAGCAGGAAGTAGAGCGAGCGCAGGCCCAGGAGCGCGAAGACGTTCGAGGTGAACACCACGAACGGATCGGTGGTGACCGCGAACACTGCGGGGATGGAGTCCACCGCGAAGAACAGGTCGCACACCTCGACGGCCAGCAGCACCAGCAGGAGCGGCGTCGCGTGGAGCTTGCCGCCTGGCCGCACCAGGAAGCTCCCCTCCGGACCCGGCGCGACCGGCAGCACCTTGCGCAAGAGCCGCACGGGCAGCGACTTGCTCGGGTCGGACTCCTCGCTCCCCGCGAGCAGCAGCTTGAGCCCGGCCAGCACCAGCAGGCCGCCGAAGACGTAGAGGATGAAGTGGAACCGCGCCAGCAGCGCCGCGCCGGCCAGCACGAAGACGGCCCGCATCACCAGCGCTCCGAGGATGCCCCAGAAGAGGACCCGGTGCTGCTCCTTGGCCGGGATGGCGAAGGCCGAGAAGAGCAGGACGAAGACGAAGACGTTGTCGAGCGAGAGGCTCTTCTCGATCAGGTAGCCGGTGACGAACTCGAGCGCCTTCTCGCTGCCGGAGAAGTGATGGATGCCGCCAGCGAAGAGCCCCGCCGTCAGCACCCAGAAGGCCGACCAGAGCGCCGCCTCGCGCATTGTCACCTCGTGGGCGCGCTTGCGCAGCACGCCGAGGTCGAGCGCGAGCACCCCGAGGATCAGGGCGATGAAGCCGCCCCAGACGAGGGGCGTGGCGGAGATGGGGGCGAGCGCTGCATCCACTGTGAGGCTCCTTGGCCGGTGTGGAGCAGTGGGTAACGGATGGGCTCGATTCGGACAAACAGATAGTTCGGAGCCGATCCTACGAAAAAACAGGATCGGTCCTGGCCCGCCTGCTAGAGTGGCACCCGTGGAGTGGCTCAACTACCACCATCTGCTCTACTTCTGGACCTGCGTGCGCGAGGGCGGGGTGGCGCGCGCAGCGGCGCGGCTGCGGCTGTCGCCCCAGACGGTGAGCGGGCAGATCAAGGCGCTCGAGGAGTCGCTCGGCGAGCCGCTCTTGCAGCGGCGCGGCCGGTCGCTCGAGCTCACCGAGACCGGCCGCGTGGTCCACCGGTACGCCGAGGAGATCTTCACGCTCGGGCGCGAGCTGCAGGACACCGTGCGGCAGCGCGAGGGCGGCGCGCCGCTCCTGCTCCGGGTGGGCGTGGCGCAGACGCTCCCCAAGCTGGCGGTGCACCAGCTGCTGGCGCCGGCGTTCGCGCTCAAGGAGCCCGTGCGGCTCTCGGTGGCCGACGGCGAGCCCGACCGGCTGCTGGCGCGGCTGGCGCTGCACGAGCTCGACCTCGTCCTCTCCGACGGGCCGATCCCGCCGGGCTCCCCCGTGCGCGCGTTCAACCACCTGCTCGGCGAGAGCGCCGTGGGCCTCTTCGGTACGGCGGCGCTGCACAAGGTGCACGCGAGGGGGTTCCCCAGGTCGCTGGAGGGGGCGCCGCTGCTGCTCCCGCAGCCGGGCACCGCGCTGCGCCGTTCGATCGACTCGTGGCTGGAGCAGCGTGGGCTGCGGCCCCGACTGGCGGCGGAGATCGAGGACAGCGCCCTG
>JAYWAO010000366.1:0-4407 GCA_043782365.1 Deltaproteobacteria bacterium
CCGGCGGAGAGGCCGAGCCGCTGCTCGAGGAGCGCCACGCGCTCGATGTCGTTCAGCTCCGCCACGCGGCCGCCGCCGAGCGCTGCAAGGGGCCCGCGCTCAAGGCACCAGCTCCAGCTCGAGCTCCAGCGAGGTCGTCAGGCTGCCCGACGGCGCGAGCCCGCTCACCGCCGTGTCCACGGGGACGCGCAGCACCAGCAGGAGCTCGAGGCTGCCCGCCTGCACCAGCTGCTGCAGGCCGCCGCGCGCGCCGGGCTCGAGCTCGAGGAGCTGCGTCACCTCCTGCGGACCGGCGTCGGCGCAGGCGCCCGTGCAGCTGGCCGCGCTCGGGAAGGCGCCGCGCGCGATCCGCAGCACGCCTGCGTCCGAGAGCGAGCTCGAGCCGGTGGGGCCGGCGAAGAGCAGGTACTCGGCGGGCTGGGGCCGCAGCAGCGTGGCCGGGAGCGCGCTCTGGGCGCGGACCGCCTTCACCCGGAGCGCGGCGTACCTGGTGGGATCGACGCCCGCGCCCCTGAGGTCGAGCTTGCCGCGCGAGGTGAGCAGGAGGTCGAGCAGCAGCCGGGGCGCGCTGGCAGGCCAGACGTCGGGCACCTGCCCACCCACCGCCGCCAGCAGCGCGGGCGGCAGCTGCTCCTTGAGCGCGGCCTTCGCCTGCGGACCGGTAAATGTAAGCGTCGTCTTGACGTCGAGCGGCTGTGGTCCGCACCCCGCGAGGGCAAGCGCCGCGCAGGCCACCAACGTGAGCGGGCGCAGGGCGCTGCGTGCGCGCGCCCGCGCCGCCGAGGAAGACCTGCAGCCAGCCAGAGGGGCAGTCATCCAGGCAACACTAGCCCACGGAAGACCGCATCCGCCAAGCCGTAGGGGTCGATCTCGCGCCGGGCGATCCGGGCCGCGAGCAGGTCCAGCTCGCCGACCTGCTCGGCCAGCTTCTGCACCGCGGCGCGCAGCATCCGCTCGCGGAGCAGCTCGACCAGCTCGGTCTTGGCGCGCTGGGTCTGCCGCCGCAGCAGCTCGGGCCCGGCTACCAGGAAGGCGTGGTGCCGCTCGATCGCCTGCCACAGCCCTTCGGTGCCCTCGTCGTTCGCGGCCACCGTCTTGAGGATCTCCACCTCCCAGCCCGCCGGAGAGTGCGCGTCGAGCATCGCGTGGTTGAGCTCGAGCATGTGGCGCAGGTCGCGGACGGTGCGGTCGGAGCCCTCGCGGTCGCTCTTGTTGACCGCGAAGAGGTCGGCCACCTCGAGGATACCCGCTTTGATCGCCTGGATGTCGTCGCCCAAGCCGGGCACCACCACCACCACCGTGGTGTGCGCGAGCCGGCACACCTCGATCTCGTCCTGGCCCACGCCCACCGTCTCGATGAGGACGACGTCCTTCCCCATCGCGTCGAGCACGCGCACCGAATCAGACGTCGCGCGCGAGATCCCGCCGAGCTGGCCGCGCGTCGCCAGCGAGCGGATGAAGACGCCCGGGTCGGTCGCGTGGTCCTGCATGCGGATGCGGTCGCCGAGGATCGCCCCGCCGGTGAACGGGCTGGTCGGATCGACCGCCAGCACGCCCACCGTCTTGCCCTGCTTGCGCAGGTGGCCGATCAGCCGATCGACGAGCGTGCTCTTGCCCGCGCCCGGGTTGCCGGTGATGCCGACGATCTGCGCCCGGCCCGTGTGCGGAAAGAGCGCGCGCAGCGCGGGCTCGGCTTCCGGGAGCGCGTCGTCTACCATCCGCAGCAGGCGTGCAGCCGCGCGGACTTCACCGCGCAGCACGCGGTCGGCGAGCGTCCCGGGCTCGGGGAGCGGTGCGCCGGGCCGCGCCCCCGCTGGGAGGTCTGCCTTCAAGGTCCCTCCGCCGCGCCGTCCTCGGTGCGGAGGATCACCGCGCGGTAGAGCGGACGGTCCTGCTCCCGGCCATCGTAGCGGACCACCACGTCGACGCCGTCGGGCGGGGAGACGAAGCGGCGGTCCCGGGCCGCGCGCTGGAGGAGCTTCGTCGGCAGCTTCACCCACGCGTCGCCAGCGTCGCTGTGGACGGGCACGAAGAGGCCGCCGCGCTCTGCCGCCGCGCTCTGCACGTCGCCCACCGCGATCCCGCGCAGGGTCAGCCGGAAGAGCGGCGCGTCGAGAGAAAGCTCCTCACCTGCGTTCGGCGAGCGCGTCGCGAGCAGCGCGCCCGTGCCGTCGGAGATGCGCCGCCCGCGCCGCCGCATCGCCTCGGCGAAGAGCTGCTGCGGAGACTGCTGGCCCTCCTCGACGAGCCGCGTGTTGAGGAGGAACTGCTCGCGGCCGTCGTCGCGCCGCACGAAGGGGAGCCCGGCCCAGCGGCCGAGCTGCTCGACGTGCTCGCGGTCCTGCGCGCCGTACACCTCTGCCTTGGCGCAGAAGAAGCAGTCGCCGTCGATCATCGAGACGGCCGAGCCTGACGAGCCCACCGTGTTGCGGTGGCCAGCGTCGAGCTCCAGCGTGCGCGGGCTCACCTTGGCGAGCGCTTTGGTGGCGCGCTCCTCGGTGGCCTTCTCGGCGTCCCCGCGCGCGTGGCTGGAGAGGGCGACCGCGGCCAGCGTGCGCGCGAGCGCGTCGTCGAAGGTGCCCGCGCGCCCGGACGCGTCCTTGCCACGCGCGATGACCTCCTGCTCGAGCTCGAACACGAGCGCGGCGCGGCCCCTGGCGTCGTCGCCGTTGCGGTGCCAGCAGGCGGCGCCCTCGCGGGCGTCCTCCTCGGCCAAGGTTTCGCCGGCCTGCGCCGGGAGCGCCGCGTACTTCTCGGCGGCCCACCTCTGCAGCTGCTCGCAGCCGAGCTTGGTGTTGGGGGCCGCGGCGAAGTTGCGCGCAGGCCCGGCGCAGCCCGCGGCCAGCGAAAGCGATAGGTACAGGGCGTTCCGGTTCACGACTTGAGCAGCTCCCGCGAGATGATCACGCGCTGGATCTCGCTGGTGCCCTCGCCGATGGTGCACAGCTTCGCGTCCCGGTAGATCCGCTCCACCAGATACTCGCGCGTATACCCATATCCGCCGTGGATCTGCACGCCGTGCGCCGCCGCCCTGCAGGCGGCCTCGCTCGCCATCAGCTTGCCCATCGCGGCCTCGGTGGTGAAGACCCGGCCCGCGTCGCACATCACGGCGGCCCGGTGCACCAAGAGGCGCGCGGCGTCGAGCTCGGTGGCCATGTCGGCCATCATCCAGCGCAGCGCCTGGAAGTCGGAGATGGGCTTGCCGAACGCCTTGCGGTCCTTCGAGTACGCGATCGACTCCTCGAGCGCGCCGCGGCCAAGGCCGATGGCGAGCGCCCCGATGGTGATGCGGCCCTTGTCGAGGATCTTCAGCGTGTCGATGAAGCCCGCGCCGACCTCGCCGATGCGGTTCTCGTCGGGCACGAAGACGTCCTCGAAGACGAGCTCGGCGGTGTCGCTCGAGCGCATCCCCAGCTTGCCGTGGAGCTGGCGCTGGCTGAACCCCTTCATCGACTTGTCGAGGACGAGCGCGGTGACACCTTTTTGCTTCTTCAAAGGGTCGGTGAGCGCGAGCACGAGGAAGGTGTCGCCCACCGAGCCCTGGGTGATGAACATCTTGGTGCCGTTGAGCACCCAGCCGTCACCCTTGCGCACGGCGCTGGTGCGCATGCCCGCCGCGTCCGAGCCGCTGCCCGGCTCGGTGAGGCCCCAGGCCGCGAGGTGCTTGCCCGAGGCGATGTCGGGGATGAAGCGCTGCCGCTGCGCGTCGGTGCCGAACTTGAGGATGTGCGAGGTGCCCAGCCCGTTGTGCGAGGCCACCGTCAGCGCGAGCGAGCCGTCCCAGCGGGCGATCTCTTCGATCACCAGCGCGACGGAGACGGTGTCGAGCGCCGACCCGCCCAGCTCCTCGGGCACGGTCATCCCCAAGAGGCCCAGCTCGCCGAGCTGCGAGACCACCTCGCGAGGAAACGTCTCGGTGCGGTCCCACTCCTGCGCGTGCGGCTTGACCTCGCGCACGCAGAAGTCGCGCACCATCGCCACCAGCTTGAGCTGGCTCTCGTTCGGGTCGAAGTTCATCGAAGTGCCTTCCTGGGGGTTCGCGTGCTGCTACTTGCGGACGGTGAACTCACCAGCGGCGAGCGGCTCGGGCGCCTCCGCGTCTTCCGACTGGCGATAGATCCAGACATCGAGCGTGTGCTTGCCCGCGGTCAGGTCCGCGAGCCGCGCCTGGTTCTGCTCGGAGAACGGCAAGCCGATCTGCGTCTCGTCGTTGGGCATCGGCGGGTCGTAGATGAGCTGCGCGACCTTGCGGCCGTCGATGTAGAGCTCCTGCCAGACCTCGCCCGCCTTGTTCGCGCCCACCTGGTGCGCGAAGTAGCAGCGGCCGTGGATCTCCTCCTGCGCGCTGAAGCTGGTGCGCACGGCGTTGGAGTCCTCCTTGCCCGCCTCGAGCGGCTTGGTGCTGAA
>JAYWAO010000367.1:0-12139 GCA_043782365.1 Deltaproteobacteria bacterium
CTCGAGCACGCGGTGCCGCTGGAGATCTCGGGGGCGGGCGTCGTCATCGGCCTGCCGCGCGCGCAGACCCGCCACGGCATGCTCGCCGACCGCGACAACCGCGCCGCGCTGGAGTCCGCCTTCGAGCGGGTCCTCGGCATGAAGGTGCCGCTGCTCATCAAGGAGCACGAGCCCGCGCCCACGCCCGCCGGTGAGGCGGCCAACGCGCTGCGGAGCGTCGCCGCGCAGAAGCTGCAGGCCCGCTCGCAGGCGGCGGCGTCTCGCCTGGGGATGGGCCGCGAGCACCCCAACGTGAAGGCTGCGCTGGAAGTGCTGGGCGGCGAGATCGAAGACGTCAAAGACCTGGGCGAGGAGTAGCCGATGAAGATCCTTCCGCACCCGTACGATGCTTCCCGGCTCTGCTGCGCGGCCCTCCTGGCGGTCGCGGCCGTCGCGCCCGCGGCACTTGCGCAGACGCTGGGCCCGGACACCAAGGTGCCCGAGAACAGCGCCGGCCAATCGGCCCCCGCCGAGAAGGGCGGCGACCCCGAGGCGATGGCCAAGAAGGACCCCGCCGCCGCCGCCAAGGCCGGCACCGTGGCCACCGAGAAGCTGCTCAAGGGCCTCAAGAGCGACGCGGCGGTGAAGCTCGACGCCGCGCTGCAGGCAGAGCTGGTAGCGCTCTTGCCCGAGGCCCGCCGGGGCGAGGAGTGCCCGGAGGCAGCCAAGGTGCAGGAGGAGGCAGCGGGGCTGAAGGAGCGCGGCGAGGGCGCGCTCTTGATCGTCCAGATCGACAGCTGCAAGGGCGCCGCGGTGTTCGCCTTCTCGCCGGGTGTGCCCGTGCGCGTCTCACGGCTGCTCGACCTCGAGCAGGGCGAGGCGCTGCAGAGCGCCCACGCGCTCAACCTCTCCAACAAGAAGCGCGAAGAAGACCTGGCGCTGGTGATCCTCGCGCCCCCGCACCGCTCGTCGCTGCGGCTCCTCTTGCGCCGGGACGCCGCCTTCGCCTACCGCGAGGCCGGCGCCTTGCCCGACTTCGCCGAGGTGGGCGACTGCTCCGCCGGCGGCGAGGTGGCCGCGGGCTTCGGTGGCTACCTCAAGACCGACAAGGTGCAGCTCCTGGTGCTGCGGGTGGACGCCTCCTGCGGCGCCGGGCCGTGGGCCGCCCGCTGCGAGCGCTGGAACCTCGCCGGGGGCGCGCTCGAGCACGCGGGCGTCTGCGCGCTGCCGTCCAAGCTGGACGCGAAGTCGCTGCGCGCGGCGGGCTGGAAGTAGGAGTGGCCCAGGCTCCGCAGCAGGACCCGATCGCACGGCTGGCGGTGCTGCTGGCGCGGCTGCCCGGGGTGGGCGAGAAGACGGCGCAGCGGCTCGCCTTCCACATCCTCGAGTCGCCAAAAGAGTATGCGCGCGACCTCGCGGCGGCGCTGGTGGCGCTCGAGCACGACGTCCACCTCTGCTCGCGCTGCTGCAACCTCACCGCGCAGGATCCCTGCGGGCTCTGCACCGACGCGCAGCGCGACGGCCGCATCCTCTGCGTGGTCTCGACGGTGCCCGACCTGCTCGCCGTCGAGCGCACCCGCGAGTTCCGCGGCCGCTACCACGTGCTGCACGGCGCGCTCTCTCCGCTCGACGGCGTCGGCCCCGACCAGCTGCGGCTCAAGGAGCTGCTCGCCCGCCTCGGCGCCGCGCCCCAGGGCGGCACCGAGCCCGAGGTGGAGGAGGTCATCCTCTGCACCGACCCCACCGTGGAGGGCGAGGCGACCGCGCTCTACCTCACCCGCCTGCTCAAGCCGCTGGGGCTCAAGCTGACGCGGATCGCGCAGGGCGTACCGATGGGCGGCGACCTGGAGTACGCCGACCAGGTCACGCTGGCGCGGGCGCTGGCGGGCCGGCGGGAAGTGTAAAACCCCCGTCCCCTCAGGCATCCGCGTCCTTGCCGCGCCCCGGAGCCTCTGTTAGCTTCGGCCTTTCTCTGCCGTCCTAGCTTGCCTGCGAGGTCCAGCCGATGCAGCCGCAGATGGTCATGTACGACGAGGAGTTCCAGCACATCAAGAAGGTGTGCGAGCGGCTTGGCAAAGAGGCCAACGCCAAGGTGGTGTTCCTCGTCGACAAGAACGGCCAGCTGATCGCCTCCGAGGGCGCCACCGAGAACCTCGACACCACCTCGCTCGCCTCGCTGACCGCCGGCAACATCGCGGCCACCGGCGGCCTCGCCAAGCTGATCGGCGAGAAGGAGTTCTCGATCCTCTTCCACGAGGGCGAGAAGGACAACCTCCACATCAGCATCATCGGCGGGCGGGTGATCCTGGTGGTGATCTTCGACGCCCGCTCCAGCCTGGGGCTGGTCCGCCTGCGGGTGAAGAAGGCCTCCGACGAACTCAACAAGATCTTCGACTCGCTGATGAAGAAGGTCCAGATGCCCGGCGCCGGCTCTCCGTTCGCGGAGATCACCGACGACGACATCGACAACCTTTTCTCCGAGTAGAGAGAGGCCGCCCGGAATGAGCTTCATCAACTACAGCTCGCGCGAGATCAACTGCAAGATCGTCTATTACGGCCCGGGCCTCTGCGGGAAGACGACCAACTTGCAGTACATCTACGCGAACACGAACCAGCAGGCGAAGGGCAAGATGATCTCGCTCGCCACCGAGACCGAGCGCACCTTGTTCTTCGACTTCCTCCCGCTCTCGCTGGGCGAGATCCGCGGCTTCAAGACCCGCTTCCACCTCTACACGGTGCCGGGGCAGGTCTTCTACGACGCCTCCCGCAAGCTCATCTTGAAGGGCGTCGACGGGGTGGTCTTCGTCGCCGACTCGCAGTACGAGCGCACCGAGGCCAACATCGAATCGGTGGAGAACCTGCGCACCAACCTGGGTGAGCAGGGATATGACCTCGATAAGATCCCGTATGTGATCCAATACAACAAACGGGACCTGCCCAACGCCGCGCCGCTCCAGGAGCTGCAGGAGATGCTCAACCCCAAGGGCGTGCCGTACTTCGAGGCGGTGGCCCCCAAGGGCGACGGGGTCTACGACACGCTCAAGGCGATCGCGCGCCTCATCCTCACCGAGCTCCGCAAGGGGACGTGACGCCCTCGCTGCCAGAGCGGCGCAGGCCGCCCGCGCCGCTCTGGGCGGCCGCTTGCCTCGCGCTCTTCGTGGCAGCGCCGCTGCGCGCGCAGGAGCCGCCCAAGCGCAAGCCGGTGCCGGTCGCCGGGGCCCCGGGCGCGCCCGCGACGGCCGCCTCGACCGTGGGCGGAGCGCAGCCTTCCCCCGCTGGGGCCGCTGCTGCAGTTCCCGCTTCCGCGCCCGCTCCGGCAGCGCCTGCTCCTCCGGCTGCTCCATCTGCCGCCGCGCCTGCGCCCGCCATCGTCGTGCCTGCCATCACGCCTCCCGCGCCGGCCGCCGAGACGTCGGCGCCGGTCGTCGCCGCGCCGCCTCCCGCTGCTGCGCCCGCTGCAGTCCAGCCTGCCGCGCAGCCGCTCGCTGCGCAGCCCCCGCCGGCGGCGTCCAATCAGGCTGATCCTGCAGCCGTCTCCGGCGCCCCGCCCGCGAAGGCCCCTGCCCCGGGCGCTGCCGCTGCGCCCGCCGCTCCAGTCGAGGTGGCGGCGGGTCCCGGCGTCGACGAGGCGTTCGAGCTGAAGGTGAAGGCGCTCGAGGAGAACGTCAACGAGCTCAAGGAGAAGATCTTCCGCACCAAGGCGCGCCTGCTGCTCTTGCAGGAGACCGTGCTCGGCGGCGACATCACCGCGGGCGCCAAGGCGGTGCTGATCCACCGCAACGAGATGGGCAGCCAGTTCGTGCTCGAGTCGGTCAGCTACGCGCTCGACGGGGCGCCGATCTTCACCCGCGTCGACAGCGAAGGGGACCTCGACAAGAAGCAGGAGATCGAGATCTTCAACGGCCGCATCGTCCCGGGCAACCACGCGATCAGCGTCAAGCTGCAGTACCGCGGGCATGGCTACGGCGTCTTCAGCTACCTCGAAGGCTATAAGTTCAAGGTCCAGTCCGGCTACACCTTCAACGCCGAGGGCGGGAAGGTCACCCAGATCAAGGTCGTCGGCTACGAGAAGGGCAACATCACCACCGACCTGAAGGACCGGCCGGCGGTGAAGTACGACGTCGAGGTCACGCGCGACACGGTCAAGCGCGCCTCCGCGCAGGCGGACGCGCCCGGCACGGAGGCGGGGAGCAAGCCGCAGTGACGCCCGCTCGCGCACGCACGGCCCGCCTCCTCAGGTGGCTCTCGCCGCTCGCGCTGCTCCTTGCGCAGCCCGCGCGCGCCGGGGTGGAGGAGCCCCAGCGTCCGCCGCAGCGCGGCCCTTCGGCCGAGGACGAGCTCGAGGTCGAGCGCATCGAGGCGCAGGTGAAGGCGATCGCCGATCGCCTCGCGCTGACCGAGCGTGAGTACGGCTCGGCGGAAGACCCCAGCGAGCTGCTCGAGCTGCGCCGGCGCTTCGCCGAGGCCGAGACCCAATACCTGCTCGGCGAGTATGGCAACGCCGCGGCGCTGCTCTACGACGTCTGCGCTTCGCCCGCCTTCTTCAACGAGGAGAGCCGGCCCGACGCGCTCTACTACCTCGCCGATTCGCTCTTCCGGCAGGCCTCGTGGATCGAATCGCGCCGCTACTTCCACGAGCTGGCGCAGCTCCGCCTGCCGCGCCTCCTGCAAGACAGCCTGCTGCGGCTGATCGAGCTCTCCGACAAGGTGGGCGACCAGCAGGGCATCGAGGAGATCTTCGCCGCGCTGGTCCAGCAGGCGGGCTCCGCCGACAAGCTCAAGGCCGAGGTCGTCTACGTCCACGCCAAGTGGATGGCGCGCCGCAACGACCTCGGCGAGGACGAGCGGATCGCCCGCGCGCTGGCCGCGTTCTCGGCCATCCCCAACGACAGCGAGTTCGGCGCGCAGGCCCGCTACTTCGAGGGCGCGCTCCTGGTGCAGCGCGGGGCCCTCGCCGACGCGGCCCTGGCCTTCGCGCGCGTGCTGGCGCTGCCGCAAGTGCAGAGGGCCCCGGGGCCCGCGGAGTCGAAGGCGCCGGCGGGGCTTTCGGGCGAGGCGGCGGTGGCGGCGGCGCGGGCGCAGAAGCTCTCGAAGCTGCGCGATCTCGCCCGGCTGGCGCTCGGCCGCGTCCTCTTCGAGCAGGGCGACACCTCCGGCGCCATCGACCGCTACCAGGAGATCGACCGCGACAGTGAGAGCTTCCACGACGCGCTCTACGAGCTGTCGGCTTGCTGGCAAAAGCTGGGCGAGTTCGAGAAGGCGCTGCGCTCGACCGACCTGCTGCTCCTGCTCGTCGAGGAGTCGACCATCGCGCCCGAGGCGCGGCTGCAGCAGGCCGGGCTCGAGCTGAAGTTGAAGCGGTATGCCAAGGCGATCACCCAGTACGAGCAGATCGCCGCCGAGTACCGGCCCGTCCACCAGCGGATCCAGCAGCTCACCGAGGTGCCCGACCCCGTCGCGTATTACAACGAGCTGCTCGAGCGCGGCGAGCGCACGCTCGACACCACGCAGCTCTTGCCCGAGGTGGCGCGCAAGTTCGTCGCCGGGCGCGACGCGGGCAAGGCGCGCGAGATCATCCTCGAGCTGGTCGCGGGGCGGCAGGGCTTGGAGGAGTCGCGCGAGCTCCTCAAGCGGCTCGACCGCGCGCTGAAGGCGGGCAAGCTCGAGCTGTTCCCCACCTTGCAGGAGGGCAACGTCCGCGCGGTCGAGGTGGAGAACGCGCTCATCCGCGCCGAGGGCTCGCTGACGGGGATCGAGTCGCACCTGATCGAGGGCGTGGGCGGCCCGGGCGGCGCGCAGCTGCTCCAGGCCCGCGCGGCCCGCGCCGCGTTCGACGACAAGGTCGCGCAGCTCCCCGACACCGCGGCGGCCTTCGAGGAGCGTCGGCGGCAGTCGCTCGCCAAGGTCGCGGAGCTCGACAAGCAGGCGTTCCGGCTCGGCGTCGAGATCGACAGCTTCAACGCGCAGCTCGCCGCCGCCGAGAAGTGGCAGCGCGATTCGGCCGCCCAGCGCGCGCAGACGCTGAAGGACGCCGCGCGCAAGCCCGAGCTCGACCAGGCCGAGCGCGAGTTCGCCCGGCGCATCGAGAGCGATCGCGGCCTGGTGCACGAGCTGGAGCTGGAGCGGCAGACCATCCGCCGGGCGCTGGAGGCCTCGCGCGGGGCGGTCGCGGGTGCGGTGGCCGGCGGCGCCGCCGACGAGCGGCTGCGCGGCGAGTATCTCAAAGCGCTCGGCGCGGAGGAGGCCGCCTCCAAGATCCTCGCAGCCGGGCTGGCCGGGCCTTCGCGCGCGCTCGAAGCGCGCATCCAGGGCCTGGTGGCGCAGATCAACCAGATGCGAAGGCGGGCGGTGGCGGTGCGCTCGTCGATCCGCGACCGCGCCGCGCAGAAGCTCTCCGCGCTGCGCGGCCGCCTGCAGATCGAGGCCGAGTCGCTGGCGGGCTACGACAAGCAGGTGGGGAGCATGGAGGGCGGCACCAAGCAGCTGCTCGGGCGCATCGCCTACGAGTCGTTCGCGCGGGTGGGCCGCATCTTCTACGACCTGGTGCTCAAGGCCGACGTCGGCGTGATCGACGTGGCGTGGACGCAGAAGCGCGAGCGGACCGATTCGATCACCGCGCTCGAAGAGAAGAAGCAGCGGCAGCTGAAGGACCTCGCCGAGGAGTTCGGCGAGGTGCTCAAGGAGGTCGAGTGAGCGCCGCGCCGAGACACGCCGGGAGGCGCGCCGCGCTCGCCGCCGCTGCCTGCGCGCTGGTGGCCGTGCTGCTGGCGGGTCCCGCCGCGAGCGCCGACCAGCCCAAGCCCGCTGCGCAAGCCGCGGACGGCGGGCCGGGTGGGGCGAGCCCCAAGGCCAGGCAGGGTCCGCGCACCGAGCAAGAGGAGGCCACCCCCGAGGCCACCGAGCGGGAGCTGGCCGACTTCCTCGAGGCGCACGAGCGGTGGAGCCAGCAGAACGCCGAGTTCCGGCAGGACGTCCAGCTCTTGATCGAGCGCAAGTACGACGAGCGGCGCAGCAAGATCTCCTCGGGGTTCGAGCTGCAGCTCAAGGAGCTCGAGAGCGACGAGCGGCTCCTGCGCAAGTCGGCGATCGAGCGCTTCGAGGCGTTCATCGCCCGCTACCCGGACGAGCCCCGGACCACGCCCGACGCCATGTTCCGGCTCGCGGAGCTCTACTTCGAGGCCAGCAAGGACGAGCAGCGGCTGGCCCAGAAGGAGTTCGAGGAGAAGGTCCGGCGGCTGCCGCCCGGAGAGGAGCCGCCGCCCGACGCGCCGGTCAAGTTCGACAAGAGCGTCGCGCTCTACCGCAAGCTGCTGGCGAAGTTCCCCAACTACCGCCTGGACGACGGCGTCCACTACCTGCTCGCCTACGTGCTCGAGCAGCAGGGCGAGCTCGAGGAAGCGCGCGACAACTTCGCGCAGCTGATCCACGACTACCCGCAGAGCAAGTTCGTCCCCGAGGCGTGGATGCGCATCGGCGAGTACTGGTTCGACAACACCGGCGCCGACGCCAACGCCGCGCTCGCCAAGGCCGCCGAGGCCTACCAGCACGTCACCCAGTTTCCGGCGGGGACGCTCTACGACAAGGGCCTCTACAAGCTGGGCTGGACCTGGTACCGGCTCGACAAGTACGACCCCGCGGTCGAGTCGTTCCTCAAGCTGATCGACACCTACGAGGCCCGCGAGAAGCAGGAGGCCGACGCGGCCGACGCGGTGGGCGCCACCGCGCGCGGCGGCGCCGCCAAGGCCAGCGGCGAGCTCCGCGAAGAGGCGCTGCAGTACACCGCCATCTCCTACGCCGACGAGGTCTGGGGCGGCGTCCCCAAGGCGAAGGAGCTGTTCGCCGCCAACAAGGGCCCGCCGCGCCGGTGGGAGTCGGAGTTCTGGCGCAAGCTGGGCGACATCTACTTCGACCAGACCAAGCACGCGTCCGCGATCGAGTGTTATCAAATCGTCTTGTCGAAGGACCCGGCCGCGCCCTTCGCGCCGCAGCTGCAGCAGAAGATCGTCCAGGCCTACGAGCGGGACCGCGACTTCGAGAAGGCGTGGCAGGCGCGCGACGCGCTGGTCAAGCAGTTCGGCGAGGGCAGCCCCTGGTTCGAGGCCAACAAGAAGGACCCCGAGGTGCTGGCGAAGACCCGCGAGCTGATGGAGCGGTCGCTCTACGGCTCGGCCGTCTTCCACCACCAGCAGGCGCAGACCTACAAGAAGGCGCAGAAGTACGACCTCGCGCTCAAGGAGTTCCAGGCGGCGGCGCTGGCGTACGGCACGTATCTGGATCGGTTCCCGCACGCGAAGAAGCTCTACGAGACGCGCTTCTTCCACGCCGAGACGCTCTACAACTCGCTGCGCTTCGAGGAGGCGGCCACCGAGTACACGCGCGTGCGCGACGACAACACCGACGGCCGCTACCTGAACGAATCGGCCTACTCGGTGGTGCTCTCGCTGCAGAAGGAGATCGACCGGCTGGAGCGGTCGGGCAAGCTGGAGACCCAGCCGTTCTACAAGGCGGCCGAGCGGCCGAAGGACCTCACCCTCAAGCCGGTGGAGCTGGAGGAGCTGTGGAAGCGGCAGGTGTCGGCGGCCGACGCCTTCGTCAAGCTGATGCCCAAGGACGACAAGGCGCCGGAGCTGCTCTTCAAGACCGGCGAGACCTACTACCGCCACAACCAGTTCGAGGAAGCGCGCCGCCGCTTCAAGCTGCTGATCGACACCTACCCGGCCTCGCCCGAGACCGAGTTCGCCTCCAACCTCACCCTCGAGACCTACCTCGCCGAGCAGGACTGGCAGAAGGTGGAGCAGTTCTCCGGCGAGCGGCTCGCTGCCGGAAAGAAAGGCGGCAAGCCGCTGGAGGAGAAGCGGCGCGGCGAGCTCTCCACCATCCAACTGGGCGCGCGGTTCAAGCGGGCCACCGCGCTGATGGACGAGAAGAAGTACGAGGAGGCGGCGAAGCTCTTCATCGCCGCGGTCGACGACGACCCGAAGGTGGAGTTCGCCGACAAGGCGCTCAACAACGCCGCCTTCTGCTACCAGCAGGCCTTCCGCTTCGAGAGCGCGATCAAGCTCTACGAGCGGCTCTTCACGCAGTACCCCCAGAGCCCGCTGGCCGACACCTCGGTCTTCCTGGTCGGCTTCTCGGCGGAGAAGGCGTTCGACTTCGACAAGGCGATCGACCGCTACGAGCTGCTGGTGGACAAGTACGTGCAGAGCCCCAAGCGGGCCGACGCGCTCTTCAACCTCGCCCACGCGCTCGAGCGGCTGCAGCGGTATGGCGAGGCGCAGAAGGCCTACGTCCGCTACGCGCAGACCTTCCCCGACAAGGAGGACGCCCCGGCGATGCTCTTCACGGGCGCGCTGGTGGCCGAGCGCACCAAGAACTGGAAGCAGGAGATCGCCGACCTGACGGATTATGTCCGCCGCTTCAAGCGCAATGAGAAGGAGAAGGAGCGCATCGTCCTCGCCTACCTCAAGATCGGCCTCGCCTTCCGCCAGCTAGGCGCCGACGGCTCGGCCCGCAGCGCCTTCCAGGACGCGGTCAGCGAGTACGACCTGCGCAAGCTGCAGCCGACCGATCTGGTCGCCGCGGCTGCGGCGGCCGAGTCGCGCTTCAACCTCGCAGAGCTCGAGCTCTCCAACTACGACAAGCTGAAGATCGAGGCGCGCGGCCGCGGGACGGCGTTCGAGAAGTCGCTCAAGGCGGCGCTCAACAAGAAGGCCGAGGAGCGCGAGAAGGCATTGTCGATCTATAAAGAGGTGGCCTTCAAGTACAAACGGCCCGACTGGGTGGTGGCCGCGCTCTACCGCGCTGGCTACCTCGACGAGCGGTTCGCCGCCGCGCTCAACGAAGCGCCCATCCCGCCGGAGATCCGCAAGGCGGGTGAAGAGTATGTCGCCCAATACCAGGACCAGTTGGCCCAGCTCTCGGTGCCGATCGACGAGCGCGCGCTCGACGCCTACAAGAAGGCGCTCTCCACCGCGCGCGACCTCAAGATCGCCAACGAGTGGACCCGCAAGATCCTCGAGGCGCTCGACAAGTACGACCACAAGAGCTTCCCGCTCTTGAAGGACCCCAAGGTCGAGTACCTGCTCGAGCCGCTCTCGCCGACGCCGCTCCTCCTCGCCGACGGCGCGCAGCTCCTGCCGGCCGCCCCCGAGACCCCGCCCGCGCCGCCACCGGCCGCGCCCGTCCCCGCACCGGCGCCCCAGCACCCCGATGCCCTCGCGCCCGTCGACACGGAGGGCAAATGATCCTCCGCGCGTACGTGCTCGCAACCCTCCTCGTCCTGGTCGCCGCCTGCGCCGAAGTGCCCGTGAAGCCCGAGGGCGAAGAGCCTGCCGATGCCGGCGCGCCCGCGGAGCTGCAGCGGCCGGTGGAAGCGCCCGCGCTGCCCGAGGGCGTGCCGGCTGCCGCGGCGCCGCCGACCGCGCCGCCTCCCACGCCCGAGGCGTCGAGCGAGGAGAAGGAGAAGTCGCAGAAGCTGTTCGCCCAGGCGCTGGCGGCGTACGAGGCCGGCGATCCGAACCGGGCGGCGCAGCTCTTCGCCGACGCGCAGCAGCACGATCCCCAACAAGTCTTGGGCTCGGTCAACGCCGCCGTCCTGCTCGCGCGCACCGGCCGCAACGAGAACGCCAAGGCGATGCTCCGGGCCGCGCTGGCGGTGAAGCCCGACTCGGTGGAGGCCTCCGAGAACCTGACGCGCCTGCGGCTGAAGCTGGGCGAGCTGCAGGAGGCGCAGGCAGACCTCGCGCAGCGGATCGCGGCCTATCCGGCGCTCCTGCCGCTGCGGGTGCAGTACGCCCGCGTCCTGATCGCGCAGGGCAAGCTGGAGCCGGCGCTGGCCGAGGCGAAGCGGGTGCTCAAGAGCGACGAGCGCAACGTCCCGGCCCAGCTCATCCTCGGCGACGTCTGGTACCGCGAGCGCAAGTTCGAGCTGGCGCGCGACGTGCTCGAGACCGCGGCGGCGGTCGACCCGCGCAACGGCGAGACCGCCAACGCGCAGGGCTTCGTCTTGTTGGCGATGGACCAGAAGCCGCTCGCGCTGGAGGCGTTCCGGCGCGCGGTGGCGGTCAACCCGAACCTCGCCGAGGCGCGCAACAACCTGGGCGTGCTGCTCACCGAGGCCAACGACTTCGACGGCGCGGCGGCCCAGCTGGAGGCCGCCGCCAGGCTGGTGCCCGACCGCGCAGGCATCTACCTGAACCTCGGCAACGCGCTGCGCGGGGCCCGGCGCTCCGAAGAAGCGGAGGCGGCCTATCGCCGCGCGCTGACGCTGCGCCCGGGGGACACCGGGCCGCTCTTCAACCTGGCGGTGCTCTACCTCGACGGCGAGTTCAAGCAGAAGACGCCCGTGCAGCGGCTCGAAGAGTGCCAGCAGTTCTTCGCCGCCTTCAAGCGGGCCGGTGGATCGGATTCGAACCTCGCGCGTTGGGAGACGGAGGCCGAGAAGTCGCTCAAGAAGGAGCGCGACAAGGCCCAGCGCGAGGAGCGCGACAAGCTGAAGAAGGCCGAGGCGGCGCAGAAGGCCGAGGCGGACAAGCGCCGCCGCGAGGCGGGAAAGCTGGGCAAGATCGAAGAGGACGACAGCGCGCCCGCTGCGCCCAAGTCCTCTGGTAAGCTGGGCGGGAAGGAGGACGAGGAAAAGTGACCGCGCGCGCCGCCATGCTCATCGCTGCCGTCTTCTGCGCCTCCGCGTCGTCCGCGCGCGCGGAAGACCCGCCTGCCGAGGCCAAGGCGCCGCCGCGCACGTCGGCCTCCAGCGGCGCCAAGGAGAAGAAGGTGCTGCGCCTCGAGGAGTTCACCGTCGAGGGGCGCATCCAGAAGCCGCAGGCGTTCTTCATCCTCCAGCGCGGCACGATTACATTTGATGGTGGGGACAAGAAGGAGTCCTTCCTCCCCAAGATCCAGAAGTCGTGCGAGAAGGACCCGTTCTAGGCCATGGCAAAGCAAAACGCAGGGCCACAGCGCAGCGAGCGCGCCCTCCACGTCGGCGTCATCCGCGAGGGGCGGTTCATCGACGACCGCTACTTCGAGCCGCCGCACGCCATCTCGGCAGGCACCGCCGAGAAGAACACCTTCGTCCTCCCGCTCTCGACGCTGCCCGCGAGCCAGCCGCTGTTCGCCGACAAGAACGGCAAGACGGTGCTGCTGTTCGACGAAAAGGCGC
>JAYWAO010000368.1:0-12130 GCA_043782365.1 Deltaproteobacteria bacterium
CTGATCGTGGTCGACTGGCCCGAGGCGCCGAAGGGTGCGGATGGGCAGGCCGCGCCCGACTGGAAGATGCCCGACGAGGCGGCGCTGCCCACGCTCTACGCCGAGGGTCCGGGCGACGCGGGCCTGCCGATCGTCGTCGTCAAGCGGGCCACCGCCGCCGCGGTGATCGACCTGTTCGAGAAGAACGCCGCGGCCTCCAAGGCACAGCTCCCGCGCGGGGCCGGCAAGCGGTGGAGGCTGACGCCGCGCCACGCCGCGCTCACCGTGCAGCTCACCACCGAGAGCGTCGACGCGGAGAACCTGGTGGGCCGCCTCTCCGCGGGCGCGCCCGCGGCCGAGCGCCTCCCGGGCGTGGTCGTCCTCGGCGCGCACTACGACCACCTCGGCTTCGGCGGCAAGGAGTCGCTCGCGCCCGACAGCCACGACCCGCACCTCGGCGCCGACGACAACGCCAGCGGCGTGGCCGGCGTGCTGGAGGCGGTGCGCCTGCTCGCTGAGGGCAGGGCGAACCTCGAGCGCGACGTGGTCGTCGTGCTCTTCTCGGGCGAGGAGAAGGGCGTGCTCGGCTCGACCTGGTTCACCCGAAACCTGCCCACGGGCAGCCGGATCGGCGAGCTGAAGAACATCGCCGCGATGGTCAACCTCGACATGGTCGGCCGGATGCGCGGCAACGTCCTCAATGTCCTCGGCGGCGACTCGGCGGCCGAGTGGGCTGCGCTCCTCTCGGAGCCCTGCGCGGCGGGTCGGCTCGAGTGCAAGATCGGCGGCGACGGCTTCGGCCCCTCCGACCAGACCCCGTTCTTCGCGGCGGGGATCCCGGTCGTGCACCTCTTCACGGGCGCGCACTCCGACTACCACAAGCCCTCGGACGCGACCGACAAGCTGAGCGCCGGCGGCATCGCGCAGGCGGGCCGGGTCGCGGCCGCGGCGGTGCTGGGCGCGGGCCGCACGCAGAAGCTCACCTACAAGAGCGCGCCGGCGCCGCTGCCCAAGGGCGACTTCAGGAACTTCAACGCCTCGCTGGGCGTCATCCCCGACTACGCCGGGCCACCGGCGGGCAGCCGCCCGGGCGTGCTGCTCGCGGGCGTGCGCGCGGGCGGTCCGGCAGAGAAGGCGGGCCTCGCGCGCGGGGACCTCCTGGTGCAGGTCGGCCCGCACCAGATCCTCTCGGCGGCGGACCTGATGTTCGCGCTCAACGCGAGCAAGCCGGGCGAGACGGTGACGGCGGTCGTCGTCCGCGAAGGGAAGGAAGTGAAGCTGCCGGTGACGTTCGGGGAGGGGCGCGGGCGGTAGCGGAGGCCGCGCCGCACGACGCCGCCACTGCCTCATAGGCAAGTTGCGCCTGTGCGTCGTCGCGTTCGCGAGGAGCGCGCCGCCTACTTCACCACCACGTGGATCTCCGCTTCCTTGTCGTCGATCTTCGCCTTGATCACCGCCTCGCCCGCATTCACTCCCCAGACCTTCCCCTCGGAGTCCACCCGGGCGACCTCGGGCTTTTGCGATGACAGGTGCACCTCGCGATCCTTCTGCGGCCTGCCATCGAGCCCCAGCGGGGTGACGCCCAGCTTGACGGCGTCGCCGTTGAGCGACACCTCGATGGTGTCCTTCTCGACCTTGAGCGCCTCGGTGAGATCGACCTCCAGCGGCACGTCCGCGGCCAGCTCGTTCCAGCGGGCGGTGATCACCGTGTGGCCCGAGGAGAGCGCCGCCACCTGGCCGTTGACGTCGACCGCGGCCACGAAGGGGTCGCGCGAGGTCCACTGCGCCCGCTCGCCCGAGAAGACGCGGCCGTGCCGGTCCATCATCTTGCCGTGGAGGCGCACCGTCTCGCCCTTGTGGGTGAGGCGGGGCATGCGCGGGTCGATCTCGATGTGGTCGGGCCGCTCGCAGGCCGCCGAGAAGAGTGCGAGGCCGAGGCTGAGGGCGAGCCCAAAGGTGGAGCGGGGGAGGCTTTGGCTGCGGAGCATGCCTGGGCTGTAGCAGCGGTCCGGGACCCCTCCCATCGGGCAATGGAGGGACCCCGCCCAGGAGCCGCCGCGCAAGAGCGCCGTTGCCCGATCGCCGCGGGCGCGGTACCAACGCTGCCGCGTGTCCAACTCGCAGCGAACGCTCGTCAACCTCGAAGGTCGCCTGGTCCCGCCCGAGCAGGCGCTGGTGCCCGTGCTCGACCGCGGGTTCCTCTACGGCGACTCCGCCTACGAGGTGGTCCGCACCTATGGCGGCGCGCCGTTCGCCCTCGCCCTCCACCTGGCCCGGCTGGAGCGCACTGCCGAGCGGATACACTTACGCCTCCCCGAGCGTGACGAGGTGGAGTTCGAGGTCCTCCGCACGCTCGAGGCCGCGGGAAACCCCGAGTCCTACGTGCGCATCATGGTGACACGCGGGACGGGCCAGTTCGGGCTCGCGCCAGAGCCCGCCGAGGCGCCCCGGCTGATCATCCTGGTGCGCCCGTTCGAGCCGCTGCCGGCCGCGCTCTACGAGAAGGGCCTGCACCTCGCGGTGGTGCCGACGCGCCGACTGCACCAGCGCACCGTCGACCCGCGCGCCAAGACCGGCAACTACCTCAACTCGGTGCTCGCGCTCGGCGAGGCGCGGGCGGCGGGCGCGGACGACGCCATCTTCCTCGACCTCGAGGGCCACATCACCGAGTGCTCGTCGTCGAACATCTTCTTCGCCAAGGACGGCGTCATCGTCACGCCGCCGCTCTCGCAGGCGCTGCTCGACGGCGTCACCCGGGGGATCGTATTGCGGCTCGCCCGGGAGGCGGGGTTCCACGTGCGCGAGGAGCCGCACGGGCCCGGCGCGCTCAAGGACGCCGACGAAGTGTTCGTCACCAGCACGCTGCGCGAGGTGCTCGCGGTGACTACACTTTCGATGCTGGAGGACCGGGACCCCGCGCCTCTGATGGTGGGCGACGGCAAGCCCGGGCCGATCGCGCGCAAGCTGTTGCAGGCGCTCCAGGGCCACGCGGGGAGCGGCCCGGCGGCGTGACCAAGCGCTCGCGCAGGAGCCTCTTGCAGCTGGCCGGCGTGGGGCTCGCCGCCCTGGCGCTGCCGGCGCGGGCACGGGCGGAGGACGGCGGGACCCTGGCCGACCTCGCTGGCGCTGCCACCAGCACCGGCCCGGGCGGAGGCGCTGCGGCCACCAGCACGAGCGCGGGCGTGGAGTCCGCGCTGGACGCGGGCCAGCGCACGGCAGCGCCCGACGCGGGCGCGGTCGCCGCAGAGCCGCTCGACGCTGGGGCCACTGCTCCCGCCGAAGAGCAGCCGCGGCCCAGCCTCTTCGCGGGCGCGCCCGAGCCCGACGACCCGCTCGAGCTCCTCTACTCGCGCCGGCTCTCCTTCGACGAGGGCCAGCCGCTCGTCACCGTGCGCGTGCTGGAGGGCCGCGACTCGGCGTCGCTGCGCGCGCTCGGCCCGCTGCAGGCGTGGGCCCGCTCGGCGGACGGCAAGCCCGAGCCCGTCTTCAAGGCGCCCCCTGCGAAGGCGGCCAAGGCGACTCCCAGGCCCGCGCCCAAGCCGCTCCCCGCCAAGGGCAAGCTCGGCAAGCCTGCGCCCAAGAGCGCCGCAGCCAACAAGGTCGCGCACGCGCCGAAGCCGCCAGGCGCGCCCTCGGGGCCCGCGGGCAAGTGGCGCGTCGAGCTGAAGGAGGGCCAGCCCGGCGTGGGCGCGAGCTGGGTCGAGCTCGAGCAGGTGCGCTACGCCGACAAGGAGGGCCGCGAGGCTGCGCGCGCGCTCTGGGAGTCGCGCGGGGTGCGGGTCCGGCTCGCCACCGTCGGCGACGTCTACGGCATCGCCGGGCACGTGGTGGACACCCGGCGCTGGTCGCTGCTGGCGGAGGGCGACGCCACTGTGGAGGGGGCCGATGCGCAGGCGCGCGCGCTCGGCGACAAGTGGGGGATCCGTCCGCAGATCCACCGCGAGCTGGCCTCGCGCCCGCAGGGCCTCCTCCAGCTGATCGACCCCAAGGGCAAGGTGGCGGCCGAGGGCCACGGCGCCATCGAGCTGCGCTGCCCGCAGGGGCTCGCCGTCGAGCAGGTCGAGTTCGGGATGGGCTACGCGTTCCACGCCTTCGAGCGGCGGGTCTACCCGGGCCGGCTGTTCGCCTGCGTGGACGCCGAGGGCAAGCTCGCGCTGGTGGCCGCGCTCCCGATGGAGCGGCTGGTCAAGGGCGTGGTCCCCAGCGAGATCTTCGCCCGCGCCCACCCGGAGGCGCTCAAGGCGCAGGCGGTCACCGCGCGCGGCGAGGTGCTGGCGAAGGTCGGCGCGCGCCACCTGGGCGACCCGTACCTGCTCTGCGCAGAGCAGCACTGCCAGGTCTACAAGGGCCTCTCCGCGGAGCTGGCCTCGACCGATCGCGCGGTGGACGCGACCCGCGGCCAGGCGCTCTTCGCGCAGGCCCGGGGCGCGGAGCCCCGCCGGCTGGTCGATTCGGTCTATTCAGCGGTGTGCGGCGGATATACCGAGGACAACGACGTGGTCTGGGGCGGCCCGGCCGACCCCTCGCTGCGCGGCAGGCCCGACTTCCCTCTCGACAGCCCCGCGCTCGCGCCCTTCCGGGACGGCATCGGCGACGCGCTGGTCAGCCGCTTCGTCAACCAGAACCCGATACCGAGCTATTGCTCGCTCTCAGGGTTCGCGCCCAAGGACAAGGTCCGCTGGAAGAGGTCGTTCAGCGAGGCCGAGGTGGGCGTGCTCTGCGCCGCGCTCGGGATCGGCGACGTGCAGGCGATGACGGTGGAAGGCCGCGGCGTCTCGGGCCGGGCGCGGGCGCTGCGCCTCGAGGGCACCAAGGGCGTCACCCGGGTGCTCGGCGAGTTGAACATCCGCAAGCAGTTCAAGATGCTCCCCAGCGGGATGTTCGTGGTCGAGCGCGAGGGCGGGCGCTGGAGCTTCACCGGCGGCGGCTGGGGCCACGGCAGCGGGATGTGCCAGACGGGCGCGATCGGCCGGGCGCTGCGGGGGGCGACCTACCGGCAGATCCTGGGTTGGTACTACTCGGGGGCGTCGCCGGACCGGGTGTACTGAGGCGCGGACGGTGGTGCATCCGCGCTCCAAGACGCACACCGTCACGGCACTTCTCCAGCGAGGCCTAGGTGCACGCGCGCTCCAGCCGCGCCGCGCCACCCCAGCGACCTTAGGGCCTCCACCAGTAAGCGGATGCCGCCCGACCAGCCTCTGGCCGATGCTGCTCCTGCAACCGAGACGTCAGTCCCGCCCCGCAGGCCGCAGCACCGGAGGCACCATGAAGGCCGCCACGCTCTTCCCGCTGGCCCGTTCTGGCTCCCGCTCCACGCTGTTCGCGCTCGCCGCCGTCTGCGCCCTCGCCCTCACGGCCTGCTCGACGCCGAACCTAGACGAGGTCGGCCTCGGCGACTCCGGCGACTCCACCCAGGACGAGGCCGCGCTCCGCTCCTGCGTCCGCGACGGGTCGGTCGGCGGACTCGACGTCAGCGTCTACCAGGGCAACATCGACCTCCGCGCCACCCGCCGCAGCGGCCGCGCGTTCGTGATGGTCCGGGTCAGCGACGGCACCCGCCACCCCGACAGCAAGTTCTCCGCGAACTACGCCAACGCGAAGTCGGCGGGGCTCATCCGCGGCGCGTACCAGTTCTTCCGCCCGGGACAGGACCCGATCGCGCAGGCAGACCTGCTGCTCTCGCAGATCGGTCACCAACTCGGCGCGGGCGACCTGCCGCCGGTGCTCGACGTCGAGGTGACCGATGGCACCTCGGCCACCCATGTGCTCGCCGCCGTGGACGCTTGGGTCAGCCACGTCTCCAAGGCGCTCGGCCGGATGCCCTTCGTCTACACCTCGCCGGGCTTCTGGGCGGGCCTCAGCGGCCACAGGAACTACGGCGCCAACCTCTGGGTCGCCAACTGGACCAGCAAGTGCCCGACCATGCCCAACGGCTGGAGCACCTTCACCCTCTGGCAGCACTCCTCCGAGGGCCGCGTCCCGGGCGTCAGCGGGAAGGTCGACCTCGACAAGTTCAACGGCACCCTCGGCGAGCTGTACGCGCTCGCCCGCACCTCGGCCCCGGCGGCGCCGCTGAGGGGGGACGACAGCAGCCTGCGCTCCGACTTGCTCGACAGCGAGAGCGCGGTGGGCTTCGTCGCCGACGAGGGCGCGCCGAGCGGCGGCGGAGTCGCCGGCGACTCGCAAGGCTCCTGGCTGGGGCACCCGCGCGAGTAGCCGGCGGTTCGCGGTCCGTGGCATTACCGAATCGATAGTCGACGGTGGGGCTGGTCGAAGCGCAGCCGGTCGATTTCCGCCCGCTCCCGCTCCCGCTCCCGCACCCGACTTTTTCGTGCTCAGGTCTCCTCTGCCTTGGCGAGCTCCACCAGCCTGGCGGCGATGCGCTCAAGACCGCCTTGCCCACGGAGTGCACCCCTGGAGGTGGCGGCGCTTGTCGGGCTTGGAGAACTTGCCCGCGCCCTAGCCCAGGTTGAGCACGATCGACGTCGGCGCGCGCCCGAGATGCCTACGCCAGGGCCGCGGCTCTACGAGGAACGGTCGCCCATTTCGTGCATGTCTGAGCGGCGGGGCCCCAACCCCCTCCGCCACCGGCCCGGGAGTCCAACCGGTGCGCGTCGGTCACCAAGGGGGCTGGATCCGCGCCCCGCTTGTGATATGCCGCCGCGCCTCATGAGCGACACGACCCAGAACCCGACTCCCGAGCAGGAAGCAAAGGCGTCCGATACGCCCCGTCCCGCCGGACGCAGCCAGCCCACCTTTGACGAGATCCTCGCCGCCGCAGCAGCGCCGAAGCCGCCGCCGCAGAAGTCCGCGCCGCCGCCCGCCAGGGTGTCGCCGCCTCCCGCGCCGCCGAAGATCCAGGCGCAGCCGTCGTTCGACGACATCCTCGCGGCCGCCGCCAATGCGCCTGAGACGTCCTCGCCGCCCGCGGCCCACCCGCCGCAGCGCAAGCAGGGCAATCAAGGCATCAACCGGAGCGGCCAGCCCCGCCAGGGCGAGCAGCGCAGGATGCCGGTGGTGGTGCGCAAGATCGCGCTGCCCAAGCCCGGTGAGTCGCTCCAGCTCGAGGCCGCGCAGGAGGCGGTCGCCGGCGAGTCGGCCCAGGTTGAAGGCGCCGAAGCAGTCGCAGCCCCGGCCGAGGGCGAGACCGCTGCAGCCCAGTCCGAGACCACCCAGCAGCCCGGGGGTGGCCAGCAGCAGGGCCGCGGCCGTGGCCAGCGCGGAGGCCGCGGCGGCGAGCGCCAGCAGAATGGCCAGCAGCAGAACGGGCCGCACCACGAGCCGCGCGAAGCCAAGGCGCCGGCGCCGATGCCCGAGTCCGCCTTCGCCACCGAGTTCGCCGACGAGAACGCCGACTTCGCCGCCATGTTCGCCGAGTCCGGCGGCAGGAAGCAGGGCCGCCTCTCCCCGGGCACCAAGGTGAAGGGCAAGATCGCCCACCTCGGCGCCGAGGTGGCCTTCCTCGACCTCGGCGGCAAGGGCGAGGGGATCATCGACCTGCGTGAGCTGCGCGACGACAAGGGCGCGCTCATCTTCGCCCAGGGCGACACCGTCGAGGGCTTCGTGCTCTCGATGGGCGAGGGCAACGTCGTCATCACCAAGTCGGTGCCCAAGGGCGCGGGCCGCGAAGTGCTCGCCGCCGCGCTCGAGTCGCGCATCCCGGTCGAGGGCCTGGTCACCGCCGTCAACAAGGGCGGCCTCGAGGTGGAGCTCGGCGGCCAGCGCGCCTTCTGCCCCACCTCGCAGGTGGACGTGCACTTCGTCGAGGACTTGAGCGTCTTCGTCGGCCAGAAGCTGCAGTTCCGCGTCACCGAGCTGCGGGGCGGCAACGCCGTCCTCTCGCGCCGCGCCGTGCTGGAAGAGGCTCGCAAGGGCCAGGCGGCGGAGCTGCGCAAGCGGCTCGACGTCGGGGTCGATCTCGAGGGCACCGTCATCTCGGTGCGCGACTTCGGCGCCTTCGTGGACCTCGGCGGCCTCGAGGGGATGATCCACGTCAGCGAGCTGTCGCACTCGCGGGTCGCGAACGCGGCCGACGTCGTCAAGCCAGGCCAGAAGGTGAAGGTCCAGGTCCTCCGCATCGAAGGCCCGGGCACCGGCAAGGACGGCAAGCCGCACGGCGAGAAGATCGCGCTCTCGCTCAAGGCGCTCGAGCAGGACCCGTGGGACGCCGCCCGGCCCGAGCTGGCCGAGGGCAAGAAGCTGCAGGGCAAGGTGGCGCGGCTGCAGCCGTTCGGCGCCTTCGTCGAGCTGTTCCCGGGCGTCGACGGGTTGGTGCACGTCAGCGCGCTCTCGCCCAAGCACGTCAACCACCCGCGCGAGGTCGTCAAGGAGGGCGAGCTGGTCTACGTCCAGATCGAGTCGATCGACGACCAGAGCCGGCGCGTCGCGCTCCGCCGCCTCACCGACGAGGAGTTCCAGGCCGAGGGCCCGGTCGCCGCGCCCGCGCGCGAAGGCCGCGGCGGTTCGCGTGAAGGCGCCCCGCAGCGCGAAGGGCAGAAGTCCGACGGCAAGCCGGCCACCGCGCGCGCCAGGGTGGGCGACGTGGTCGACGTGACGGTGGAGAAGTGCGAAGCGTTCGGCGTCTTCGTCACCTGGGCCGGCGGCGGGAGCAACAAAGGGCTCATCCCCAACCCCGAGCTGGGCACCGAGCGCGGCAGCGACAACAAGCGCACCAACCCGGTGGGCTCGATCTACAAGGCGCAGATCATCGAGGTCGATGACCGCGGCCGGTACCGGCTGAGCAAGACCTCGGCGCAGGCGGCGCTCGACCGGGCCGACTACCAGGACTACCAGCGCAAGCACACGCAGGCCGCCGGCAAGGGCTTCGGCACGCTCGGCGACCTGCTCCGCGCCAAGCTCGCGCAGAAGTAATACTCTTCACGCTTGCAGCGCAGGAGGGCGCGCCACCGGGCTCCGGCGGCGCGCCTTTCTTGCATTTCGGGCGGATCTACCGGCCCTTGGCGGCCAGCGGCTCCGGGCGGTGCAGCTCGAACCAGGCGTAGCGCTGCTTGACCTCGTCGTCCCAGAGCAGCAGGTCGTCGGTGCGCTGCCTCACCTCGTCGGGGAACTGGTCGGCGAGGTTGTGCTTCTCGAGGGGGTCTTGGCCGAGGTCGAACAGCTCCGGCTTCCTGTGCCAGAAGTGAAGCACCAGCTTGCGGTCGCCCTGCAGGCTGGCGATGCACATGTCCTCGCCCATGCAGGCCGAGTGGATGACCCGGTGGGGCGGCGGCGGGCGCAGCACCGACGAGCCCTGGAAGCCGCCGCGCGTGACCCGGTAGCCCAGGAGGTCCACCAGCGTGGGCGCCAGATCGGTCTGCGCCCAGTTGCCCAGGACCACGCCGGGCGCGGGGCTGACGCCCGCGGGGTCGTAGATCAGCACCGGCACGTGCAGCGCCTCCTGCCACGGGATGTCGTTGTGGGTGCGCCGGCCGTGCTCGCCGAACGCCTCGCCGTGGTCGGCGGTGATGACGAAGAGCGTGCCCTCGGCGAGCCCCAGGTCCTGGTACTGCCGGATCAGCTCGCGCACGAAGAAGTCGTCGTGCCGGATCGCGTTCAGGTAGCAGTCGAGCGCGTCGTCGCCCGAGAGCTTCACCTGCCCGCGCCGGGTGATCGGCTTGCACTCGAAGTGCGCGTCCACCGTCAGGTAGGTGGCCATGAACGGCCGCTTCTGGTGCGCCTTGAGCCACTCCCGGCTCGCCGGGAGCATGATCTCGTCGTCCCAGCCGGTGAGGTTGGGCCGCTCCCAGCCGTCGCGGTCGAAGCTCGCGGGCCCCTTGAACTCGTGGAAGCCCATGCTGAAGGCGGAGGCGGTGCGGAAGTCCCAGTGCTCGTCGGCCGACTGGAAGAAGACGGTGTCGTAGCCCTGCTGCACCAGCAGATTCGGCAGGCAGCGGGTCATCAGCCCGAGCGTGAGCGCCTGCGGCCGCGGGGAGTGGGACGCCTCGAACCCGCAGAGCATGTGCCGCAGCGCCTTCTTGGTGGCCGGGATCACCGCCTGCATCCGCTCGATCTTGAGGCTCCTCGGCGCCAGCTCCTGGAGGTACGGCGTGGTCGGGAGCCCCGGGTTGTGCAAGGTGGTGGACGAGGCGCGGGTGGACTCCAGGATGATCAGCACCAGGTTTCGCGGCTTGCGCGGCGGCGCGCCGGGCGGCGCGGGCAAAGGCTCGATGGCCACGTCGAAGAACTTCTCGCGGTCGACCGGCTCGAGGCCCTCGCGGACCGTCGTCGAGCCCCGCAGGGCCGAGGCGAGGAGGTTGAGCACCGGGTCGCGCGGAGAGGCGGCGTCGGCTGCGAGCGAAGAAGAGGGCAGCAGGCCGAGCGGCATCACCATGAGGCCCGCCGCGCAGAGGGCGAGCGCCGCCGGCCAGCTCCGGGCGAGCACCGCGAGGTTGGCCTTCCGGCGGCGCGCCCGGGCAGCGGCGAACCACGGGACGACCACCACCGCGAGGCCCAGGAAGGCCAGCGCGACCCAGACCCCGTGCGGCACCGAGCCGCCCCCCAGCGCGACCAACGCCCGCGGGTGCCTGATGGCGACCGCGAAGAGCGGCCAGTCGAGCGTCTGCCCCGTGACGAAGAAGTAGGCGTGCGCGCCGGTCTCGACCGAGAGCAGCAGCAGGATCAGCGCCTGCACCAGCACGGTTCCGGCGGCGCGCACCCGGGGGTTGCGCAGCAGCAAGAGGAAGCCGAAGGAGCACATCGAAAGCCCCGCCTGCAGCAAGAGCGACGAGGAGAGGAAGGCGAAGAAGTCGGCGGGGCCCACCTTGGTGGCGTCGCTCCAGACATCGTCGGCGCGCACGCCCATCCGCGCCACCTGGAGGCCCAGGCAGTAGAACGCCGAGAAGAACGACAGCGCCATCACGCGCGCCTCGGTGTCCGGGGCGGCTCCGAAGAGCAGGAAGCGGCTGGCGCCGGGCGCGGCTTGGCTCACGAGGGTGGATCCTCTGCAGGGCGGCTGAGGCTCGAACATACTCCACGGCGAAGGCGATGCCAGTTTGGCGGAGGGCCTTGCGCGCCCGCTGCTACACTCGCCCGATGGCTCGGAGCGGGGGACAGCAGGAGGCCTCCGCTCCCGAAGCAGGCGCGAGACCACCGGGCAGCGTGCACGCCTGGCTCCCGCTCGCGTGCTGCGCGGCGCTTTCGGCGCGCTTCTGCCTGCGGCCCATCGAAGAGACCGACGCGGGTTGGCACGTCGCGCAGGGCAGGCTCTTGCTGGCGGGTCCCTTCCTGCGGACCAACACGCTCAACTGGCCGTTCCCCGACCAGCCCTGGTACCCGACCACCTGGCTGTACGACGTGTCCGCCGCGCTCGCCGACCGCGTGGCCGGGCCGGCGGGGCTGGAGGCCCTCACGGGCGCGCTCCTGCTCACGGCGCTCGCGCTCCTCGGGCTCGCGTGCAAGAGCGCCGCCGGCACCGCCAAGGCGATGTGGCTCCTCCCAGCCGTGTTCTTCGCGCTGCTCCCGCACGCGGTGGTGCGGCCGCATGTGGCCACCTGGTGCGTCTTCGCCGGGGTGCTGGCGCTCGGGCTCGCGGGCCGGGCTCGCGGGCCTGTGCTGCGGACGGTCGCGCTGGGCCTGGTGGCGCTCGGCGGCAACCTCCACGCGGGCGCGGTCTTCGGCGCCTTCGCCCTCGGCTGCTTCGCGCTGGAGGCCGCGCTCGACGCCCGCAGGGCTGGCCGGTCCCTTCTCCCCGACCTCGCCCTGGCAGCGCTGGCGCCCGCCGCGCTGCTCGCCAACCCGGGCGGGACGTACCTCGTGCGCTTCCTCTTCTTCCACCTGCACGTGCAGGACGTGATCCCGCTGGTCGAGTTCGCGCGCCCGACGCTGCGTGGAGACCCGGCCTTCTTCGCGCTGCTCCTGCCCGGCGTGGCCGCGGCGCTCTGGCGGCTGCGGGCCGCGCCGGCGCTGGCGGCCATCGTGGTGGTCACGGCGGGCCTCGGGCTGCGCACCGAGCGGCTGACGCAGCTGTTCCTGCTGGCCGGGCCGGTGGCCCTGGCAGCGGCGGCGCCAGGGCTCTCGCGCCGGCTGTCGCGGTTGCGCCCGGCGCTGACCCACGCCGATCTGGCCCGCGCCAGCGTGCTCCTCGCGGTGCTGCTCGCCTGCCTCGCGGCGCTCCAGGCGCGCGCGGACGTCCGCCTCTGGCTCCCCTGGCAGG
>JAYWAO010000369.1:0-1522 GCA_043782365.1 Deltaproteobacteria bacterium
ACTGCTACTACTGGCTATCTCAAGGATGCTCGCGCCTACCACACCGCGACGCTCCTGCCCGGCGGGAAGGTGCTCATCGCAGGCGGCCTTGACCGCAACGGGCAACCGCTGGCGAGCGCGCAGCTATACGACCCCAATAGCGGAACCTTCGCCGATACCACCGGGCCCCTGCTCGCAGCGCGGGGCTTTGCAACGGCGACGCTCTTGACCACCGGCGCGAACGCCGGAAAGGTGCTCATCATCGGCGGCAATGGCGCCGCAGGGGTGCTGGCGAGCGCGGAGCTCTACAACCCGGCCACCGGCAAGTTCGAGTCCACCGGCAGCCTCGCCGTGGCGCGGTTCAGCCACACCGCGACGCGTTTGCTCGACGGGCACGTCCTGGTCGCCGGTGGGAACGGCGTCGCGGGGCCCCTGTCGAGCGCAGAGCTCTACTACTGACCGGAGCGGTCGGCTGGCCCCCCCCCCGGCAGGGCGGCGGCGCAGGCGGCCTCTCTCCCATTCGTCACCGTAGCCCCGAGGCCAGACATGCGTCGTCTCCATTCCGCTCTATTCCTCGGTGCACTCACAATGGCCGCAGCAGCCTGCGGCGACTTCGGCAGCGGAGGCGACCCTGCGCGCAGGGAAGGCCTGCGAGGCCAAGCAGCCTCCGAATCGCAGCTCACCGCGGAGCAGTGCGCCTTTTTCGACGCGTCGGGCACCGTGCAGATCTGCCACCGCACCAGCTCGGCGACCAAGCCGTACACCATCCTCAAGACGAGCAGCGCCGGCTGCATCAGCGGCCACTCGACCCACGCGGAGGATTATGTCGCGGTCGGCGACCCCACTTGCAATGGACAGGGCTGCTACCCGGCGGGCGCGCCGTTCGACGGGACCGTGGAGTGTTGCGGCCAGCTGTGGCCCGACGCCAAGGGACACTGCGCCGACCTCTGCGCCGGAGTGACCTGCGGCGCCTGTGACGTGGCCAACTCCTGCGACAACAAGACCGGCCGCTGCGCGCCGCGCGCCGCCGGGAGCGTCTGCCGCGCTGCGGTCAACTTCTGCGACGCCGCCGAGGTGTGCAGCGGCAGCGGCGGCGCCTGCCCCGCCGACGCGCTCAAGCCCAACGGCACCGCCTGCGACGACGGCAACGCGAACACCGTCGGCGACCTCTGCACCGCGGGCACCTGCGCCGGCATCGACCACTGCCTCGGCGTCACCTGCGCTGCGCCCGACCAGTGCCATGTGGCGGGCACGTGCGACCACGCCACCGGCATCTGCTCCAACCCCACGAGGCCAGTGGGCACCGCCTGCGTCGACGGCCTCGCGACCACCATCGGCGACGCCTGCAACAGCGCTGGTGCCTGCGTCGGACGCTCCTGCGCCGGCAGCGGCTGCACCGGCGACGGCTCGAGCGCGACGGCTCCGGCGGGCGGCCTCGTCAGCCTCGGAGGGGTCTCGTTCAACGTCCCGACCCACGCGCCGGACCTCTCGGTCACCTCGTCCACCCGCGCCCCGCCCACCTCGGCGAGGAACGGCGCCACCA
>JAYWAO010000370.1:0-30993 GCA_043782365.1 Deltaproteobacteria bacterium
GTCCACCGACCAGGTGCTCTTCGAGGCGCCCTCGCTGGCGATGGACAACGCCAAGCACCTCTACGTGGGCTACACCGCCTCGCCCCAGGGCACCGACGCGAAGTACTGGGACGCGATGGTCGCCACGGTGGACGTCTCGGTGGCCACGCCCGTGGTGGCGCACCGTGTCCGCGCCAGCGATGACAAGGCCTCCTGCTTCCAGCACTTCCACGCGATGGTGCAGGTGGACCCCGCGAGCGGGAAGGTGTTCGTCGCCTGGCTCGACAACCGCAACAACGGCAAGGGCGGCACGTACTACGCCGTCTCCACCGACCAGGGCGCGACCTTCTCGGCGAACAAGCGGATCAGCGACTCCGACTACACGTTCAACCCGGACCACCAGAACGCGCAGCTGAACTTCCTGGGCGACTACTTCGGGTTCCTCTTCGACGGCACCAAGCTGCGGGTGGCCTGGAGCGATCCGCGCAATGGGAACGACGCGCAGGTCATCTACGCGGGCGCGGCGCCGTAGAGAAGCCGACCCGAATCGTCGACGTGAACGTTGACGTCAACGTCAACGATCACGTGACTGGCCGAGCAAGCTCTCCCCGCCCAACCTGTGCTACAGGGCCCCCCGCCATGACCGAACCCAAGCTGCAAGTCTCCGAGAAAGACCTCTCCCAGCGCCGCCCCACGGCCCCCGGCAAGTCGCTCGACACTTTCGCCAACCCGAACCCGGCCCGCTCGTATGAGATCCTCTTCGAGTGCCCCGAGTTCACCTGCCTGTGCCCGATGACCGGGCAGCCCGACTTCGCGACCATCCGGATCCGCTACACGCCGGGGGAGAAGTGCGTCGAGCTCAAGAGCCTCAAGCTCTACCTCTGGAGCTTCCGCGACGAGGGGCACTTCCACGAGGCGGTCACCAACCGGATCCTCGACGACCTGCTGGCGGCGATCGCCCCCCGAAAGGCCGAGGTGGTGGGCGACTTCCTCGTGCGCGGCGGCATCCGTACGGTGGTGACCGCGCGCTTCCCGGACACCTAGAGCACCGAACAGGTTACCTCCCGTCGCCAGGGCGTCGATGGGCGGCTCATCTCTTCGTTGCTCCTCCTCGGAAACCGCAACGGGTTGACTCGTCGTCGCGCCTTGAGCTGCTTGCCCCTCGCCACCCGGGCTCGGTCCGGTAACCTGTTCGGTGCTCTAGCAGAAGAGTAATACCCGGCGGCTACTTGGGCTTGGCCATCGGCTCGGCCCGCGCGGCCGCCGAGAGGCCCACCCCGTGCCGGTAGACCAGCGCGGAGCCGAGCGCCGCCTGGAAGAGCACCAGCGCGGCGCCCAGGTAGCTCAGCGTCAGGTAGAGCGTCCGCAGCCGCACGGGGATGAGGTGGCGCGTGACCCCGCGCCACACGGCGGTGGGGATCCAGATGGCCAGCAGCGCGAGCCCGAGCGCCTTGTGCAGCGAGAGGAGCGCGGCCCCGGCGGCGCTGTGGGGTCCCAGGCTCGCCTCGGCGGCGAGGCCCGAGAGCACGGTGAGGACGAGCACTCCCGCGCCGACCAGCGTGTTCCAGCGGCCCGCCGAGAGGAGGACCTCCCGGCGCAGGAGGAGGCCGAAGAGATCGAGCGCCGGGCCCGTGACCAGGAGCGCGATGGCGAAGTGGAGCACGACCGGGTGGAGCTCTGCTGGCACGGGTGCATCCTGCGGTCTCGCCGGCCGCTTGCGCAAGCTTTTGGGCGCCTGCGATTGACTCCCGGCGGGCTGGGATGGAAGGTTCGGGGGCTTTCGGGGACGTGGCGGGCCGCGCGATGGCCGGCGCAGCGCGGGAGGGGACGCGATGTTCAGCGGCGTGAAGATCTTCGCGGTGACCAAGGCCAAGGACCGCGACGAGCTGGGGGAGCAGGTGACCCGCTGGCTGCGGGCGAACGCCGACCTCGAGGTGGTGGACCGCACCGTGCTGCAGTCGAGCGACGACGAGTTCCACTGCCTCACGGTGGTGCTGTTCTACCGGGCGAGGCCGGCCGCTTAGACGCTCCCCGCGCCGAGCCAGACGAATGAGGCCCGAGCAGCGCGAGGAGCGACGACGAAGAAGACCGGGCGTCTCTGAGGAGGAGCCGGCGCAGCGATGCGACAGGCATCGTTCGAGGCGGGTCGAGACAGGGTCTCGAGCCGCCGGTCTGGCGACGGGAGTCAAACCGTTCTTCGCTCTAGGCCTTGCGCGGCGCGATCGGCGTCACCGGGAAGCCGGGGGCCTTTCGCGCCGCGTCCTCGACGGCGATCATCGCCGCCAGCACGGCAGACTCCTCCCACGGCCGCCCGACGAGCTGGACTCCCACGGGGAGTCCGGCGCTGCCCGCGTCCATCGCAGCGGCGAGCCGCTCGAGCCTGGAGGTGCCCGCGCGCTGCTCTTCGCCTTCGCGCACGCAGGTCACCGGCGCGACGCCCGCGGGGAGCTGCAGCACGTTGAAGAGCAGGCTGTAGGCGCCAGCGGGCATGCAGTCCTTCGAGGTGGTGTGCTGCGGCGCGGGCGTGGCGAAGGGCGGCAGCAGGAGCAGGTCGAGGCCCTCCTCGGCCATCGCGGCCAGGAACCGGTTGCGGGCCGCGCGGGTTGCGGCGGTCAGCGAGAAGAACGCGTCCACTGGCCGGCGGCCGAGCTTCTCGAGCACCTGCGCGACCTTGGGATCGCCCCCGCTGCGCATGAGCCGCGCGGCGAGCTTGCGGGTGAGCGCGCCCAGCGTGAAGTTGCGCAGCAGGGTCTGGATCACCGCGTCCTTCGGGCCGCCCGCGAGCGCCCTCGAGAGCACCGCCCCGCCGTCGGCCGAGATGGCTGCGGCCTGCAGCGCGTAGGTCTCCACCACCTCGGGAGCCGCGAAGGGGACCACCTCGCAGCCCGCCCCGCGCAGGTGGCCAGCGGCCTCGTCGACCGCCCGCTGCACCGCGGCCGAGGGCGCGATGAAGAAGGCCGCGCAGTCGACGACCCCGACCCGCAGCCTGCCAAGCTCGACGCGGGCCGGGTCACCAAAGGGCAGCGGCGGCACGCGGCCGTCGAGGCGCGAGGCCTTCACCGGGTCGATGGCGGACATCCAGAGCGCGACGTCGCGGCTGGTGCGCGCCATCGGGCCGGGCATGCCGCGGGTGGCCTCCTGGCCGGGGATGCCCGTCTGGCAGCCGCGCGCGGGCCAGCGGTCGAGAGTGGGCTTGAGGCCCGCGGTGCCCGTGAAGTGAGCCGGGACCCGGATCGAGCCGCCGAGGTCGCTCCCCAGCCCGAGGAACGAGCAGCCCGCCGCCAGCGCCGCCGACTCGCCGCCCGACGAGCCGCCGGGCGTGCGGCCGAGGTCCCACGGGTTGCTCACCGGGCCCCAGATCGGGTTGCGCGACTCATAGGAGAGGAGCAGTTGAGGGAGGTTGGTGCGCCCGACCACCACGCCGCCGGCCTCGCGCACGAGCGTCACCAAGGCCGCGTCCTCGGCGGCGCTGCTGCCCTGCCGCGACGGGACGCCCAGCGTGGTCGGCTTGCCGCGCAGGTCGAAGCACTCCTTCACCGAGACGGGCACTCCGTGGAGCGCAGAGCGGGCCTCACCGCGCTTGCGGGCCGCGTCGGCGGCGTCGGCGTCGCGGAGGGCCTGCTGGTGGAAGACCTCGGTGAACGCGCCGAGCGCCTCGCCGTGCTCTTCGATGCGGCCCAGGCAGGCCTGGGTGGCCTCGCGCGAAGAGACCTCGCCGCGAGAGAGCAGGCCGGACAGCGCGGTGGCGTCGAGGGACCAGAGCGGAGCAGAGGGCATCGCAGGGTCTTATCGCAGGCCGCGCAGCGAAGGAACGACAGGCGGAGCAGCGCGAAGGCATCGAGCGTCCGCGGACGTCTCGCCGGACGCCTGGCGGGCACCGGCGGCCACCACCCGTCCGGCCCCTTGCAACAGTGGCGTCCCGCGACGGTCGCATTCTGTGCCGCCACCGGGGCGCGCTTCTTGCGGAGCACTGCGTTCGTGAGTCCCTTTTGAACGGAGCAAAACCATGAAGATCGGTTGGATGGCGGCGGTTGGCGGCGGAGCGGTCCTCTTCTTCGGCTGCTCGACGATGATGGGCGACGGAGCGTTGATGGGCGCTGGAGGCGGCGGGCTCGTCGGCGCCGGCATCGGCGCGCTGGCGGGCGGCGGGAAGGGCGCGGCCATCGGCGCGGCCATCGGCGCGGTCTCCGGCGGCGTGACCGGAGCGGTGATCGGCAAGTACATGGACAACCAGAAGGCGAAGCTCGACCGCGACCTCAAGTCGGGCTTCGTCGAGAAGCGCGGCGACAAGCTGGTGGTCAAGTTCGACAGCGGCATCCTCTTCGACACCGACGACGCGCAGCTGAAGCCAGCCTCGCAGACCGACCTCACCGAGTTCGCGCGCGTGCTCAACGAGTACCCGGACACGGCGCTCGAGATCCAGGGCCGGACCGACAACACCGGCAGCAAGGCGCACAACCTCAAGCTCTCTGCCGAGCGCGCTGGTGCCGTGACCGACTTCCTGGTCGCCTCCAAGGTGGCCCGCTCCCGCCTCGTCTCGGAGGGCCTCGGCGAGGATCACGCCGAGAACAGCAACGCCACCGCCGAGGGCCGCGCGAAGAACCGCACGGTCGAGATCCACATCAAGGCCAACGAAGAGCTCAAGGCGGCGGACGCCGAGCACGCCAAGAAGAGCTAGCGCTGCCGTGACCGACGGCGCAGTGCTGCCAAGGTCACCGATCGCCGGGCTGTGCTCTGGCTCTAGCGGTGCGCGCGCGGGGCTAGGACCGCGCGCCCTGCTGGCGCTGCCACCGCAGCGCCCGGAGCGTTCGCGAGGTGCGTCGGAGTCCGGCGCCCGTGATCGGCGGCCACCCGCAGCGAGGCCACGCCGAGCAGGACCGCGACGCCCGTGCCCAGGCCGATCCAGCTCCAGATCCGCGAGCGGCCGGCGCGGCGCCTGGTGCGCGGCGCGATCTCCATCGGGGGCGAGACGCCGCTCATCCCCTCGAGCAGGTGCGCGAGCTCCAGCGCCGAGTGCGGGCGCTTGGACGGGTCGAGGTCGAGGCAGCGCTCGACCAGAGAGTCCCACGACTTGTCGAGGCCCGGGATCACCTTGGAGGGCTGCGGGAACCGGCCCACCGGCAGCTCGCCCGTCAGCAGCTCGTAGGTCATCACGCCGAAGGAGTAGAGGTCGGCCCGGTGGTCGACGTGCTTGGCGTCCTTGCGCTGCTCGGGCGCCATGTAGTTGGCCGTGCCCATCGCGACGTTGCTCTGCGTCAGGCACTCGGCGCCCGCGACGTAGAGGCCGGCGAGGCCGAAGTCGAGCACCTTGGTGCGGCCGTCGGGCTGCACCAGCACGTTGTCGGGCTTGAGGTCGCGGTGGACGACGCCGCGCGCGTGCGCATACGCCAGCGCGTGGGCCACCTGCCCGAGCAGCTTCGCCAGCGCGCGCGCCGAGGGCCGGGCCTGGTGCGCGTGCGTGCGCAGCGAGACGCCGTCGATCAGCTCCATCGAGATCCAGCAGTGGGGGCCCGTGCGGCCACGGTCGAGCAGGCGCACCACGCCCGGGTGGTCGAGCTGGGCCATGGCGGCGGCCTCGCGCTCGAACCGCTTCACGTAGTCGGGCACCACGGCGAGCGACGCCGAGAGGACCTTGACCGCGACCGGCCGACCGTCCTTGCGCTGCGTGCAGCGGAACACCTCGCCCATGCCGCCCTGGCCGATCCGCTCGGCGACGGCGAACCCGTCGATCGACGGAAGCGGAGGCTGCGGCGCAGCCGGGCGGGCAGCGGCGGTGGCGGGCGGCGGCGCGCGGAACTGGCTGGCGGCAGCGGCGGCGGCGACGGCGGCCTGGGGGATCGGTCTGGCCACGGCGGCGACTGCAGCAGCGGCAGTTCCCGCTCCCGCACCGGCACCCGCACCCGGCTTTTCAGCGGGAGGCTGCACCGAGACCCCGGTGGCCGGCTCCTGCCACGCGGCGTCGACCGCGCGGGCGTGCTCGAGCGCAGCGACGTCTTCAGGGGTGGTCTTGCGATCGTTCAGGCCGATGGCGTCCCAGCGCGGCTCGGAGACCTTGGGCCACTCGGGCCCGGTGGCGGCAGCGCCCTCGGGGAGCGGCCACTGCGGGGAAGGGACTGGCTGAGCGGGCTTCGCTGCGGTCGCGCCCAAGCCGGGAGCGGGTGCGGGAACTGCTGCGGCGGGCCTGGCGGCCGCCGCAGCAGGCGCAGGCGGCTTGACCGGCGGCGCAGGGGTCTTCCGGCGCACCTCCGGCGCCACGGGCCGCGCCACCTCGAAGCGGACGCCGCACCGCGAGCAGCGCACCAGCGCGCCCGCGATGAACGTGCTCACGTCGGCGCGGGCCTCGCAGTTCGGGCAGCGCTGGATGATGCGGGCGCGAGGGTCCGGGCTGGGTGCGGGCGGTTGAGGCTGCTCGGCCATCGATCCTCCAGTTGACGAAACACTACCGGCGTAAAGGGCATCCTCCTCTTTGCGATCCCTGGCGCAAGTTTTTTGCCGGCGAATTCTTGCGGAAGCGCGGAGGGCTGCGCGGGGCTTGTGATCGGGGCCCTCGTGGGTGCGCTCGGCGCGCCCGAGGCACTGCATGCAGGGGACGACCTGCGCGTGGGGGCCGCCTGCCATCGCGCCCCCTACAGCGTCTCGAGCACCTTGTAGATCTGCACGGGCTGCTCGCGGTTCTTCACCTTGGCCGGGGGCAGCGCTTCGAGGACGAACTTCTCCTTGCCCGCCTTGGTGGCGCACTCCTCGGAGATGACCACCTGGTCCTCGCGCGCGAGGCCGCAGAGGCGCGAGGCGAGGTTCACGCCGTCGCCGATGGCGGTGTAGCTGAGCGCCTTCGAGGAGCCCATGTTGCCGACCACCACCGTGCCTGTGTGCACGCCGATGCCGGCCTTGAGCGGCGGCTTGCCCTGCGCGACGCGGTCGGCGTTGAACTCGATGATCTTCTTCTGCATCTCGACCGCCGCCTGGACCGCGCGGGTGGCGTCGTCGGAGCGGCGCACGGGCGCGCCCCAGAGCGCCATGATGGCATCGCCGATGAACTTGTCGAGGATGCCGCCGTGCTCGAAGACGACGTCCACCATCAGCTCGAAGTAGTCGTTGAGCATCTTGACGACTTCTTGCGCGGGCATCTTCTCGGACATCGAGGTGAAGCCGCGGATGTCGGAGAACAGAATCGTGATCTCGGTGAGCGCGCCGCCCTTGGAGAGCTCGAGCGCGCCGCGGGCCGCCTGCTCGACGAGCGCGGGCGAGAGGAACCGGGAGAGCTGGGCGCGCTGCATCGCCTCGTGCTCGAGCGCGCGGGCGTATTCGCTGTTCTCCAGCGCGACCGAGGCCTGCGAGGCCACGGCGGAGAGCACCTCGAGGTCCTTGGTGGTGAAGGCGCCGATCCGCTCGCGCGAATCGAGGAACATGATGCCCTTCACCTCGTCGCCCGAGAGCAGCGGCACGGCCATCGCGGAGCGGACGCCGAGCGCGATGATCGAGTGGCTCGACTGGAAGCGGTCGTCGGAGATGGCGTCGCTCGTCAGCACGCCTTCCTTGGTGGCCTGCACCTGCTTGAGCAGCGTGTCGGAGACGAGCACCTTGCCCTGCCCCGGCTTGCGCTGGCGCATCGCCTGGATGACCAGCTCGCCCGAAGCGGCGTCGCGCAGCAGGATGACGCCGTTGTCGGCGGCGATCAGGTCGAACGCCACCTGCAAGATGCGCTCGAGCAGCTCGGTGAGGTCGCGCTCGAGCCGCACGTACTGGCTGAACTCGTGGCCGACGCGCAGGCGCTCGTAGTCGCGCTTGAGCTGGTTCATGTCCCGGATCTGGTCGACGGGCAGGAACGAGGCCTTGGAGTCGATGCGGGCGACCACGCCCTCGAGCTCGCCGGTGTCGCCGTCCTTGGCCGCGACGATCTCCGCCAGCTTGGGCTGCGGGGCACCTGCCGCGTGGAACACCATGCGGCTGGTGCCGATCACCACCTCGTCGTTCTCCTTGAGGGCGGTGGGCCCGAAGATGCGCTTGCCGTTGACGTAGGTGCCGTTCGACGAGCCGAGGTCGCGCAGCACGTACTCGGCCCCCTCGACGTCGATCTGCGAGTGCTTGCGCGACACCTCCCGGTCGGCGAGCCGCACCGTGGCCGAGGTCGAGCGGCCCAGCACCGAGATCTGCACCAGCGCGAACTCAGCCACCGACCCGGCGGCGCCCATCAGCACCAGCTTGGCAGGGGGCGCGACGCCAGCGGTGGCCTTGGCGGCGGCGATCACGTGGGCCGGCGCGGGCGCGGGGCGCGTGCCGTCCATCGAGTGCGAGCTGTACGAGGCCACCGGCTGCAGCGAAGGCGGCTTCACCGCAGGACGGTGCACCGAGGGCGAGGTGCCACCGGACGCGGCGCCCGCAGGACGCACCACGCGCATCTGGGGAGGCAGCGTGCCTCCGAAGGCGGCGCTCGGCGGCGTGTTCGCCTGCGCCGGGTGCACGACCGGCGCGCGCGGCTGCGTTGACGCGCCCTGGGACGCCCCGGGCTTCTTGAAGTTGGTCGGCTCGTCGTCGGCGTCGCCGAAGGCAGTCGGGCGCCGCTCGGTCGAGCGATCAGCCCCGCACGCCGGACAGCGGCCGTTCACCGGAGCGACGTCGCGGTAGCAGACGGGGCAGGCCACGGACGGGGGTTCCTCCACGAACCAGGAGCCACGAGGAGACGGCGAGTGGGTGCGACTTACGAAGACCAAGGGGCACGGACCCCTCCGTAAAAGTCTAGCACGGCCCACCGGAAAAGCAGATCGCTTTGAACCACCGGTCCACCTCTTTCCTCACCGCACTCCTTGCGCTCTCCCGGCCACTCTGCTACCCGCCGCCCCGTGAAACTCAAACAGCGCCCCGAAGACTTCGTCGTCCGTGAAGGTTTCCGCTTCGACGACAACCCCGCCGGCACCGTCTGGGTCTACCGGATGGACAAGCAGAAGATGACGACCCTCGACGCGCTCGACCGCATCGGCAAGGAGTTCGGCGTCCGCCGCAAGAACCTCTCGGTGGCCGGGCTCAAGGACAAGCAGGGCCGCACCGAGCAGCTGGTCGGCGTGCAGGGCGGGTCGCTCGGCGAGACAGAGGTCGTCCAGACCGGCGACATGCGCCTCACCCTGCTCGGGCGGAGCCTCACGCCCATCTCCTCCGGCAACATCACCTCCAACCGCTTCGAAGTCACGGTGCGCGACCTCTCCGAGGAGGAGGCGCGCCGCGTGCCCGAGTCGGTGAAGGAGGTCGAGCGCACCGGGGTGGTCAACTACTTCGACTCGCAGCGGTTCGGCTTCTTGAAGCACGGCCAGGGCTTCATCGCGCGGCACCTGATCAAGGGCGACTGGGAGGCCGCGCTCCAGGCGTACCTCGCGACGCCCAGCGAGCTCGATCACTCGGACGACTCCAAAGTCAAGACCTTCTGGAAGAACAACTGGGGCAACTTCCGCCAGCACGCGCCCCAGGAGGCCGGGAAGAAGTACGCGCCCATCCTCCGCAAGCTGCGCGAGGACCCCACCGACTTCCGCGGCGCCTTCATGCACATCGAGACGCGGCAGCGGATGATGACGCTCTTCGAGCTGCAGAGCTTCCTCTGGAACGAGGGCGTCAAGCGGTACCTCTCCACGCGCATCTCGGCCGGCGAGCTGGTGGGCCTGCGCTACCAGGCCGGCGCGCTGGTGTTCCCGCGCTCGCTGACACCCGAGCAGAAGAAGATGCTGCACGCGAAGTCGTTCCCGCTGCTGGCGAGCGACTCGAAGTTCGACGACGAGGAGGTGCGGACGGCGGCGCTGGCCGCGCTCTCGGCGCAGTCGCTCAGCCTGGGCGCGCTGCAGATTCCGAACAACCCGGCGCTCTTCTTCAAGCACGAAGAGCGGCCGATGTTCGTCAACCCGGGGAAGCTGCGCGTCAACGACCCGCGGCCCGACGAGCTCAACAAGGGCAAGCTCAAGGTGAACCTCTCCTTCACGCTGCCCCCGGGCGCGTACGCGACGCTGGTGGTGCGGCGGGTGCTCTGGTTCGCGGTGGACGGCTCGCGGCAGTTGGGTCCGCAGGGCGAGGAGCTGCGGACGTTCTTGCCCGGCAAGAAGCTGGCGTCGGGCAAGGCGAAGGCGGCTGCGCAGCTCGAGGCGCAGGAGGAGCGCGAAATGCGCGCGGACCCCGCGAAGAAGCCGTTCCTCGGGCAGAAGCCGGACGGCGGCAAGCAGGGCAGCAAGGGCGCGCGCGACGCGGGCAAGCACGCGGCCGCGGCGAAGAAGGGCGCGCACGATCGGCGGCACGCGTCGCTCGCGCCGGCCGCTCCTGGGAAGCCCGAGAGGGCGGCCCCTGCCAGGGCCGAGAAGGCGGGCCCCGCGTGGGGCCGGCCGCTCGGAGAGAAGGGGCCCGCGGCCGTCGCGGCGCCCGTGGCGGCGCCGCGCGTGATCCCGGCTGCGGTCGAGGCCGAGCACGAGGAGTCTCACGAAGGCGACGACGAGCCGGCTGAGCAAGCCGCGCCGGTGGTCGAGCAGCCGCGAGGGTTCCTGGCGCGGCAGCGGGCGAAGAAGGCGGCCAAGCAGCAGCGGCGGGCGACGGAGACGCCGAAGACGAAGAAGCGGAAGTAGTCGGCCAACTGCACGACTCTTGCGCTGCACAGAACTCGTGCATAGGCTTCAGGCAGGAGGCTCCATGGCCCTGCCCGACGCCAAGCTGGTCAAGAACGCCACCTTCCGTGTGCCCAAGCAGGTCCTGCAGCGGGCCCGCAAAGCGCGCGGTCGATGAGGATCGCAATCTGAACGACGTGGTCGTCAAAGCGCTCGCGGCCTACGGCGGCCAGGAGGGCGCGCCGGGCTCCCGTTTGCTCGCGGACGCCGACCGATTCGTCAAGCGCCGCGGGCCCAACACGCCCGCGCGACGCTTCACGCCCGACGAGCTGCACGAGCGCGAGGACGAGAGTGCGTAGGTTACTCGACACCAGCACGTTGGTCTGGCTCTACGACACGAGCGTTCCCCACAAGCGGGAAGCAGCGCGGGCGGTGCTCGGCGGAGGAGAAGCGCTGGTGGTGAGCACCAACGTCCTCGGAGAGCTGTTCGTCGCGCTCACCAAGAAGCGCGGGCGGCAACCTCCGTTGGCCACGATCGCGGAAGCCAACGAGCGTGTGCGGTTCGCCGCCGAGGATCTCGAAGTCGTTTCGGTGCACCGTGAAGACGTGCTGCGCGCGCTTGGCTACCGGACGCGCTATCAGATCTCGTGGTGGGACGCGCTCAACTGGTCGACCGCGGTGGCTTCGCGGTGCGACGAGTACGTGGGAGAGGACCGCGCGTCGCTGCCGGTTCTCGATGGTGTCCGCTTCGTCGATCCGTTTGGGTAACCGCGGGGACTGCCGGCACCACGCCAGCCGATCCGCTGCCATGGGCGGTTTCGCGATCCTGGAGCAACCGAGGGTACGGTGTCTTCTTTCCCCGCGAGAAGTCGTAGTTGGCCTTCATGGCTTGAGCATCTCAGGATATCACTGCCGGAAGCCAGCGGCGCACTCGGCGCAGAGCGGTCCGGACAGGTCGCCAGCGCTCTCGAACAGTTTTTCGCCAGCGCTTTCGAATGCAGGTCCCGCTTGGGCCTGAGTTCCTTCCTGCGGGTCCCCGATCGCCCGTTTCAGACAGGGTTCGCACAGCCAAAACGGAACCACCGCAAATCCATCGTCGAACAGGTCCACGCTCAATCTTCGATAGGGAGGAGGGGAACGACCGCCCTTGTGGGCCTCGAGGAGGTGGAGGCACAGGAAGTCCATCGCGCGGCGCCCGTGCACACTGCAAATCACTCTGCCCACAGTGCCTCCAACCGCAGCGCAGCTGCCGCCGCTACCTCACCCGCCCCGCCCCCGCATACACATTCAGCCCGCTCCCGCGCACGAACCCCGCCAGCACCAGCCCGCTCGCCTCCGCGAGGTCCACCGCCAGCGAGCTGGGCGCCGAGACGCTGGCCACCGCCGAACACCCCGCGGCCGCCGCCTTCTGCACCAGCTCGAAGCTCGCGCGCCCGCTCACCGCCAGCACCCGCGGCGCCGCGTCGGGCTTGGGCGGCACGCGGCCGTCGAGCAGCAGCGCGCCCATCACCTTGTCGACAGCGTTGTGCCGGCCCACGTCTTCTGCGGCCGCCAGCACGCCGCTCACGTCGAACACCGCCGCCGCGTGCAGCCCGCCCGTGCGCTGGAAGCGGGGCTGGTGGCCGCGCAGCGCTTCAATCGCCGCGAAGAGCAGCGCAGCGGGCACCTCGCGCGGGGGCACCTTGGGCACGCGGGCGATCACGTCGTCGATGGTCTTGCGGCCGCAGACTCCACAGGCCGAGGTGGTCAGCGTCCCGCGCCGCGTGGCCGAGATGCGGTCGAGGTCGAGCTTTGCCCCGCCCGCGGGGATCACGTCGAGGACGTTCGCAGCCTCGGGCGTCCCGGGCCGGCCGCAGTGGTTGATCCGCACCAGGTCGTCGCGCGAGGTGAGCACCCCCTCGGCGAAGAGGAAGCCGAGCGCGAGCCGCTCGTCCTCGCCGGGGCCGCCGGGAGTGCGCATGGTGATGGCCAGCGTGTCGCCGTCCACCTTGATCTCCAGCGGCTCTTCGATGGCGAGCGCGTCGTCGGTGAGCTCGGGCGGCATTACTGATTCAGTAGCTGATTCGCTCGAGGTCGTGGCAGCCCCGCCCCGCCCCAGCCGCAGCACCTTGCGCAGCGTCACTCCCCGCTCGGGCTTCGGCGGGAGCGCGGCCACTAGTACTCGCCTACCGCGCGCAGGAAGAGGCCGCCCGAGGAGTGGTCGTTGCGCGCCAGCTCGTCGTCGGAGAACGAGGTGAAGTTCCAGCCCACCCCGATGCGCGAGTACCTGGTGGGCCGCCACGCCGCCTCGAGCAGCACGCCGCGCTCGCCGTCGCCGCCCACGCCGATGCCGCCCGAGGTGGGCCCGCGCAGCTTGAGCCAGCGGAACTCGCCGGAGAAGTCGAGCTGCTGCAAGAGGTGGAAGTCGAGCCGGTTCACCCAGAGCCAGGTGTGCGTGTCGAGCGCGGGCCCGTCGGCGAGCAGCGCGCGCGCGTGCTTGTAGGCGAGCTTCTCGGCGAGCGAGAAGCGCCAGGGCAGCTCGAGGGTCGGCGAGATCGAGACCACATCCGAGACCTGCTCATCGGTGAGCCCGCTGACGAGGTCGAGCGGCCGCTGGTCGATCAGGTGCGTCGCCTTGAAGAGCACCGCCAGCGTGTCCCAGCGCACGGGCCGGAAGGCGAGGCCCGCCGTCAGCTCCACCCAGCGCGCTTCGGTGCGCGCCTGGCCCACCGTGCTGGGGACCGCCACGCCGCCAGTGATGCTGCCTTGCACCTGCGCGCTCTTGTCGGTCACGCGCGACTCGGCGAGGTGCACGCGGGCGAAGAGGCCGAGGTCCTCGGTGAACTTAGCCGAGGCGTCGCCGTTGAAGAGCAGGTGCAGCCGGTCGGCCACGCCCGGGACGATGCCGGCCAGCGTGGCGTCGGCCTTGTCGGCGCGCAGCTCGGCGCGGATGCTCGCCTTCAGCCGCTCGTAGCCGAGCACCTCGAGGCCGATGCTGCCCGCGTCGCGCGAGGTGGCGCCCGGCAGGTAGCCGCCCGCCGGGTTGTAGCCGAGCGTGGAAGTCGAGCAGGTGCCCGCGCTGCCAGTGGCGGGCGGCGTGCCGCTTGCTCCGGTAACGCCGGCGGTGCTGCTCGTGCCCGTGCAGGTGGCCGCCGGGTTCAGCGCAGGGCTCGCCGAGCCCGAGACGCCGTTGATCCCGCCCAGCGTGGCGCCGGGGACCGCGCCCGGCACCAGCGTGGTGAGCCCGCCCAGGCCCAGCCCGCCGCGGCCGAGCACCTGCGCGCGCTCGTAGCCCACCGAGAGGAACCAGCCGCGCCGGAGCTCCCAGCGGTTCATCAAGCCCAAGACAGCGCGCTGCGCGGTGTCCGAGGCCTGCCCGTCGAGCTGGTACTCGCCGTAGACGCGCGAGCCGCGGCCTACCCGCTCCTCGGCGCCGATCACCGTGGTGTGCTGCAGCTGCCCGCCCTGCATCGAGAACCGCTCGTTGCCGTAGACGCTACCCGAGGGCCCGAAGAGCGGCGTGCGCAGGCCCAGCTGGGTTGCGTTCTCGCCGCTCCAGCGCACCGTCTCGGTGAGCTGCGCATAGAGGAGATCGCTCAGCTTCCATGAGCCCGACAGGGTCGTCGCGAAGAGGTCGCCCAGCCGCGGGTACTGGCTGCGGTCGGTGCGCCAGTCGGCCTCTTGCAGGAGCTGGAAGGTGAGCTGCGGCGTGGCGCGGTAGATGGCGCCCGCGACCAGCTGGTCGGTGTTGGTCGAGCCGAGCGACGGGTCCTCGCCGTGGATGTCGGTGGCCTCTGCGAGGAAGGTCCACTTGCCCCAGTCGGTGCCCTGCTCGCCGAGCGTGCGTTGCAATTGCAAGGCAGAGAAGCGGCGGCTCATCCGGCGCGTCTGGTAGCCCGCGGCGGCGTCAAAGGATGTGGCGACGTCACTCGCGACCTGGTCGAGGCGGCCGGTCACCTGCGTGCGCTGGTCCGGGGTCCACCGCAGCGAGAGCCCGGCCTTGGCAGCGCCCTGGTCGGCGATGCCGCCCGAGGAGGTGAAGCCACGGTCGCGCAGGTCGAGGTAGGCGCCGACGCGCAGCAGGTCGGGGTTGATCACGTTCAGGCCCGCGAGCGCGCCTGCGCCCGGGCCGGAGCCTGGACCGGGCGCCGGGTTGGGCGCGTCGGGCGTCAGCGTGAGCGTGGTGCCGTCGCCGCCAGCGATCACCACCGGCGTGGACGACGCCGACGAGAGCGCGGGCCCCTGGGCCGCGTCGGGCATGGCCGGCAAAGTGGTCACCTTGGAGCCTGCCGACATCCCGTTGGCCGTGCTGCTGGCCGAGGGGGAGATCGTCACGGTGCCCTTCTTGAGCCAGTCGGCCAGCTCGAAGCCGGCCTCCAGGTGAAGCGCCCGGCCGCTCTGCTTGCAGGCGTAGAGGTCGACGCGCGGGTCGAGGCAGTTGGCACCCAGCGTGCCGAAGCTCATGCCGCCGTCTTGCGAGGCGTAGGACTCGGCGTCGGTGCCGCTCGACTGCGCCAGCTCGAGTGTTACAAATGTCCGCGGCTTCACCCGCAGGCCCAGGTTGACTGCGCCCAGCGTGTACGGCGCGCCCGCCGCGTAGCCTTCGCGGACCACGCCGCCGCCCAGCGAGAGCATCCCGAAGAGCGTCTCCTGCAGGCGCGCACCCACCGTCGCCGACCCGTCGCCGAGGGCGCCGCGATAGTCGTAGTCGACCACCAGGTAGATGGGATTGCCCGCCATCGCGGTGGTGTAGTTCGGGTTGGCGAGGAACGCGGCGTCGGCGGTGGACGGCAGGGGCTGCTTGAGCACCAGCCGGCCCTCGGCGGCGCGCAGCGAGTAGTCGACGTCGCGCTGCAGCTCGTTGCGCATGAGCTCGATGCCGGTGGCCGCGTCGCGCACGACGATGCGCACGCGCTCGGCTCCCTCGACGAGGTCCGAGTGGCGCAGCCAGAAGGCGCTGCCGCCCGTGCCGCGCAGCTCTGCGTGGGCGTGCCGCGCGCGATCGTCGGGCGAGGCGGCGAACGCCGTGACGCGGCTGTCGAGGAGGGCGCCTTTGCCGGAGGCGCCGAACAGCCTGGAGACGTCGAGGCCGTTCTTCACGAAGTCGATCTGCGCGCCGTAGAGCGCCCGGTCGTAGCGGAAGAGCTGGTCGCCCGTGCCCGAGACCTGCGCCTGGAAGTTGCCGACGACGAGCTTGCTGTCGTCGGCCTTGAGCGAGAGATAGAGCGGGCCGCGGCTCGCCGCCTGCTGCACCAAGAGGCCGCTGTCGCCGTCCACCGGGTAGAAGCGCGCCGGGTCGTAGAGCTCGCGCATTCCGGTGGGACCGCTGCGGCGGCTGGTGTCGAACTGGCCGGCGAGCTGCACGTCCTTGAAGAAGCCGCCCAGCCTGGTGGAGGTGTCCCAGCGGCCATCGACGACGCCCGCCGCGCGGCCCTTGATGAAGAAGCCGCCGAAGTCGGCGCGGTCGCCGAGGCCCGAGAGCTGCGCGCCGCCCTGGCCGAGGTCGCCTTCGCCGAGGAGCAGCACGAAGACCCCGTCCGGATCGACGGTGAAGCGCCGCTCGAGCACCGCCGTGTTGCCCTCGGGGTCGGTGCTGATGATGGTGAGCGGCTGCTCTCCGCGCCGGAGCGGGATGCGCGCGACGAAGCGGCCCGCGCTGTCGAGCTTGAGCGGCTGCCCGTTGGCGGTGACCTTGTTCTGCGGGTCGGTGGAGCCGCGGATCCAGAGCGACTCGGTCTTCACCAGCACGCCCGGCGGCGGGAGGATCACCTCGAGCTTCGCCGCTGGCGGCGGCGCTCCTGTGCTGCCCGCGGCCGAGGCGGAGAGCGTGGTCAGGCCGATCTGCGCGCCGGCGGTGCCGAACGCGGGCGCAGCGGCGGTGCCGAACGCGGGCGCAGCGGCGGGAGCGGACCCGGGCGCTGCGGGCGTCGCAGCGGTGGCAGGCGCCGCGCCGCCCACCGCGTGCGTCTCCGGAGCGCCGAGGCCGAGCGCGAAGAGCGGCGGCAGGTCGTCGCTGGGCGGTGCGGCAGGAGCGCTCGTCGCGGTGCCGAGAGCGGCGGCGCCAGGTGCCGGCGCGCGGCCCGAGGCAGCGACGGGAGCAGCGGCAGCCGCAGGCATCGCGCCCGCCGCAGGCGCAAACGGCCACTCCAGCGCGAGCCTCGCGTGCGCCCCGCTCGCTGCGGTGACGTCCACCGAGACCTTGGGCTGCGCCGCCAGCAGCGAACCCGAGAGCGCGCCGCCGTCGGGCTTCAGCGCCACGCCGCCGACGCTCCCGAAAGCGAGCGCGAGGTCGGCCTCGTCAGCCGCGGTCCTGGGTCCGGCGATGGCCGAGAGCACGGCCCGGTTGTTGGCGCGGCGCCCGGGCGCGGTCGCGTTCGGGGCCACGGGCGCGGTCGGACCCCGGCCGCGCGCGGCGATCTTCGCCTCCGGCAGTCCAGCAGCGGCAAACGCCGCTTTCAGCGCCTGCGCCCGGGCTTCGGTGAGCTCACGCGCGCCCGCGGCGTCGTCGGCGTACACCTCGATGACGAACCTGCCGCCGGGCCCCGCGGCCCCGAGCAGCTTGGGCGCGAGCTTCTGCACCTGCGCGAGCCCATCGGCGGAGAGCTTGCGGCCGCGGCCCGGGAACAGCGAGCCCGCGAGCACCGTCTGCGTCAGCGCGGCCTCCACCGAGAGCGCGGCCTCGAGCAGCAGCGGCGCGGCCTGTCCCTCGCCGCCGCCGCGCTCGCGCACCGAGAAGAGCAGCCGGTGCTTGCCCTGCGGCAGCCGCTTGTCCTCGGGCCAGTGCAGCTTCGCCGGGGGCGCGCCGTCTCCTTCGAGCGAGAGCACCTCGTCACCCGAATCGGTGCGGACCGCGAGGCTCCACCCCGCGGGCTCGAACACGGGCGATTCGAGCAGGAACGCCAGCGCTCGCGGCTGTCCGGCGGCGTCGACGGTGACCTGCCGCTCCGGCGCGCCGTCCACCAGCGCGGTGACCTCGAGCCCGAGCAGCGGCAGCGCGAACCGCGCGGTCCCGAGCCACAGCTCGCGCGCTGCCGGGTCGACGCGCACCGCCAGCGGCAGCGAGGGCGCCGCTGGAGGGTCGGTGAGCAGCAAGGTGGCGCGCGCTCCGTCGGGCCGCTGCAGCTCCAGCTTGGAGGTGGCCCCGCGCGCGAGCTGCGCCTGGGCCGGGAGCGGCGCGCCGTCGAGGGTCTGCCTCGCGGCCACCTGCGGCGGCAGCGGCGCGGGCGGCGGCGGCTGCGGCTTCTCCAGGGTGAGGTGGATGCGCCGGTTCTGCTGGCGCCCGCGCTCGAGCACGCTGAGCGCCAACGGCAGCTCGGCGCCCCGCCCGCGCACGATGATCCGCTCGGGCGCGAGCCCCGCGGCCAGCAGGGCCTCGCGGACGATGCGAGCGCGCGCGTCCGAGAGCGCCTGCTCCTGCGCGGTGGGGCCTTCGCCAGAGGTGTGGACCTCGGCGCGCACCACCAGCTCGGGCCCGGCCTTGGCCTTGGCGATCGGCGCGGCGAGCTGCCGGCCGAGCTCGCGCGTGGCCTTGTCGGCGCTCTCCTCGAAGAGCACGCCGCGCAGCAGGAATGATTCGACCACCTCGGGCGGCGGCTGCGGCGGTACGAGGCGCAGCGCCAGCAACGGACCCCCGGAGGTTCCGCCGCGCGAGAGCAGCTCCAGCTGCGCGCGGACCGTCGCGCCCGCCGTCAGCGGCGCGGGAGGGGTCCACTCGACCACTGGCGGCGGCGCACCCACGCCCTCGGCGCCGCCCAGCGCTGCGCCAGCCTCATCGACGATCTTCAGCTTCCACCACTCGGGCGCCGGGCCAGACGACAGCTGCACGCCGAACTCCAGCTTGAGCGGTCCTTCGGCCGGCACCTCGACCCAGGCCTCGCGGCTGCCGAGGCGCACCAAGCCGCCGTGCGCGACCGGTACCAGAACGCCGCCCACGCGCGCCTCCTGGTGGGCCAGGTCGATGGCGACCGCGTACGGCGGGAGGGGCGGCGGCGGCGGGGGCGGCGGGGGATTCTTGATGGTGAACCTGTCCGGGCCGACCGTCACCGTCTTGCAGGTGAGCGTGAAGTTCGCGCGCGCGTCGAGCCCGCGGGTCAGGTTGATGGTGAGCGCCCCACCCTCTTGCACCTCGGCGCCAGGAGGGATGGTCCGCGGATCGATCTTGAACCGGTGCAGCCCGGGCTGCAGCGCCTTGAAGTGGAACTTGCCCGTCTGGTCGGTCTCCGCGTACCAGCCCTCGTCCTGGTAGATGCGCACGCCCGCGACGCCCTCTTCGCCGGGGTCTTGCAGGCGCGTGCGCAGACCCGGCGCGCTCTCACAGTAGACCTTGCCGATCAGCGAGGTGAGGTCGAAGAGCGCGTCCTGCGCCACCCGCACCAGCGCCGAGTCGCTGTTCGATACATCCACATTACCGACGCGCGCGACCGCGTGGTTGAGGTGGTCGCCGGGCTTCGCCGTGCTCCCGACGATCGCCTGGTAGTGCAGCTCGAGCGATTCGCCGGCCTTGAGATCGAAGGGCCCGAAGTCGAGGAAGCGGCCGATGGTGGCCCCCTTCTTCCCAGCCTCGGTGAGCGCCGGTCCCTGCCGGTGTGCGGCGCAGCCCGCGCCCTGCGCCGCCTGGTCGAGCCGCGGGCAGGCCTGCGAAGGAGCGGCGCCCGCGGTGGCGGCCGGCACGATCCGCAGCGTGCGCGCCGAGCCGGCGGCGTAGCGGAAGTCCTCGGGCAACACGTCGGCGAAGTGCACGCCGCCCGCGCCGGCGTCGTCGATCAACACGTCGCTGGTGGTGGGGTTCTGCAGCGTCACCGTGTAGCCGACGATCTCGCCGACGACTGCCGTCGACCGCGTCGCCGTCTTGATCAGCCGCAGCCCCGAGGGGTCCACCACGGCGTGGTTGTTGGTGACCAGATCGCCGGGCGCGACGGAGAAGCGCGTGAACCACTTCGGCGCGCGGACCGCCGCCGGATCTCCCTCGGGCACCACGGGCCCGGGCCCCGCCGCGGAGGCCTCGGGCGCGGGCTTGCTCCCCGGGTAGCTGAGCTTGGGCGTGCCCGTCAGCACCTCGAGGCGGTAGCCGCGGGCGGGCTCACCGTTGGCGGGAGTCTGCGTGGCCGACGGCACCAGGTCGAATCGGTAATACCCGAGCGCGCCGGTGGCCTGGCCCTGCTGCCCGGCCCGCAAGCAGGCGCTCGCCACCGCGCGCGGCCGCACCTTGCCATTGAGCAGCGGCTGCGGACCCGCGCCGATCACCGTGCGGTCCACCTCGCACGAGGGAGGCGTCTTGCCGAGCTCGTTGTCGTCGTAGAGCAGCACCACCCGCGCGCCGGCCACTACCGACCGGTCGGTGCCCGAGACCAGCGCGCCCGTCACCTGCACCGGCAGGTCGCGCACCAGCACCCGCGACGTGAGCCCGGCCAGCGCGGCGCCTCCGGTGAGGTCGCCGAAGTGGGTCCCCTCGGGCGAGAGCAGCTCGACCCCATAGGAGGCGGGCGGCAGGTCGCGCAGCGCGAACTTGCCTTGCGCGTCCGAGAGCTGGGTCCGCAGCGGCGCGGCGTTGGGCTGGTCGATCCGGCGCAGCAGCACCGACCACCCCGAGAGCGCGCGCTCGGCGGTCTGGAAGACGCCGTCGGCGTTGAAGTCGTGGAAGACGCTGCCCGTCAGCCCGTAGGTCCCCTGCGCCGCACCGACCATCACCGAGGCGGAGAAGGGAGTCCGGGTGTCGGCCGGCGTCACCCGCACCCCTGCGGTGTTGGTGATCAGGCTGCCCGTGAGCACCTGCGCGTTCACCTTGGCGCGGAAGCGGAGCTGGGCCCGGCCGCCGGCCTTCACCGTCACGGCGGAGGCCCGGACGATGCCCGGCGCGTTGGGCGTGGGGATGAAGGCGATGGTGCCGTCGCCGGCGGCGCTGCCCGGCAGGTAGTCGAGGCCGAACGGGAGCGTGTCCTCGATCACCGCGTCGGTGGTGTCCTTGCCGCCGCCGTTGACCAGGGTGATGACGAAGAGCAGCTGGTCGCCGGGGAGCACGTCGCCGCCGTTGAGATCTGTAACACTCTTGCTGCTGCCCGAGAGATCGGTGCGCGCGGCGCCGCCCACCACCGTGATCGTCGGCTGCTCGCCGGGCAGCGTCGGGTCGCCGTCGCTCAGCGCCAAAAGGCCGCCCGCTGCCTTCGCGGTGGCCTGGTTCGAGACCGTGCCGGCGCCCGTGAGGGTGACCCGGAAGGTGGCGACGCGGCTCTTTCCCGGATCGATGGTGCCCACCGCCACGTTGACGCCGAGCGCGGTGGCCGTGCCTGCGTCGGTGTCGCTGGCGTCGGTGAGCGCAGCGCCGTCGAGCGAGAGCGAGCCCGCGAGGTAGCTGGTCAGCGCGGGGATGGCGTCGGTGAGCTGCGCGGCCTTGACGGCCTCGGTGCCGCGGTTGCGCAGCTCGAGCCGGTACTCGAGCACGTCGCCGACGTCGGCCACGCCAGGAGTGCCCTGGTCGACCACCAGCCGCGCGGTCTTCACTAGATCCAGCGCGGGGCCCGTGCCCACGACGATCACGGTGGCGTCGCCTTGCTGCGGCGTGGTCGGGTCGTCGGTGGCCGCCTGCGGTACACGGTCCGCGCGCAGCTGGCCCTGGTTCGAGATCAGCGAGCCGCCGATCACGTCGTCTGCGATCTTCACCCGGAAGGTGACGACGGCCACGGTGTCGTCGGGGACCGCGCCCGTGCTGGCCAGCACGAGGCCGTCGGGCGTCCCTGCGCGCGGCGAGCGCACCCGCAGACCGCTGGCGAGCTGCGTCTGCCCCGAGAGGTCGGCGACCGCGCTGCCGTTGAGCCTGGTGCTCCCGGCCACGTAGGTGGTCAGGGGCGGCGGCGCGTCGAGCAGCAGCGTGTTGACGGCCGCCTCGGTGCCGTCGTTGAGCACGTGCAGCTCGTACTCGAGCACGTCGCCCGGCCGCACCGGCTGGCCCGGGCGCGTCGCGTTGGTCACCGTCTTGATCGAAGCGCTGAGCCGCGGCGAGGAGAGCACCTTGAAGACGGTGGGGTCGCCCACCGCCGGCGTCGCCGGGTCGTCCGAGCGCTGCGGCGCGCCGCCGCCCTGTTCGTCGTCCGCCAGCAGCGCCTGGTTCTGCACCTGCTGGCCGTCGCGGGTGCCCGCGGAGACCCGCGCGGTGAAGCCCAGCGTGACCACGTCGCCGGGGTTCACCTTGGCGAGCGCCGGGACGTTGGTTCCGTCCCACTGCAGCGTGCCAGCCGCGGAGGTGGCCGCCGGCGCCGGCGCGACCGAGTCGAGCGCGAGGTCGAGCGGGTCCTTGACGAGCACGTTGGTGGCCCAGGTGTCGCCCGCGTTCTGCACCGCGATCAGGTAGCGGACCTGGTCGCCCGGCCGGTACGAGCCGTCGGTGCGCGTGAGGTTCGCCACCGACTTGGTGGTCGCCCGCAGGTCGGGCGCCGAGGTCACCAGGAACTTGGTGGCGTCGTTCGCTGCCGTGGTGGTGGGGTCGTCCGAAAGCACGGGCCCGTTCAGCTCGGGCGCGGTCAGCGTGGCCTGGTTGGCGATCACGGTCTGGTTGCGCGTGAGCGGCTTGACGCGCGCCCGCAGGGTCAGCGCGAGCTGCGCCCCCTGCGCCACCTGCGCGAGCGCCGGCGTGCCCTGCGGGGCCCAGACCACTCGCGCGGGCCGGCCGTTGGTGGACGGGGTGACCACGCCGCCCTGCCCCGCGGCGAGGTCGACCAGGTTCAAGTCGATGGTGTCGGTGACGTTCACCGCGCTCGCCGGGAAGCTGCCCCGGTTGCGCACCGACAAAGTGTAGTCGAGCAGGTCGCCCGGGTGCAGCGTGCCGTCGGCGCGCGGCGTGACCGCGGTGAAGGTCTTGTCCACCCGCACGTCCGCGAAGCGCACGGTGATCAGCGTCGCGTCCTTGGTGGCCGCGGTCGCGGGGTCGTCGGAGAGGTAGGCGCCCGCCTCATCAGAAGTGAGCTGCGCCTGGTTGGTGATCACGTCGCCGTCGTGGGCAGCGGCGGCAACGACCCCAGTGAACGTCAGCGTGACCGCGTTCGCCACACCCGGCGCGAGCTTCGCCAAGGCTGGCACCTGCGCCGCGGTCCAGACGATCGCGCCCGTCAGCACCTGCCCGCCCTGGTCGGGGGTGACCGAGCCGAGCAGCGGGTCGAGCGGGTCGCGGACGACGACGTCGTTCGCATAGGTGTCGCCGCTGTTGATGACGGTGATCGTGTACTTCACCGGATCGAGCGGCCGCAGCAGGCCCGGTGCGGGCTGCCCGGGCACGGCGACCACTTTTGACGTCGTGGAGAGGTCGGGCCGCGACACCACCGTCACCAGCGTGGGGTCCTGCTTCGCGGCGGTGTTCGGGTCGTCCGAGGGCTGCGGCTGCGGCTTCTCGGTGCAGAGCGCGAACGCCTGGTTGGGGATGGCCGTGCCGTTGCTGGTCAGCGGCTTCACCCGCGCCGAGACCCGCACCACCGCAGCGTTGCCCGGGTCGAGCGCCGCCACCGTCCAGGTGATCGCTCCGCCCGGCCCGACGACGCCGCCGTCGAGCGGAGTGATCTGGTCGAGCCCCGCGTCGAGCGCGTCGGAGATGACCACGTTGCTGGCGCGCGCGTCGCCGGTGTTGGGCACGCGGATGGCGTAGGTGAGGAGGGTGCCCGGCGGCACGGGCGCCGAGACAATGGCGCCGCTGGGAAGCTGCGCCACCTTGGTGAGTCCGGAGAGGTCCGGCGCCGAGGTGATGGTGATGGCCACCGTGCTCGACTTGTGCCCCGCCGCCGGAAGCTCCGGGGCGAGGAAGAGCGCGGTGTTCTTGATCTGCGTGCCGTCGACCAGCGGCTTCTTCACCCGCGCCACCAGCGCCAGCGGCACCACCGGGTCGAGGCCCACCTTGGCGAGTGTCCAGGTGACGGTGCGGCTCTGCGCGTCGAAGACGCCGCCCTGCCCGGCGGAGACGAAGTCGAGCCCCGCGTCGAGCGCGTCGCTCACCACCGTGGTGGTGGTCTCGGCGTCGCCCGCGTCGACGGGCTGGATGGTGAAGGTGAGCGTGTCGCCCGGGTGCACGGTGCCGTCGCTGCGGGTGCCGTCGAGGAAGGTCTTGGTGCTGGCGGTGAGGTCGGCCGCGCTGGTGATGACGAGCGCGGTCTTGTCGGCCCTGCCGGGCAGCGCCGGGTCGTCGGTGAGCTGCGGCGTGGCGAGCCCCGTCGCGTTGATGCTCGCCTGGTTGAGGATGGTGGTCCCGTTGGCCAGCGGCTTCGCCACCAGCGCGTCGAAGGTCAGCACCAGCGGCGGGTCCGTGGGCTTGAGCGCCTGCGGCAGCGTCCACTTGATCGCGCCGCCCGCCAGCACGCCGCCCGAGGGGAGCGGCGTGACCGGCGAGAGCCGCGCGTCGATCGGGTCGGTGATGACGACGCCCTTCGCGTCGGCGTCGCCGGTGTTGGTGATGGTGATCGTGTAGCGGACCACGTCGCCTGGGCGGATGCCGGGCGCCGGGTGCGGAGGCTGTCCGGGCGCGAGCGCCACCGTCTTGGTGGCCCCCGTGAGGTCGGCGCCCGAGATGATGGTCACCACCGTGGGGTCGAGCGTGACCGCCGTCGTTGGGTCGTCCGAGAGCAGCGGCTTGCCCGCGAACTCCGCCACCGCGACGGTTGCCTGGTTTCCGATCTGCGTGCCGTTGTCGAGCGCCGTGGGCAGCTTGACCGTAAGTGTAGTCACGAAGGTGCTGCCGGCCGCGAGCGCGCCCGGCCACGTCACGGTGAGCTTGGAGGCGTTGACCACCGCGACCCCGCCGCTGGTGGCCGCCGCCGAGACGAAGGTGAAGCGCGCGTCGAGCGGATCGCTCAAGACCACGCTGGTGGCGGGCGCGGTGCCCGTGTTGGCGACCGCCAGCGTGTAGACGAGCGTGTCGCCGGGCCGCCGCGTGGCGTTGCCCGCGAGCGCCTTGGTGAAGGTGAGCAGCGGGTGGCTGTCGACCGCGAAGCAGGTCCTGGGCGCGCCCGCATCCGACGGCGCCGGCGTGACCGTGCCCACCGTGGCCACCTCGGGCGTGGCGACCTGTCCCTGGTTGCAGAGCTGCTTTCCGTTGGCGGTGCCCGCTGCGATGTCCCCCTCGACCACCAGCTGCCTCGAGGCGCCCGGCGCGAGCCTGCCGAGGTTGAAGGTGAGCGCGTTCCCGGTTGCGCCAGAGGCGGGCGGGACGCTGGTGAGGTTGAGCAGTTCGGCGGGGATTGCGTCGGTGAGCGTGACCGCGCTCGCGTCAGCGGTGCCGTTGTTGAGCACGGTGATGGAGTACGCGACGCGGTCGCCGGGGCTGTAGAGGCCGTCGCCGTTGGCGTCGGTCTTGAGCCTCACCGCCTTGGTGGACGACGAGAGGTCGGGCAGCGCCACGATGGTGAACGACGCCGTCGAGGTGTCGGCCGCGGGCGCCGTGCTGCTGGTCAGCTTGCCGAGGTTGCTGCAGACCGTGCCCGGCGCGGACGCGGGGCTGATCTGCGCGTCGAACGACACCGTGACGGGCGCGCCCGGCAGCACCTGCGCCAGCGCGGGCGTGCTGGCCGTGTCCCAGCGGATGGTCGGCGGGAGCGCGCCACCCGAGACGACCCCGCCGTTCTGCGGGACGACGTTGACGAGGCACGAAGGCACCAGATCGGAGAGCACCACGTCGTTCGCCGGCGCATTGCCCGTGGCGGTGACCGTGAGGGTGTAATGCACTTTTCGGCCCTGCAGCGGCACGCCCGGCGCCTCGATCTGCGCCGTCTTGGTGCTCGAGGTGAGCTGGCCCGCGGAGGCCACCGTCACGCTCGCCACCGAGGTCTTCTGCGGCGTCGGGAGCTCGGCCGCCGAGACCTGCCCGAGGTTGTCGATCTTGGCGCCGTTGACCAGGAACGCCTTCAGCTGCGCGCCGAACTGCAGCGTGATGGTGGCGCCCGGCGCGACCCCGAGGCCGAGCGCCCACGAGACGGTGCCGCCGCCGCCCGCGCTGCCCGTGAACGTGCCGCCGCTGGTGGCCGAGCCCGCGGTGTAGGTGAGGTTCGGGTCGAGCACGTCGTCGATGCGCACGTTGCTCGCGGGCGCGTTGCCCGTGTTCTTCAAGGTCAGCGTGTAGAGGAGCTGGTCGCCAGGGAAGACCGCGCTGCCAGGCCGCCCCTGCACGTCCACCACCGTCTTGGTGCTGCTGGTGAAGGCGGGCGACGAGGTGACGCTGAAGGTGACGCTCGGCGACGTCGTTGCCCCCTGAGCGCTCTTCGCCTGCGCGGTGTTGGTGATCGAGGTCCCCACGGGCACCGCTGCGGCGATGGTGGCCCGGTAGGTGAGGTTTGCTCCCGAGCCGCCGGCGAGGTCGGCGGGCTGCCAGTTGATCGCCGTGCCATCGAATGAGGTCGTCGAGGCCGGGCTGGTGGCGATGCTCCCGGGCACGAACGCGAGCAGCGCCGGCAGCGGGTCGACCGCGACGAGCCCCGTGGCCGCCGAGGTGCCGCTGTTCTTTAGTGTAATCGTGTACTCGACGACGTCGCCTGGGAGGAAGGTGGCGTTGCCCGAGGTGACGTTCTTTACCGATTTTGTCGAAGTGGTGAGGTCGACCGCCGCCTTCACTGTGAGCGTGTTCGAGGTGAGCGTGGACGCGACCGTGATCTCCGGCGCCTTCGCCACCGCCGTGTTGGTGATCTGCAGCCCGTTGGGCGCGTCGCCGCGCACCTGCACGGTGAAGATCACGTTCTGCGTGGCGCCAGGCACCAGCGCGATCCCCTGGGCGGTCACCTGGCCCGAGCCGTTCGCCCCGCCCGTCTGCGTGCAGGTAGCCTGCGGGAGCGGCGGCGTGATCAGGCAGTTGGTGACGCCCGGCGGCAGGTCGTCGGTAAACGAAACGGTCGCCAACCGGTTCCCGCCGTTCTTCAGCGCCACCGTGTAGGTGATGACGTCGCCCGGCGCGACGAAGCCGCCGCTGCCGCCCACGCCCGCCTTGGTGGAGCCCGCGAGGTCGGCCGCGTAGCGCATGACGACGGTGGTGGGGTCCATCGCCGCGCCGGTGGCGGGGTCGTCGCTCGCCTGCGCCGGGGTGGTGCCGAAGAGCTGCAGGCCCTGCTCAGGCAGGGTCCTGCCGTCGATCTGCGCCTGCGGCACGCCGGCCGCGATGAACTCGGCTTCGGAGAAGACGGTCACCTCCCAGATCACCGCGATCGAGAAGTTCGCCGGCAGCGTCACGTTGGAGAGGTCGATCTGCCCGGTGCCGTTGGCCCCGCCCGCGTTGACCGTCGCGGTCGCGCTCGGGTCGCCCTGCGCGATCAGGTTGACCCCCTTGGTGAAGGGCGGCGCGTCGATGTGGACCTTGACGCCCCGCGCCGCCGCAGCGCCGTTGTTGGAGAGCTTGAGCGTGTAGCGGAGCAGGTCGCCGGGCTTGCCAGTGTGGGGCGCGGTGGTCGAGGGCGCGCCGTTGACCGAGACGGTGAGCACCGGCGTCTGCAGATCCGGCGAGACCACGTGCGCGCAGGGGTTGGTGGTGAGCACCACCGGCGTCGAGAGGTCGGGGGTGAACACTCTTGCTGTATTACAAATCTGCTGGCCAAAGGTATCGAGGTTGACCTTCGCCTTCACGGTGAAGTCGACCTCGCGCAGGTTGCCGAAGCCCGTGCCCACCTGGAACCCGGGCACCGTGAAGCCGCCGTTGGCGAGCGCGGTGTTGCCGTTGACGTCGGGCACGCCGATGGTGATCGGCGGCAGCCCCGAGAACGAGCCCGTGGCGGTGGTGCTGCCCGCGAGGTAGGTGACGTTGGCCGGGAGCGCGTCCTGCACCGTCACGGTGGTGGCCTTGGCGGTGTTGATCACCTTGATGGTGAAGGTGAGCGTGTCGCCCGGCGCCACGGTGGTCAGGTCTACCGACTTCGCCGAGGCGGAGAAGTCGGGCGCCACCGTGTCGAGCGCCAGCATGGTCCAGCCGAGGAGGAAGTACTCGCCGTTGGAGCCGATGAGGTTGTTGATCGAGCAGGGCGTACCGGAGGCGGTGATGGTCGAGCACGCCTGGTGCGTGGTGGACGAGTAGCCCGGGTTGGGCACCCCGTCTCCCGAGCCCGCCTGGAAGCTGAGCGTGGTCTGGCCCGAGGTCAGGTAGTTCGAGATATCGAATTTATCGAGGTCGATCCCCCGGTGGGTCGACTGGAACGGCCCGGTCGAGTTGAAGAGGTTGCCCCACGGGTTGGCCGAGTCCTGCAGGAAGCGCGAGGTCCCGCCCGCGGGCGGCCAAACGCAGGTGCCCGGGATGGTGGGCGTTGCGCAGCGCAGGTCGGCGCCGCCGATCTGGATCCAGTCGGCGTTCTCGGGCGGCTCGGGCGTGGCGAGGCCGCTGGCGTTGGTGCCGTCGTAGCCGAGCTGCGGGTCGCCCTCCATCGCGAAGAAGCTCAGCTCGCCGCGGTGCGAGGGGCCCACCGTGAAGTTGCCGAGCGTCTGCGGCGCGATGATGCCGGTGGTGCCCGTGCCGGGCGTGCTGCCGTTGCCTGTGTAGACCTCGTCCATCCGCACGAAGCCGTCGTAGATGGTGATGTTGCGCGACGACGACGCGGTGGGGCTCGCGTAGACGACCACCATCGACCAGCCCGCGAAGGCCGCCTGGCAGGAGTACTGCGAGTTGCCGCCGCAGGAGCCGATGCCGCCGCCGCCCTCGATGCCCGCGCGCAGGTTGGAGACGCCGCCCACCGAGTAGTCGCCGATCAGCGAGGCGCCGTTGGAGGTCAGCGAGGTGGGCGGGTGGGCCTTGACGAGGTCGGTGACGTCGGCCCGCGCGTACCAGGCGGGGCCCGGGTTGGAGGAGACGTTCTCGAACGAGGCGGTGGCGTTGGCGCTCACCGGCGCGGGGCCCGAGAGCGCGCCGCTCGCGTCGGGGTAGTAGAACTGGATGGAGACCGAGGGCGCGCTGGTGTCGCCCGAGGCGGTCCAGAACAGATAGGCGGCCACCACGGTGGCGTCGTTCGGCAGGGTCAGCGTGGCCCGCGCCTCCGCCGGCGTCAGCACCACCGAGTTGACGTACTGGTCGTTGGCGATCTTGAGCAGCGAGTTGCCGATCGGCACCGCGCTGCCGCGCACGGTGAACGCGGACAGGTTGCCCGTCCCCTTGGCGTCGGGGAACAGCTTGGGCGGGTTGCCCTCGGTGAAGGCGTGCGCCGCCGGGGCCGCGAGCCAGAGCGCTACGGCCAAGGCGCCGGGGAGGCCTGTGCGGAGGGCGGACACGCGAGGACAGGCTCCGGCTGGAAGTACAGAGGGGAAACCGGCGAACGGCAGAGGGCGAATCATCGCACGGGCAGAGGGACCCCCGCAATGGAATGACGCAGCCGCAACAGAGCCTTCTAAACAGCCCGCTGGCCGGCTTACGCCTCGCGCAGCTTGAGCTTCGCTTCGTCGGTCACCTCGGCCTCGAAGGTGAGGCCGCAGTAGGCACAGAGGATCTCGTCGCCGTTCCCGAAGTCCGGGTGCGGGTTGTAGGCGTCGCAGGTGGGGCACTCGAACTCGTCGAACCGCTTGTGCGTGCCCGCGGCGCTGCCGTCCTTCTTCGCCTCGTCCTCGGCGTCCTCGGTGATGTGCTGCAAGAGGTCGTTGCGCGTCTGCTGCCCCCCGCGCGCGCCGCCGCCGTGGCCGTCCCCGCCCCCGCTGCTACCCGGTGGCCCGCCGCCGAACCCGCTCCCAAACCCGCCCTGTCCCGCCATCCCGACCTCCTCTGCTTCCCACGCCGGTATCAATACGCCGGGCCGTCCGCGGGCGCGAGCGTGCGGTACCGCTGGTCGACCACGTCCATCAGCTCCAGCACGGCGTCGCCGTACTTGCTGGTGTCGCCCTGGCCGGTGCCGACGCGGTTCACGTAGAACGTCCCGCGCTGGCACTCGCGGAGGTAGCCCTTGTTGCCGTAGCTCGAGCCGTCGGCGGCGTGGTCGCGGCAGACGCGCTCCCCCTTCGGACCCTTGAGGCAGCACTGGCCCGAGGGGAAGACCACGATCAGCTCGCGCGCGAGCCCCACCGTGTTGAGGGTGGTCAGCACTGCGCCCGTGCCGGCCATGTCCTCAGCGGTCTGGCCGTAGCCGTGGAGCAGGTAGAGCACGGGGTAGCGGCGCGAGGCGTTGGCGGCGTCGTCGTAGCCGACGGGCAGCTGCACCGCGAAGTTCTGCTCGCCGGCCAGCTGCGCGCTCTGGAAGCCGGTGAAGTCGACGCGGCTCTGGCCGTGCACCTGCCGGGGCGGCAGCGTCGCGTCCCAGCGTCCCGAGAGCCAGCGGAACATCACCACGAACCGGTAGAACACCTCGGGGATGCTGCCGACGTGGTCGCCATCGCCGGCGCGGATGTCGTCCTTCGTGGCGTTCGGATCGCCGTAGAGCACCAGCGGGTTGCGGCCGAGCGCGGGCACGTCGAACTTGAGCGGATCGAAGTTGAGGCCGCCGTGGCCCCAGGGCTGCCCGTCGGCGGCGGGGATCGAGCGGAAGTCCTCGAAGCGGTTGACGCCGTCGTACATGTGGCGCTTGACGCCGCCGGCCAGCGCCTCGGCCTGCGCGCCGAGGTCGAAGACGTCGCGGATGCCGCCCTCGGAGTAGACGTCGAGCGCGCGCAGCTGGGTGTCGCTCATCTTGCCGAGCTGCGTGCGCAGGTCGGCGTCGAGCCACTTTTGATAACCATCGCTCACCGAGAACCTGCCGTCGCCCTCGCCCGGGTCGCCCGTGCCCGCCACGCCATCGAGCCCCACGTCCTGGAACGGCTCGCCCTGCTGGTAGAGTCCGTCTCCCTCGGTGCCGGCGGGGTTGGTCTTGGCGTCGTAGTCGTCGCCGTTGGGGTCCTTGTTGCCCGTCTTGTACGGGCTGAGGCCTTCGGTGGTGCAGCCGCCCTTGCCGTCCTCGAGCGGGTCGGGGCAGCCGTCGGCGCCGACGTCGTCGAAGGGCTCGGTCGCCTGCAAGAGGAGCGGCTCGTGCAGGTCGCGGCGGCCGTTGCCGTTGAGGTCGATGGCGAGCGCGAAGGGCACCTTGCGCGTGCCCGCCCAGCAGCCGTTGACCCGGCCGTGGCGGTCCCAGAAGACGTCCACGTCGTGGGCCGCCCCATGCTCGGCGGGCTCGTGCGCGCCGCCGCCGTGGGAGCTGCAGAAGAGGTCCGCGTCGCTCGACTGCGCCAGCTTGCGCCCGCCCAGCGCCGCGGCGGCGCACCAGTCGACCACCGCGCCATCGGCGCACACCTGCACCGGGGCCTCGCCGTCACAGAATGTGATCGCCGAGTGCTCGCCGTGCGGGCTGTAGCGCCGGTCAACCACTTTCGGCACGCGGAACGGCTGGGCGCAGGTGGCGGCGGCGTACTGCGCCGGAGTGAGCGGCGCGGCGAGCGCGGGGCTCGACGGGTTCTGCGAGAGCGGGTTGCCGATGGCCGCGGTGAGGTCGGTGAAGATGTCGATGTACGCGTCGCGATCGAACGAGCCGCCGTTGGTGGTGAAGTACCAGTGGTTGAACCGCTGCGCGTGGGAGTA
>JAYWAO010000371.1:0-12092 GCA_043782365.1 Deltaproteobacteria bacterium
ACACGCTCGAGACCCGCGGACCGGCCTACACCCTCTTCGGCGGTGACATTGGCCAGCGCGAGCTGGGCCTCCAGTACCGCGCCTACTTCCTCGAGAAGCACCTCAACGTCCGCGCGGCGATGATCAAGGGCGTCGCGCCGGTGATCGGCACTTCGACCACCGCGCCCACCAACGGCAACGACCGCCCGGCCTTCATGGGCCGCGTGGGCTACACCATCCTGGGTCTCGAGACCGGCTTCTCCATCCCGGGCATCCAGTTCTCCGAGACGCCGATCATCGCCGTGGGCGTGGCCGGCTACTACCAGAACCAGGCGGGCCGGAACCTGGTGGGCCCCGCCAACACCAAGGGCGCCAACGTCAACATCACCGGCGTCGCCATCGACGCGCACGCCGAGTACCCGCTCGACAAGGACATGGAGTTCGTCCTCGACGGCGCCGTGTACAAGACCAACCAGGGCGATGGCCAGGCGAACACCATCACCTCCGCCCACGCCGAGGCGGGCTTCCGCGTCGGCAAGATCGAGCCGACCATCGCCTGGGAGTACAAGGACACCGACGACGTGCAGCTCGTCACCGCCACCGACGGCTCTGGCACCGGCATCGCCAACAAGAGCGGGTACCGCGCGGTGCGGTTCGGCCTGAGCTACTGGGTCAACAAGCACAAGTTCAACATCAAGGGCGACTTCTCCTTCATCCGCAACGGCAAGATCGGCATCGCCAACCCGGACGGCCCGAACTCGCCGTACATGCAGAAGGTCGCGACCATCCAGTCGCAGATCTTCTTCTAGTCCGGTCGACATCCGGTGACGCAGGCGGCGCGCACTTCCGGCTAGAGTGTCCGGAATGCGCGCCGCGATCTCTTGCACGCAGGACCGTGGCCCTCGCCGAGCGGGGCGATGAGCGGCGAGCGGCCCTTGCCGCTGCGCACGCTCGCCGCCGCCTACGATCGCAGCGCCGAAGGCTACGACGACCGCTTTCGCGGGCTGCAGCGCGAGAAGTACCGGGCGGGGCTGTCGCTCCTCTTGCCTTGGCTGCTCGAGGCCGGCGCGCCGCTTGCGACAGGCCAGGCCGGTCGGCCCTGGCTCCTCGACGCGGGCGCTGGGACCGGGCTCTTCGCCGAGTGGCTCCGCGACGCAGACGAGCCCTTCGCGAAGGCCCGCGCCGCGCTGCTCGCGCCTTTGCTGGCGGGCCGCTGGGTCGCGCTCGATGCCAGCCTGGCCATGGTCCGGCAGAGCGCGCCCCGGGCCTGCGTGCCGCTGGTGGCCGACCTCGCAGCGCCACCGCTGAAGAAGAGCAGCTTCGCGCTGGTGGTCGCCTTCACTGCGGTGCTCGACCGCGTCCCCCATGCGCTGGCCGCCCTGGGCGAGCTGGTGCAACCGGGCGGCGCGCTGCTGGTGACGTTCCTGGTAAGGGAGTCTCCGACACAAGCGCAGGTGGCCGAGTCCAGCGGACTAAGTTACCGTGGGCACGCGCGCGCCGGACAGGATCGTCTCCACCTGCTCGGGCGCGTCTGAACCAGGAGGCGCATGAGGCTCGCCGGACAAGTCGCGGTCGTCACAGGTTCCTCTCGCGGTGTCGGCCGCGCGGTGGCGCTCGCGCTCGCTCGCGAGGGCTGCGACATCGTGGTGGCCGCGAAGACCGACACCCCGCACCCGCGCCTGCCCGGCACCATCCAGAGCACGGCGGAGGAGGTCCGGGCGCTCGGCCGCAAGGCCCTCGCGGTCCCCTGCAACGTGCGCGAGTTCGGCGACGTCGAGCGGCTGCGTGATGCGACGCTCTCGGCGTTCGGCCGCATCGACATCCTCATCAACAACGCGGGCGCCATCCACTGGTCGCCGGTGGCCGACTGGCCGCCGGGCAAGTTCGACCTCGTCATGGACGTCAACGTGCGCGGCTCGTTCCTCTGCGCGCGCGCGGTGATCCCGGCGATGCGGGAGCGAAAGCACGGCCACATCGTGGTGATGTCGCCCCCGGTCAACATCAAGAAAGTGGCCGGCAAGGGGCCGTACTTCGTCTCCAAGATGGGCATGACGCTCCTCGCCCACGCCATCTCCGAGGAGGAGCGCGAGAACGGCATCGCCGCCAACGCGCTCTGGCCGGTGACGATGATCGAGAGTGAGGCGACCCGCCACTTCGAGATGGGCAAGCCCGAGGAGTGGCGCACGGCTGATATCCTCGCCGACGCCACCCGCGAGATCGTCTGCGCCCCTCCCGCCGAGCTGACCGGGCGCGCGCTCTACGATGAAGACGTGCTGCGCGAGCGGCTGGGGCTCAACGACTTCTCCCGCTACTCGGTGGTGCCCGGCACGCACCCGGCGCCGGTCTGCCGCGAGATGGTGGAATAGCGGTGGCGGCTGCCAAGGTCGAGATGGTGCTGCCGGTGCGCTTCTCAGCGGCGACGCGGGCCGTGCAGACCACCACGCGCGAGCTCTCCGAGGAGGGCGTCTTCGTGCGCTGCCTCGAGCCGCCCGCGGTGGGGTCGCAGGTCACCTTGAAGATCTACCTGCCGGGCTTCTCGGCGGCGGCCGAGTTCGTCGGGCTGGTGAGCGAGACCGAGACCGTCGCCGCGGCGGCGGGCTTCTGGGCCGACTTCGTCTCCGCCTCGCACGACGCCCACGAGCGGCTGGTGCAGGTGCTGCGGCCCGATCCGGCGCCGAAGAAGAGCCCGCCCGTCGCGCCGGTTCCGCTGGGGTCGCTCTACAAGCGGGTGCACCTGAGCCACCCTCCAGCGCAGGGACTGCCGCCGCCTCCAGCCGCGCCCACGGGCGTGCCCCTGCCCGAGGAGCGGCCGCACACGGCGGCCAGCGGCGTCGCCAGCCTGATCCAAGGCGCGCTCGACGAGCAGGTCTCGCAGCGGGCCGCCGAGGCGCTGCGGGCGCGGCGCGGCTCGGGGCCGGGCAAGAAGAGGGCTCCGTCGCAGCCCGGGGCCGCGCAGCCTGCGCCCGGTGAAACTGCCAGCGGCAAGCCGCCCTCGGTGCCAGCGGTGTCGGTGATCTCCTCGGCGTCGCTGCGCGTGACCTCGTCAGCGCCCGGCGAGGTCTCGTTGGCCGGCGACGTCAGCGGAAAGAACCGGCGCACGTTCCCCCGCTACCGGGCGCGCTTCGCGGTCCGCTTCCAGAGCGTGCAGGACTTCGTCCTGGAGTACGCGGCGAACATCTCGGCGGGCGGCGTCTTCGTGGGCACCGACTTCCCACCCGAGATGGACAGCGTGATCACCGTGGTGCTGGAGCTCCCCGACGGCGGCCCGCCGGTGACCTGCAAGGCGCAGGTGGTCCACCGCGTCTCCAAGGAGCAGGCGGCGGAGCGGGGCGTGGAGGCGGGCGCGGGCGTGCAGTTCGTCGAGGCCGACGACACCTTCCGGGAGCGGATCGACCAGACCATCTCGCAGATCCTCGACAAGGTCCCGGCGTGACCCGCTCGCTGCTGGTCCTGCCGGTGCGGCTCATGCTCGCAGGCCGGTCGGTCCAGACCACCACCCGCTCGGTCACCACGGACGCGATCTTCATCCGCAGCATCGCCCCGCCGCCGGTGGGCACGGCGGTGACGCTGCGGCTCTACCTCTCCGACGGCCCGCCCGAGGATCTGCAGGGCCACGTCGTCCCCACGCCGCTCGGCGCAGAGAAGGGCTGCCTGGTCGCGCTCGGGGGCGTGACGCCGGCGCAGATGGAGCGGCTCGAGCGGGCCACCACGCCGCCCATGCTGCAGCGCCGCGATTCGAGCCCGCAGCTTCCCGCCCTCACCTGGCGGGGCCGCGACTCGGGGCCCGCGCGGTCGGCCGTCGCGCCTGCGCCGCGTCCGGAGCCCGGCGAATCGAGCCCCGCGCAGACCGGGTTCGACCTGCGCGCGCTCCCCCGCGTGCCCGTGCAGCTCAAGGTCCGCTTCGATTCGGTCGAGGCGCTCGAGGACCAGCTGGCGATCAACCTCTCCGCGGGCGGCATGTTCGTGCGCTGCGCCGAGCAGGCCCCGCTCGGCACCGAGGTGCAGCTGGTGATCGAGCTGCCGGGCCTCGCGCCGCCGCTGCTCTGCCTCGCGGTGGTGGCGCACCGGGTGGTGCAGGAGCAGGCGCGCACCACCGGGCAGGTGGCCGGCGTCGGCGTGCAGTTCCTCGACTCCGACGACCGCTTCCGCGAATCGGTCGATCGCTACCTCGCGCAAGTGCACGCCCAGCACAGCCTATAGCCTGGCTCTAGACCCGCTCCTGGAACCGCTTGCCCAGCAGGCCCTCCGGTCGCCCCAGCAGCACCACCACGATCAGGCCGAAGGCGAGCGCGGTCTTGAACTCGATGGCGACGAAGCCGCCGAAGAGGCTCTCGGCCACGCCGAGGATGAGGCCCCCGAGGATCGCCCCCGGCAGGCTGTCGAGCCCTCCCAGCACCGCGGCGGCGAGGCCCTTGTAGAGCGGGTCCAGCATGAAGGACGGGTCGAGCAGCAGCACCGGCGCGAGGAAGAGGCCGGCCAGCACCGCCAGCCCCGCCGCCATGCCCCAGGAGAACGCCAGCACCGCGCGGGTGGGGATGCCGAGAGTCTGCGCCGCCACCAGGTTCTCCGAGCAGGCGCGCATGGCGAGCCCGAGGCGCGTCTTCTGGGTGAGCGCCCAGAGCAGGAAGGCGGCGGCGGCGGCGGTCGCCAGCGTGCCGGCCGCCAGCTCGCTCAGGTAGACGGGGCCGAGCTTCCACACCTTGCTGTCGGAGAGGGGAAACGGAAAGCTCTCCGGCTCGGCGCCCCACTTGAACAGGCTCAGGCCCTGGATGATCAGCGAGAGGCCGAGCGTGAGGATCACCTGCCCCAGGCCGGTGGCCCCCTTGCGCTGCGCGGGCTGCAGCGCGCCCACCTGGAAGACCACCGCCACAGCGGCGCCGGCGAGCAGCGCGACCGGCAGCGCGATCCAGAACGGCACGCCCGCCGTCACCAGCGTGAAGGCGACGTAGGTGCCGAACATCGCCAGGTCGCCGTGGGCGAAGTTGAGCACGCGCGTGGCGCGATAGATGAGCACCAAGCCCTGCGCCACCAGCGCGTAGAGGCTCCCCGCGGCGAGGCCGGTGAGGACATATTGGAGGAAGCGGTCCATGGGGCGTCTCGTCTCGCTAGCGGAAGGGCCAATTGCGGAAGTAGAGGCGGACGCGCAGCCAGACGCCCGCGAGCCCGTACGGCTCGAAGATGAGCACGAGGAGGATCGAGGCGCCGAAGAGCACCGGCACGGCCCAGCGCAGGCCGCCGAGCGCCGCGGGCACCAGCACCACGAAGGCGGCGCCCAGCACCGAGCCCTCCACCGAGGCGATGCCGCCGACGGTGACCGCCACGAAGTACTGGAAGGCCTCCTGCGCGGTGAACGACTGCGGCTCGAGGTGCGAGAGGTACTGCGCCATCAGCGCGCCCTGCACGCCCGTGTAGAACGACGAGACGCTGAAGACGAGCAGCTTGGTGCGGGTGAGGTTCACGCCCATCGCCTCGGCGGCGAGGTCGGCGTCGCGGACCGCCACCACCGCGCGGCCCACCCACGAGGAGAGCAGGTTGTAGGCGACGGCGGTGAAGCCGAGGAAGAGGCCGTAGTCGATCCAGTAGACCCAGGCGTCGCGCGCGATCCCCGGCGGCGGGTCGAGCGGAGGGATGTGGAGCCCGGCGCGGCCCCCGGAGAGCACCTCCACGTTGGAGAAGATCTGGTAGACGGCGACCGCGAAGCCGAGCGTGGCGATGGCGAGGTAGGGGCCCTTGAGGCGCAGCGAAGGGAAGCCGACGAGGAGGCCCGCCGCGCCGGCCGCCAGCCCGGCGGCGGCGAGCGCGAGCGGGAACGGCCAGCCCGCGATCCGCAGGTGCCCGAAAGTGTAAGCGCCCACCGCCAGGAAGCCCGCCTGCCCGAGGCTGACCTGTCCAGCGTAGCCGAGGAGGAGATTTTGCCCGAGCACGCCGATGGCGGTCAGCCAGACGAGGCTCCCGCGCGCCAGCCAGCCCGACGGCGCCGCCAGCGGCAAGGCCCCCAGGCCGACGAGCAGCAGCACCAAGAGCGAACGCCCCAGCGGCTTGCGGGCGAACCGCAGCTCCTCGCGGTAGTTCTCGACGAGATCCATGCCGTCTCACTCCCCGTACAGCGACTCGACCAGCTCCGCGTAGCGCTTCTCCAGATTCCGCCGCTTCACCTTCTTGGTGGGCGTGACGTCCCCCTCCTCCTCGTAGAAGCGGCGCGGCAGGAGCGCGAACTTCTTCACCGACTCCACCTGCGAGAGGGTGCGGTTGACCGCGTCCACCTCCGCGGCGATCAGCTTGCGCACCTCCGGAGCGACCGTCAGCTCGGCGAAGTTGGAGAAGGGCAGGCGCTGGTCCTGCGCGAAGCGGGTGACGTTCTCCTCGTCGATGAGGATCAGCGCCACCAGGTACTTGCGCCGGTCGCCGATCACCACCGCGTCCTGGATGTAGGCGCTGAACTTGAGCTTGTTCTCGATCCAGGCCGGGGCCACGTTCTTGCCGCCGGCGGTGATGAGGATGTCCTTCATCCGGTCGATGATCTTGAGGTGGCCACCCTCCCAGGCGCCGACGTCGCCGGTGTGGAGGAAGCCCTCGGCGTCGACGGCGAGCGCGGTCTGCGCGGGGTCCCGGTAATACCCTTTGAAGACGTGCGGGCCCCTGGTGAGGATCTCGCCGCCCTCCCCCAGCTTCACCTCGATGCCGTCGACGGGGACGCCCACCGTGCCCACCCGCACCTGGTCCGGCGGATTGAATGTAATCACGCCCGACGACTCGGTCATGCCGTAGCCCTCGAGCAGCGGGATGCCCAGGGCCTGGAAGTAGCCGAACAGCTCCGGGGAGGCGGGGGCTGCGCCGGAGACCGCCAGCCGCGTCCGGTCGAAGCCGATGCGCCGCTTGAGCGGCTCGAAGACGAGCCAGTAGGTGACGAAGCGGGCGAGGCGCAGGGTGGCGGGCACGGCGCCGGCGCGGGTCGCCTGCACCCAGCGGCGACCGACTGCGACCGCGAGGCGGTAGAGCGCGCGCTTGAGGAGCGTCGAGTCCTGCATGCGCAGCTCGATGGTGGAGGCGAGCTTCTCCCAGATGCGCGGGACGCTGGCGAAGTAGGTCGGCGAGACCTCGCGCAGGTTCTGGAAGAGCGTCTCCATGCTCTCGACGAAGTTGATCCGGTACCCGGCGCGCAGGTGCTGCATCACCGAGCCGAGGTTCTCGAAGACGTGCGCGAGCGGCAGGTAGGAGACGAGCTCGTCGTCCTCGGCGGCAAGGGTGGCGCGGCCGAGCGCCTCGGCCATGAAGAGGCAGTTGGCGTGCGAGAGCATCGCCCCCTTGGGCGGCCCGGTGGTGCCCGAGGTGTAGATGATCATGGCGGTGTCTTCGGGCTGGACGGCCCGCTGCCGCTCCTCCGCGGGCGCGGCGTCCCGGGCCAGCTGCTGCGCTCCCTGCTCGAGGAGCTCGCCGAAGAACTGGACGCGCGGGTCCCGGAAGCCCCACAGCCCCTTGCCGTCCCAGACCACCAGCCGCTCGACCTGGGTCCCCTCCAGCGCCGAGAGCACCTTCTCCAGCTGCTCCTCGTTCTCGAGGAAGACGACGCGCGCCCCGCAGTGCACCAGGAGATAGTTGACCTGCTCCGGCGCCGAGGTGGGGTAGACCCCGCAGGTGGCGCCGCCGGCGGCCATGATCCCAAGGTGGCAGTAGAGCCACTCGGGGCGGTTGTCGCCGAGCACCGCCACGTTCTCGCCGGGCCGCAGGCCGAAGGCGACCAGCGCGGCGGCGACCCGGCGCACCTCGTTCGCGTAGCCGCTCCAGGTGACGCGCCGCCAGATCCCCAGGTGCTTGTGCCGCAGCGCCACCACCTCGCCGCGGCGCGCGGCCATGGCGAAGAGGAGGTCGGGCAGCGTCTTGGGCTCGCTCACTGGCTCGCTCACCAGCGCCTCCGCTTCCGGTAGAGGCGGAAGTCCTTCACGGCAGGCGACTCCGCGCTCACGCCCAGGTAGACGTCGCGCACGTCGGGGTGGGCCGCGAGGTCGGCGGGCGTCCCCTCCAGCACCACCCTGCCTCCCTCGAGGACTGCCGCGCGGTGGGCGAACCGGAGCGCCAGCCGTGCGTTCTGCTCGACGAGCAGCACGGTGGTGCCCTCGCGGCACACCTGCTCGAGCGCGCCGAAGACGACGCCCGCCAGCTCCGGCGTCAGGCCCAGCGAGGGCTCGTCGAGCAGGAGCAGGCGCGGCTTGCGCAGGAGCGCGCGCGGGATGGCGAGCATCTGCTGCTGGCCGCCCGAGAGCGTCTCCGCCTGCTGCTGCAGCCGCTCGCGCAGCACCGGGAAGAGGCCGAGCACCTTCTCGTGGTCTTGGCGGGCGGTGGCCCCACGCCTGCCCCAGAGGCCGAGCTCGAGGTTCTCCGCCACCGTCAGCTCGCGGAAGAGCCCGCGGTCCTCGGGCACGAAGACGATGCCGGCGCGCGCCACCTTCTCAGGGTGGACCCGCTCGAGGTGCTGGCCGCCGAGGAGGATGGTCCCCTTGCGCGGCTGGTCGCGCAGGAGCCCCGCGATGGTCTTGAGCAGCGTCGTCTTGCCCGCGCCGTTGGGCCCGAGCACGGCGAAGATCTCCCGCTCGCGCACCTCCAGCGAGACGCCGGAGAGCGCGGCGATGCGGTCGAGGTAGAGCGTCTCTACGCCCGCGAGCGCGAGCAGGGTCGGCCCCGGCGCAGGCGCCGCCGCGGCGTCGGTCGCCGGCACGGGCGCCGTGGTCATGGAGCCCCCAGGTAGGCGCGGACCACGCCCGGGTGCCGCTGCACCTCTGCAGGCGTGCCCTCCGCCAGCTTCTGCCCCTGGTCGAGCACCACCATCCGCCCGGCGAGCCGCGAGGCGATGCGCAGGTCGTGCTCGACCAAGAGGACGGTGACGCCGTAGCGCCCGCGCACCTCGTGGATCCAGTACGCCACCTCCTCCTTCTCCTCGGCGTTGAGCCCGCTGACGGGCTCGTCGAGGAGCAGCAGCTTCGGCTCGGTGGCGAGCGCGCGCCCGAGCTCGACGCGCTTCTGCACGCCGTAGGGGCAGTTGGCCACCCGCGCGTCGCGATACTGCTCGAGGTCGAGGAACTCGATCAGCTCCTCACACCGCTCGCGGTGGCGCACCTCCTCGGCGCGCAGGCGCAGGGCCGCGGCCCAGAAGCTCCGCCGGAAGTGCAGGTGGCGGCCGGTCATTAGGTTGTCGAGGACGCTGAGCTGGAGGAAGAGCCGCAGGTTCTGGAAGGTGCGCGCGACCCCGCGCGCGGTGATGCGGTCGGGAGAGAGCCCGAGCAGGCTCTCTCCCCGCAGGGCGATGCTGCCGGAGGTGGGCTGGTAGAGGCCCGTGATGCAGTTGAACAGCGAGGTCTTCCCGGAGCCGTTGGGCCCGATCACGCCCAACGTCTCCCCCTCGAACAGGTCGAGGTCCACGCCGCCGAGCGCGGTGATCCCGCCGAACTGCAGCTTCAGGTCGCGGACCTCGAGCAGCCTTGCCTGGGTCATGCCTGGTCTGGTCCCTAGTAGTGGCTGGGGAAGGACTGCCACTCGGTGATCTGCTTCACCGTCGGGTCGGTGGCCTTGCCCGCCTGCATCAGGCGCACCGCGTTCAGGCCGTGGTGCTTGTCGGGGCCGAAGGAGAACTTCGGGAAGAGGCCGCCGCCGTCGTAGTCCTTGAGGCCCTCGAGCGCCTTGATGAAGCCCTCGCGCGTCAGGTCCTTGCCCGCGCGCTGCAGGCCCTCCACCAGGAAGCGGATGTCGGCGACGCCCTGCACGCAGAAGCCCTCGCGCCCCTTGAGCTTGGGCTCGGCGGCGATCACCGCGTCGATCGCCTTGTCGGCCGCGGGCTCCCCGCGCAGCGCGATCGCCGAGTCGAAGTAGGCCCCCTCCCAGAGGTCGCCGAGGAGGCGGAACATGGTGTCGCGGTCGTAGAGGGTGAACGAAGCGTAGATCTTCGGCTTGAAGCCCACCTTGGCCATCTCCTTGATGAGGCCCGCAGCGTGGGTGGCGGTCGAGTAGAAGATGACCGCGTCGGCGCCGGACTCCTTCATCTTCAGCGCGTGGGTGCCCAGCTCGCGGTCGGTCACCTCGTAGAAGACCTCGCCCGCCAGCACTGCGCCCTTCGTCTTGGCGAGGCCCTTCTTGACGCCCTCGAGACCGCCCTTGCCGTAGTCGTCGTTCTGGCCGAAGACGCCGATCTTCTTCGCGCCGTGCGAGGCGGCTTGCTGGGCGAGGAACTCGCCCTCGTCGGTGTAGTCCGGGTAGATCTGGAAGACGCTGCGCGCCTTGCCCTTGGGCTGCTTGGCGAAGACCTGCACGTTGCCGAGAGGCTCGACGATGGGAATGCCGGTCTCGCCCACCAGGTCCTTGTTGGCGTTCAGCACCGCGGTGCCGAGCAGGCCGACGATGGCGAAGGTCGAGTCCTTCAGCTCGTTCAGGTTGGCGACGGCGCGGCCCGGGTTGTAGCCGTCGTCCTTGAGGACGATCTTCAGCTTGCGGCCGTGCACGCCGCCCGCGTCGTTGACGACCTTCGCGTAGGCCTCGCTCGCGAGCGCGATCGAGCCCCAGGCGGCGGCTGGGCCCGAGAGCGGGCCGGTGATGCCGATGGTCACCTCGGTGTCGGTGACGCCCGGCGTGGCGGCGAGGGCAGCGGCGGCGAAGCAGAGCGGGAGCAGCAGGGCGGGGAACGCAAGGCGCCTGATCATGTTTCCTCCTTGGGGCTGGGGCGGGAATCGGCACCCTATCCGTTTTCAAGGACGGTCTCCCGCCGCACCGCGGCGCATTTCTTTCGCCGATCCCCTCCCCACGGCGAGCGAGACGTTGGCAGCGCCGGACTTCGCCGCGCCGCGGCAGAAAAATGATGGGCGCGACAGATCGCCACCCCATTGCAAGCGACAATTCAAACGCGTATAGCCCCATTACCGAAGTTTGGAGAGCGCAGCCTCCGCGATTTCGAGTCCTATCCGCGGTCAGAGGAGTTCACGTCGTGCCTCGGAGCGGAAGCACCCACTTGCAGCACCTGCCCCGCAGGGCGCGGCGCTGCCCGGGTGCAGCACCTGTCGGAGCCCCCCGCAGCACCACCCGTGACTTTGTCGTCGGCAACCCCCACTCACCATCACCCCTGGAGTGCTCATGACCCGTCGTCCGCGTCCTCGCAGCAAGATTCTTGGGTCGCTCGTCGCGCTGACCCTGCTGCTCCCCGCTCTCGCCTCGGCCCAGACGACCCCGGCGCCGGTCCTTCCGGCCCAGCCGTCTGCTTCGACGCCTCCGCCCACCGAGCTCAAGCCGGTGCTGGTCGGCCCGGCGCGCGAGCTGAAGCTCGGCGACAACACCTGGTTCCGCTTCGGCGCCCAGGTGCAGGGCTGGTACAAGGCGAACCAAGACCGCATCAAGCAGCCCGACGGCAGCGACGGCGGCTACCAACTAGACTTCTTCTGCCGCCGCTGCCGCCTCTGGGCCACGGGCTCGGTGGTGAAGGACGTGGTGTTCAACATCCTCTTCGAGGCGAGCAACCTCGGTAAGGCCGACGCGACGGGCGCGAAGAGCTTCGCCGCGCCGCAGTTCCTCGACGCCTACGTGCAGGGCAAGTTCGCCGACTACTTCCTGCTCAGCGTCGGCAACATCCTGCTGCCCCTGAACCGCAACGGAACGCAGCCGACGACCACCTATCTGAGCCTCGACAACGCCAACGTCGACGTCACGCCGGTCCTGCAGGGCAACTCCGCCGTCCTCCGCGATCTCGGAATCCAGGCCAACGGCTTCTTCCTCGAGGACCACCTCGAGTACCGCCTCGGCGCCTTCCAGGGCTCGCGCGCGGGCCCCACCGCCACCCAGACCGCCGGCCACAACGGGCCCCGCGTCGTCGCCATGCTCCAGTACAACCTCTGGGACACGGAGAAGGGCTACGTCAACGGCGGCCACTATTACGGCACCAAGAAGGTCCTCGGCGTGGTTGCCAGCGCCGACTACCAGGGCCTTGGCAAGGACGACCCGTACCAGAGCCTCGGCAAGAACGACCCGCCCAAGGCGGGGACCGACAAGGATCCGTACGTGGGCTTCAGCGCCGCCACCTTCATCAACTATCCGCTGAGCGGCGCCGCAGATCCCAAGAGGGGCGGCGACGAGCTCGTCGG
>JAYWAO010000372.1:0-4375 GCA_043782365.1 Deltaproteobacteria bacterium
GCGGGCGGAGCGGCCGCAGCCAGCTCGAACCAGAAGACGCTCCCGGCGCCCACCGTGCTCTCGACGCCGATCTCGCCGTGCATCAGCTCGACGAGCCGCTTGCTCATCACGAGGCCGATGCCGGTTCCCTCCTCCTCGCCGCGCTCCTGGCCGAGCCGGTTGAACGGCTGGAACAGCTGCCGGAGCTGCTCGGGCGGCAGGCCGGCGCCGGTGTCGCGCACGGAGATGCGGACGCCGGCCGGAGCGCTGCCAGTGCAGGCCACCACCACCTCGCCCTGGGCCGTGTTGTACTTGATGGCGTTCGATAACAGATTGATCAGCACCTGCTTGAGCCGCGTGCGGTCGGCGAGCACGTAGCGGGGCCCGTCGAAGCGGGGGAAGGTCAGCGTCAGGCCGCGCTTCTGCGCCTGCGGCTCGATCATCGCCTGGCACTCCAGCATCACCTCTTCGAGCTGCACCGGCTCCTCCGAGAGCGTCAGCTTCCCCGACTCGACCACCGCGAGGTCGAGGATCTCATTGATCAGCTCGAGCAGGTACCAGCCCGCGTGGAGGATCTGCCCGATGCTCGCCTTCTGCGAGGGCGTGGCCGGCGGCGTGTCCGAATCCATCAGCTGCGCGAAGCCGAGGATGGCGTTGAGCGGCGAGCGCAGCTCGTGGCTCATGCTGGAGAGGAAGTCCGACTTCGCCTTGTTGGCCTTCTCGGCGACGAAGCGGGCGCTCTCCAGCTCCGCGTTCTTGTCCTGCAGGACCTGGTCGAGCCGCTTGCTCTCGGTGATGTCGCGCAGCGAGCCGAAGACCCCCTGCAGCGTGCCGAGCCGGTCGTGGAAGGTGGTCGCGTTGTAGGCCACCATCGTCTGGCCGCCGCCGACGGCGCGCGCGGTCAGCTCGTAGTTGGCGACCTTCTTCTCGCTGAGGACCTGCCGGATGGCAGCCCCGGCGCGCTGCGGGTCGGTGAAGAACTCCTCGAAGGGGGCGCCGATCAGCTGCTCGCGGCTGCAGCCGGTGAGCACCTCCACTTGATGGTTCGAATCGGTGATCAGGCCCGACGGGTCGGTGGTGAGGAGCCCGTCGATGTTCGATTCGACCAATGACCGGGTATAGAACTGCTGGTCGCGAAGCCGCTGGTCGAGCTTGCGCTGCTCCTCCTCCACCTGCTTGCGCGCGGTGTTGTCGGTGCCGATCAAGAGGTAGCCGATGACCACGCCCAGCTCGTCGCGCAGCGCCGTCACCGAGACGATGGCCGGGAAGCGGCTCCCGTCCTTGCGGATGTAGGTCAGCTCGTAGATGTCCTCGATCCCGCGCGAGGCCTTGAACACCAGCGCCTCGAACCCCGGCGTGATCGGCGTCGAGAGCTCGACGGAGAGCGCCTTGGCCCGCGCGATCACCTCTTGGGGGTCGGAGATGTCGGCCGGCGTGATCTTGTTGAGCACGTCGGCGGCGGCGTAGCCGAGCATCCGCTCCGCGCCCACGTTGAAGATCTGGATGACGCCCTTCTCGTCGGTGGCGATGCTGGAGAAGTTGGCGCTGTTCAAGATCGCCGTCTGCAGCGCGCCCGTCTTCAGCAGCGTCTCCTGGCGGCGGACCTCGATGCCCTCCGCGGTGGCAAAGGGCGGCGTGTTCCCGGTCTCCCACGCGCGCTGCGATTGCTCGTCCGACTTCTTCGAGGGCATTGCTGCGGCTCCAATCAGGCGTGGCGTGCTCGGGCGCTGGGGCACCCGCCCGCTGCTTACGCACCGTTCGTGCCGCCGGCCGCGGCGGACTGCGCGCCTCTCTGTCGCGCCTTTCGGTAACGCTCTCGGGGCCACCGTGAACGTTCACGAACGTCCGGTCGCCGCGGAAACAAGGGTTGTCCTGCGGACGACAGCGGCGCGGCCCCTCCTGCTTCGCGGACGGCCTACGGCGTGCATTGCGTCACAGCCGGATCGGGGCGGACCAAGGATGGTTTCGCCGGGGGGTTGAAATGTTGCTGGCCAGCGCTCGGGTCCTCATCGTCGACGACGACCCCTCCAACCTCGACGTCTTGGTGGCGCTGCTCTCCCCCCAGTACCGGGTGAGCGCGGCCCGCAGCGGGGCGGCGGCGCTGCGCATCGCTTCGGCCGGCGGGCTCGACCTGATCCTCCTCGACGCGATGATGCCCGGAATGGACGGCTTCGAGGTGGCCTCGCGGCTGCGCGCCGACCCGCGGACGGCAGACGTGCCGGTGATCTTCCTCACCTCGCTCGACCGCGTGGAGGACGAGCTGCGCGCCTTCGAGCGCGGCGCCGTCGACTTCATCTCCAAGCCGATCGTGCCCGCGGTCGTCTCGATCCGGGTGGCGACCCACCTGGAGCTGCGCGAGCGGCGCAGGCAGCTCGAGGAGCTCAACCGGCACCTCGAGGAGAAGAACGAGCTGGTGATCGCCGAGCGCGAGCGGGCCGACGGCCTGCTGCGCAACATCCTGCCGCGGCGGATCATCGACGACCTGAAGCGCGACGGCCACACCGAGCCCGAGCTGTTCCCCGACGTCTCGGTGGTGTTCACCGATATCGTCGACTTCACCACCATCAGCTCCAGCGCCGAGCCGCGGCGGCTGATCGACGCGCTCAACGAGATCTACGGCGCCTTCGACGAGATCGTCGCCCGCCACTCGAGCGAGCGGATCAAGACCATCGGCGACGCCTACATGGCGGTCTGCGGGATGCCCGACCGCAACGCCGACCACGCGGCCAACGTGATCTCGGCGGCGCTCGAGCTGGTCGGCTACTGCGAGCAGCGCAACCAGCGCGTCGCCAGGAGCGGCGGCCTCCAGTTCCAGATCCGCGCCGGAGTCCACAGCGGCTCGGTGGTGGGCGGGATCGTCGGCACCTCGAAGTTCATCTACGACGTCTTCGGCGATACGATCAATACCGCCTGCCGGATGCAGCAGCACTCCGAGCCGATGCGGGTCAACGTCTCCGAGGCGACGCAGGTGCTCGCGCCCGATGCATGCTGGTTCGACGACCGCGGCACGCTGCCGGTGAAGGGGAAGGGCTCGCAGCGGATGTTCTTCGCGCGGGAGCACCGAGCCGAGCTGCGGTCGTAGGCACGCTTCGGGATTGAACCGGGTCTCCTGATCGGGGTTGCCCTCTGGGAGCCCCGGCCAAGGGCGGCTCTTCGCGATCTTCCGTGCAAGGCTCCCAGGACCAATCCGGAGTCCCGGCATTTGCGGCACTTCGCGAAATTTCGTGCAAGGCTCCCAGGTCCAATCCGGAGCCCCGGCATTTCCGGCTCTTCTCGCGAAGAGCCGCATTTGCCGGGGGCCCCTGGGCGGGGCCGACCGACTTCCGCACTGCCTTCGAATCGATCACCTTCAGGCTTGGCCAGACCCCGCAGCAGGAGCAGCTGGTGCAGCTGCAGCGTTCGCCGGCTTCACCGCCAGCGCTGCTGCCACCAGATCGCGCAGCACCTCCTGCGCAGCCGCGCCCGCGCCGGAGACCGGGGGCGCCGGCGCCTCCGGCGGTCCGCGCTTGAGCAGGAGCTGGGCGATCTCCGCCACCCGCTTGACCACCTGGCCGATCCGCTCGCTTTGGTCGAGGAACGCGCCGATCCGGCCGAACGCCACCTCGAGGATGTTCTCCTTGAGGCGGGCCTCGAGGAACGTCACCTGCTTGTGCAGGAGCCGCTCCGCGATGGGCGGCCCGAACACGGCGAGCACTGCGCCGAGCACGAGGCCGCACACCACGCCGCCGACCAGCCCTCCTAGGAATGCAGCGAGGAAGGGCGACATGCGCTTCCTACTGGGGCACGGTGATGGTGGTGATCGACGGAGAGGCTGCCCCCGTCAGTGTCACCGCGCCCGCGCCCCCCGCGCCGCCGAGCACGCGGCCCAGCACGGTGGAGCCGTCGTTCACGGTCACGGTGCGGCCTGCGAGGATGTTGCCGAACCAGCTCGTCCCGGAGCCGATGGTGAGGTCGCGGCCGGTGATGAACCAGACGTTGCGCGCCTTGGCCTGGTTGACCAGCACGATCTTGGTCGGCAGGAGCAGCGTGCCCGAGTCGACGAAGTCGCTGTCCACCTTGAAGAAGAAGACGGCGTTGGCGTCGCCCTGCGCATCCAGGGTGGCGGTCCCGTTGGCCGAGAGCGCCAGGTTGGCGTTGTGGTAGACGCCGGGCAGGAAGACCTTGCCCGCCAGTTGGTCGCCGGCGACGGGACCCAAGGTGTCGACCTTGTTCGTGCCCTCCACCCACGCGACGTTGAGGTCGTTGGTCACCGAGTTCGCGGTGCCGCCGTTGTCGAACGGATCACCGGCCCAATAGATGAAGCCATTGACCGTCAGGCCCGTGGGGCTCGTGTAGACCCGCACCAGGCAGGTCTGCGAGGCGCCGGCGTTGCCGGTCGAGTCGGTGCAGCCCGCGA
>JAYWAO010000373.1:0-30755 GCA_043782365.1 Deltaproteobacteria bacterium
AACAGCTTACCTCCCGTCGCCAGGGCGGCGATGGGCAGCGCATCTCGTCGTCGCTCCTCCTCGGAAACCACAACGGGTTGACTCGTCGTCGCTCCTAGAGCTGCTGGCCCTCACCACCCGGGCTCGGTCCAGTAACCTGATCGGTGCTCTAGCAGGTGCGTCGGGTTGACGCAGCCCCCAGCGAGGCCCCATTAGAATTGACTGGGCTTCCTCGCGACCAGAGGCCTGCTGTTGTCGTGGGGGGACGCCGTGGCCAACGACCTGCAAAGGTATGTGCCGGACTGCAAGGTAAGCCTCTCCGGCCAGCGCCTCGCGGGCGCCGCCGACGCAGCGCTGTCCAGCGTCGAGATCGACCTCGACGTCGACCTCTTCGGCAAGTGCGTCCTCGACTTCACCGACGCGCAGCTGGAGCTGATGTCGGGCAGCACCTTCGCGGCGGGGGTGGCAGTCAAGGTCGAGGTGGGCTTCGGCGCGGCCATGAAGGCGCTCTTCGAAGGCGAGGTGGTGGGCCTCGAGCCGCAGTTCCGGCGCGACCAGCCGGTCCACCTGCGGGTGCTCTGCATGGAGTCCCTGCACCGCCTCGCGCTCGCCGCCATGACCCGCTCGTTCAACAACGCGGACGACGGCGAGGTGCTCACCGCCGTCGCCCAGAAGAACGGCCTCTCGGCGGAGGGGCCGAGCGGGACCAAGGGGCACCTGCTGCAGCAGAACGTCTCGGACGCCGTCTTCATCCGGCGCCTGGCCCAGAAGCAGGGCCACCACCTGCGGCTCGAGGGCAAGAAGCTGGTGATGGGCGACCCTCCCGAGGGGGGCGAGGTCGTCATCGGCCCCGCCGACGGCCTGCGCAGGCTCAAGGTCCGCTTCAAGGCCGGCGCCCAGGTCAGCGAGGTCGCGGTGTACGGCTACGACCCCCAGACCCGCCAGGAGTTCGTCGGCAAGGCCAAGGGAGCGGGGGAGGCAGGCGAGGGCGCCAAGAGCTTCGGCGCCTCGGCCGTCCTCTCGATCGCAGGGCAGGAGCACCAGCCAGCCGACATGGCCACCGCCGAGAAGATGGCCAAGGGGCGGATGCGCAAGCTGGCGGAGGGCCACGTCAGCGCGAGCCTGGAGATGGAGGGCAACGCGGACGTGGTGCCGGGGGCTTCGGTCCGGCTCGACAAGCTCGGCGTGAAGGTGGACGGCACCTACCGGGTCGAGCACGCGCTGCACGTGGTCTCCAAGCACGGGTTCATGACCCGCTGCGACCTGGTGCGGACCAAGAAGAAGGCTCCGCCGCGCGCCCCCGCCGCCGCGGCAGCAGCGAAGGACGAGCGCCCGACGACCGAGCCGCAGAACTGGGTCGCGCTCGAGATGAAGGACGACGAGGGCCACCCGTTGGCGGGCGAGCGCTTCTTGGTCACTGCCTCGGACGGGCGGCGCATCGAGGGTGCTCTCGACGCGGCGGGGAAGGCCCGCGTCGAGGGGGTCTCCCCCGGCCAGTGCCAGATCACCTTCCCCGGACGCCACGGGCTCTCGTGGAGGCCCGCTTGACCAACCCTTCGCCGGCTTCGCAGCCTTCGCAGCCTTCGCAGCAATAGAGGAGCGAGGATGTCGACCTACTCGGTCCAGCCCGGGGACTGCTGCTCGCGGATCGCCAGCGCACAGGGGCTCCCCGACTACCACGCCCTCTACGACGCGGCCGCCAACGCGGCCCTGCGGAGCGCGGCGCCCAACCCGAACCAGCTCCCGGTGGGGGGCACGCTGGAGCTCCCGGACGCCCCGCCGCCCAAGCCCGCGCCCACCAGCGCCACCCACCGGTTCGTCGTCTCGAGCCGCCCGGTGAAGCTGCGCCTCCTCATCGTCGACGCCGCCGAGCACCCCGCCGCGAGCCTCTCGTACACGCTCACCGTCGGGTCGCGGCCGGCGCTGACGGGCACCACCAACGCGCAGGGGCTGCTCGAGCAGGTCCTCGATCCGTCGGCGACCGACGCCACGCTGGTGGTGCGCTTTCCCCCCAGGCCCGCGCCAGCAGCGGCTCCGGCAGCGGCTCCCGCAGCAGCTCCCGCGGCGGCTCCGGCAGCGGCTCCAGCAGGGGCTCCCGCAGCGGCTCCAGCGGCGGCACCGGCTGCGGCACCGGCTGCGGCACCGGCACCGCCGCCCTACCCCGCGGCGATCGATCCGGCCGCGTTCATCGACGCGCGCGACGACGCTTACATCGGCGGGCCCGCGGCGGCGGAGCTCACCTGGCACCTGCACCTCGGGGGCCTCGCCACCTTCGGCCAGGTCGAGGGCGTCCAAGGGCGGCTGATCAACCTGGGCGTGGGCCGCGCGCCGGTCGGCGCCGCGGGCGAGCCGCTCGCCGCGGCGGTCCGCTTGTACCAGGCGCGCTACCACCTGACCGTCGACGGCGCGTGGGAGAGCATCAAGACCGACCTGAAGAACCGTCACGATCAGCCCTGAGGAGACCATGCCGCTCGAGGCCCACGTCGCGCGAACCGCACACGATCTGCACCACCTCAACCGCCTGCGCGTGCCCGGGTTCGGCGTGCGCGACCTCCACCTCGAGCTCTCGCAGGCTGCCACGGGCCCCACCCCAGCCGCGGGCGCGACGCCGGTGGCGGCGGTGAGCCCGGGAGCGGGCCCGGCCAGCAAGTCGTACCTCGGGGACGGCCTCACCGCCGAGCGCACCGCCGGGACCGACGACTTCCACTTCGCGCCCGTGCTGGAGACCGCGGTCATCGCCTACCGGATCGACGACCCGCTCGGCCAGCTCACGCAGGGCAAGCTCGAGCTCTTCCGGCCGCGCAGCGCCACCGCGATCTGGACCCACCCGCTCACCGACGACCAGCGGCGCGACGGCGAGCACCGCATCGACTGGACGGGCGGGCGGCTGGCGGACAGCGAGGCGTTCGCGCCCGCGGACGACTTCCCCGACAACTGCATCACCGCGCAGCACGGGCCCTACAAGCTGCGCTTGACGCTCGGCTCGGACCGGCAGACGCGCGGCGCGATGGTGGCGTTCACCTTCGTGCAGGTGCTGGTGAAGGAGCTGGAGGTGGAGCTGGGCCCGCGCACGGTGCTCTCGCACGCCCGCGACCGGGGCCTCTACGACACGCTGGGGCACACGCTGCTCGGGGTCGACTACTCGGCGCACGGCGCGCCCGGCGCCAACCGCGCGGAGGGCGCCATCAAGGAGATCCGCCTGAGGAGCAACCTCTTCCAGGTGGGGCTCGAGATGGCGGGCCACGCCGACTTCCTGAACTTCCGGACCGCTTGGGGCGACGGGCCGCAGCTCCCGGTGCTGGCCAAGGTCTTCCTCAAGAGCGCCTCCGACCACAAGGTGTTCGCGCCGCGCGGCGTCGGCGGCGTCAGGCTGCTTTGGGACTGGGAGGACGTCGCGGAGGACACCTCGCAGCTCAACGCTGCAGCGCGGACCTTCGTCGATGCCGCGCTCGACTACGACAAGCAGGCGACCCGGCCGCGCGGCGACAACTGCCACGTCGTCCGCGGGGGCAAGCGGGGCCCGCACGCGGCGGCGGTGTTCCCGGTCCAGGCGGGCGTCGCACCGGCGGCGGCGGTGGCGGCGGGCACCTTTCCGTTCAAGGTCGAGGCCTCGACCAACCGCACCTTCGCCGCGCTCAGCACGGCCTGGGGCAGCGGGCTCCACGAGGGCAAGAGCGGCGTGCTCTTCGAGCCCGCGCGGCAGGCGGGCGACTGCTGCAAGGTGACGGTGGCCTTCGCCTTCGAGAAGGCGCCCGACGGCTCCTTCGCGATCGACGTGCTCGACGCCGCGCCGCCGCTGCCCGCCCCGGTGAGCAAGACCCTGCCCGCGAGCTACCAGATCTGGCGGCGGATCGACATCGCCCGTCAGAAGAAGAAGACGGCCGCCGTGCCCAACTTCCCCCTCGCGCCGTTCCAGGCCTCCTACGAGAAGGCCTACGTGCGCATGATCTTGGCAGGCGCCGTCGAGACCTTCACGTCGGCGGTCTGGAACAGCCGGCTCGCCGCCGCCGTTCCGGTGTCCCCAGACATCCTGAGACCGGCGGTCGACGCCGCGGTCGACCAGCACGCGGCCGGGACGCACGCGGTGGAGTTCCGTGGCTACAACGCCTTCAAGACCGCCCTGCAGGCGATGATCGGCTGGACGCCAGCGCAGATGAACACCTGGCTCGCCAGCCCGGCCGGCACCTCGGTGGCGACGGAGAACGCGTACCATGGCTGGCTCAGCGACAAAGCCGACCAGCTCCTCCGGCAGATCTGCGGGCCGGACATCGCCGCCGCGGACGGGATCAACGTGTTCCTCACGCGGGGTCTCTACAACCTGGAGGACAGGCCCGGGGGAGCGCCGCTCAACGGCTACCAGACCGACTTCCCCGGGACCGGGCGCCACAAGGGCGCGCTGGTCCTCTGTGCGGGCGCGCACGCCTACGACGGCGGCGGCAACGCCCTGGAGCAGACGGCGGCCCACGAGGTCGGGCACGCGCTCTTCCTCGCCCACGCACCCGACGGAGTGACCGCGACCGACGCCGCCAACATCCCTGACCTGCCCGCGCACGACACCGCCGCGCACCACTGCATGATGTCCTACAACTTCGACGCGGCGCGGAAGTTCTGCGGGCTCTGCCTCCTGCGGCTGCGCGGCTGGGATCGGAACCACCTCGGCAACACCGCAGCCAGCAACCGGCACACTTGATGCCGAGGCAGATGGCTCTCGCGCTCCTGCTGGTGGGAGCGCTCTCGAGCGGAGTATCAGGGAAGGGACGGAGGTCGGCGGTGGAGATCGAGCTTGGGTTGCCGAAGAGCGGGTTCCTGGCGGGTGAGGACCTGACGCTGCAGGTCACCGTCCGCAACACCGGCGCCGCCCCCGTGCGGCTGCCCGATCCCTTCCACTCGTTCAACTGGCAGCCGACCTACACGGTGCGCGGCCCGGGCCATCCGGCGGGCAAGACGTTCTCCTTCCGCTCGGCGGTGATGACCTCCGCGGCCCCGACGGGCGACGAGGCGAAGGCGCCGATGATCGAGCTCGCGCCGGGGGCGAGCGCGTCCTCCGGGGTGCCGCTCCACCAGTGGGTGCCGCTCGGCGTCGCCGGGCGCTACACGGTGTCGGCTCACCTGGCGTGGAAGGGGCTCGACGCTTCCTCCCAGCCGGTCGCCTTCGAGATCGAGCAGCCCGTGCCCGCCGGGCTGCAGCTGGTCGTCGACGAGCAGGGCTCGCGGGCGCTCTGGCTGCACCGGGGGGCCACGCGCTCGCTCCTGGTGGAGCAGCACTTCCAGGAGCGCGAGGCGATGCCGGGCGTGGTGCGGACCCACGTGCAGGTGGTGGTGGCAGAGGCGCCGCTGGCGGCGACCACGCCGTTCTCGCCGCCCTCCCACGCCGCTGCCGCCGAGATGCTGCACTTCTGGCGCGGCTACCGGGACGCCGCCGGGCTGGTCGCCCTCGCTCCCGAGGGGCCGGTGCGCTGGCCGCTGCCGGAGGACGGGCTGCTGGTGCAGGAGCCCTTCCTCCTGCCCGGCGGGGAGCTCGACGCGCTGAGCGTGCGGGGGCGCTCGCTCTCCTTCGCCCGCCTCCCGCCGGCTGGTGGGCCCGCCCCGAGAGAGCTGTGGACCCTCTCGCTGGAGGAGCCGCCTCTCGAGCTGGTCTCAGCAGAGCGGATCGACCGCCGTGGGGGCCGCCGCCTGGCGTTCTCCTCGTCAGTGCAAGGGGGCGTACACCTGTCCCTGCTGGAGCTGGCGGCCACGCAGCCCGCGCCGCCGCAGCACGTGCGCGCCGGCGAAGCGCTGCCGCTGCCGGCCTCGCGGCCCGCGCTGCGGCTCGACCCCGAGGGCGGCGCGCGCGTCGCGCTCGTCTACCAGCGCACCGCGCGCCGTCTGGTGGGGCTGCCGCTCTCGCTGGTCACCCTGCTGGAGGCGCAGTTCGGGCCCGACGGCGCGCCCGCGGGCCCGCCGGTCCTCACCGATCTCGGCGAGCCGCCGGGTGTCCCGGTCGGGGCGGTCGCAGCCCTCCCGGAGCCGGGCGGCTCGATCTGGGCGGTGCTGCTGGCCGACGGGAGGGTCTGGCACTCCCGCGCTCCGCAGCGACCGCAGCGCCTGCCCGGGGCAGCGCTGCTCCCCCTGCAGCTCCTGCTGCGCGGAGAGCGCGCCTACCTGCTGGTGCTGCCCCCGCAAGGTGGCCCCGTCTTGATCGCCCTGCAGTGAGGGCTAGAGCGCCCGTCGCCGCATCGCCCGCGCCGGTGGCCGCGCTGCCGGGCCCTGCTGCGGCCCCTGCGCCCAAGGCCCCGGCTACAGCTCCCCGGCCTTGAAGCGGGCCGCGATCTTCCCGCCCACGCGAAAGGCGTTGGCGAGGATGGTCAAGGTCAGCGGCACGCCGCCCGCGTTGGGCAGGAACGAGCCGTCGCTCACGTAGAGGTTCGGCACCTCGTGCGCGCGGCAGTCGGCGTCGAGCACGCTCTGCGCCGGGTCTTTACCGAATCGACAAGTGCCGCCCTGGAGGATCTTGGTCTCGCCGCTGTCCACCGTGACGGTGGTCGAGTCGGCGCCGAGCTCCCGCAGGATCTGCAGGCCCTTCTCCTTGAGGAACCCCGCGGCCTGGTGGTCGAGCGGGTGCCGCCCGACGACGATGCGCGCGACGGGCAGCCCGAACTTGTCGGTCACGCCTGGCTCCAGCTCCACTCGGGTACCGTCGGTGGGCAGGTACTCGGCGAAGGTCTCGAAGTCGAGGCAGCGGGCGTCCCGCGCTTCGCTGCGCAGCTTCGCCTTCAGCCCGGCGCCCCACGCCGCCGAGGCCCCGCGGCCGGCCACGCGCTCGGCGGTGTTGATCGGGTTCGGGTGGTAGAAGGCGAAGAGGATGGTCCCGGCCTTGCGCAGGCCGGCCACCGGCTTCGGTAACCAATAGAAGTCCTGCACGCACCGCTGCACGAACGGGTCGGTGGCCCGCATCCAGTCGCGCTCCGGCCTGCCGCGCCAGCTGAAGAGGCCGTGCGCCTTGGCGAGCCCGCTGAAGACGAGGTTCTTGCCCACCTGCCCGGAGCCGTTGGCGAGGCCCTTGGGGAACCGGCTCGACTGAGAGGCGAGCAGGAGCCGCGCGCTCTCGACCGCGCTGCAGGCGACCACCACGCACTTCGCCTCTTGGAAGACCCGGCTCTTCGCGGCGTCGAGGTAGACCACGCCCAGCGCGCGGCCCTTTTCGTCTACCGGGATCTGCTGCGCCATCGCGCCCGCGCGGACCTCGCAGCGGCCGGTCTTGCGCGCCTCGGGCAGGAGCGCGGCGGGCGTGCTCGACTTGGCGCCCATCTCGCAGCCGAACGAGCCGCAGAGCGCGCAGTACATGCAGGCGCCGCGGCCCTTGTACTCCCGTGAGGCGATGCCGCGCGGGGTGGGGAACGGGTGCATCCCCAGCCGCTTTCCGGCCCGGTCGAGCTCCTGCGCGAAGGCGTGCTCGGCGAGCGGCGGGAGCGGGAAGTCGCTCGACCTTGGCTCCTCGAACGGGTGGCGCTTCCACTGGCCCGAGACGCCCACCTCGGCTTCGGCCATTCGATAATATGGCTCCAGGTCCTGGTAGCGGATCGGCCAGTCGGCGAGGTTCGCGCCCTCGACCTTGCCGAGCGCGGTCCTCAGCTGGAAGTCGACCGGCTTCATCCGCAGGAAGTAGCCGCTCATGTGGACGGTGCCGCCGCCCACCACGTTGCTGGTCCAGCCCTCGTTGCTCTTCACGTCCTGGCCCGCGTCGCCGTAGCGGAGCAGGTGCGGCTCGTCCTTGGCGTAGGGGATGAAGAAGTCGCGCCGGCACATCTTGATCTCGTCGTGGACCAGGTCTTCTTGCTTGAGGTCCGGGCCCTTCTCCAGGACGACCACGCGGGCGCCGGCGCGGGCGAGCAGGAGCGCCACGGGCGAGCCGCCGGCGCCGCTGCCGATGACGACCACGTCCACCGGGGCCTTGCTCCCGGGAGTTACCGGATCGGCTACCGAAGCGCGCGGCACGCTAGCGCCCCATCAGATCCAGCAGGTGCTGCCCAGGCATCGGCGGGGGCGGCACGAACCCCACCAAGAGGAAGCCCGCGCCGCGCCGGTTGCCGCCGTAGGTGGGGTCGCCGAACGCGCCCTCCAGGGTGAGCGTGTGCAGCACCTCGAAGAAGGCCGACTCGCCCGAGTGGCTGCTCTTCTGCCAGGCGGTGAGGAGGGCGTCCTGCTGCTCGGCGGTGCAGTCGGCGAAGGAGTGCGCGTGCCGGTTGTGCGCCTGCCGATCGAGGATGGGCAGCCCGCCGAAGATGGGCCGGCCCCACAGCTCCTTCACGTCGGGGAGCGAGAGCGCGCGGTCGAGGTAGTCGGCGCAGCCCAGGTCGGCGGCGCCCGGGTCTTCGTCGCGCGGGAGGATGCGCTCGCAGGCCGCCGAGACCGTCGCGTACTCGGTGGCGGTGAGGCTGAGGAGCCCCTTTCCCGGGCGCGCTTCAGGCGGCGCCGCAGGAGGCGCCTCGGCGCGCTTGCGCTTGCCTTTCGCGGGCGCCGTGCCCTGCGGCTCGTCTCGCTTGCAGCCCGCTTCGGCGATGGCGAGATACGCGCCGAAGCCGAGGGCGGTGTGGACGATGAAGTCGCGGCGCGTGCGCTTTGGCCCCTGCCCCATGCGAGAGTCTTCGATGGAGGTGCGCAGCGGTGTCAAGGAGGCGAGAGGCCTACACCGCGGGCGCCTCTCCAGCCTGCGCGCTCCTCCCGCGCACCACGCCGGGGAGGACCCGCGGCCGGCTTCGGGCTACCGTCCCGCCATGCGCCTCCGCCGCCGCGCCGATCGCCACGCTCCGCTCCTCGTACCGCTGCTGGTGCTCGCCGCCGGCTGCTCTCGCTGCGGCCCGCCCCGACTCGACGCGGTGGGCCCGCGCATCGTCTCCAACCAGACCACTTACCCGGTGATGCTCTACGGCGAGCGGTTCACCGAGGGGATGAAGCTGCGGCTTGGCCCGCCTTACTCGGCCGACCTGCCCTGCGCGCTGGTGGACAAGACGCACGCGACCGCGCTCCTGCCGGCTGCCAAGTCGTTCGCCCTGGGCGGAAGCAGCGAGGCCGCGGCGTCAGCGGGGCTCGTCGCGGCAGACGGCAAGCCCGGCGAGGGCGAGGCGAAGATCACCGTCATCGACGACGTGGGCTTCCCGCAGCCCACGGGGCTCATCGCGGCGAGCGACGGCCAGCGCGCGTTCGCGGTCTCGCCCACCACCGATGAGGTCTGGGTCTACCACCTCGATGGAGCGCCGTTGGAGCGCATCCCCGTTGGCGACGGGCCCCGCGCGCTGGGACTCACCAACAGCGCCGCCGGCGAGCGGCTGGTGGTGGCGCACGAGTTCGCCGCGGAGCTGCGGCTCCTCGACAGCGCGAATCCGGGCGCGCCGCAGCGGGTCCTGCCCGTCGCGGCGGGGGCCATCGGCCTCGCGGTCGACGCGGGGCTGGAGCTGGCGTTGATGGCCAACCACCGGAGCAACACGCTGCAGATCGTCAACCTCGCGACCGGCGCGCTGCTCGCAGAGCTGGTCACGGGCGCGCGGCCCCACGCGGTGGCGATCGGCGGCCCGGTGGTCGCGGTCGCAAATGCGGGCACGGGCGACGTCTCGGTGTTCGACTTCGACAAGGCCACCGCGCCCGCCCAGAAGCCCCCGGAGCAGCGCCTCCAGCCGCGCCCCGGCACCAGCATCGTCGGGGGCCACACCGAGAAGTGGGCGCAGTACGTGGTCGGCGGCCGCCAGCCCCGCGCGCTGGCGTGGTCGCAATCACTCAAGCGCCTCTTCGTCGCCTCAGCCGGCGTCAACCTCGGGCCCAACCCGGACAGGCTCGAGATCAGCACCAACGGCGGCATCGGCGTGGTCGACCCCGCGTCGGGCAAGTGGGTCCGCCACGTCTCGATCCTGGCGGGCGTCCCGCAGGCGCTCGCGCTCGACGACGCGCGGGGCCTGCTCTACGCGACCGACCTCTCCCGCGGCCTGCTCACCGTGCTCGACACCAAGAAGCTGACAGCCAGCGACGAAGCAGCGCGCACCGCCGTCCTCGCGAGCCTGCCGCTCCCGCCCGCGCCCGGAGCGCCCCACATCCTCGACCACGCCGGGCTTGGCGCCGAGCGCCGCGCTGGAGTCGAGGTGCTCTCCGGCCCCGAATCGATCGCGCTGGCGCCGGGCGGTGAAACCGTCCTGGTGCTCTCGCGCTTCGACGGCAGCCTCACGCAGGTAGATGTCCGCGACCCGCGCAAGCCCGTCGTGCTCCGCACCCAGCCCGGGCCCCCCGCTCCCGCGCAGCCGCAGGCCCTGCGCCGCTCGGGCGAATTACTGTATTACACAGACGTCGGCCGCAGCAGCATGTCGTGCGACGCCTGCCACCCGGGCGGCCACGACGACGGCGTCTTCTACGCGAAGACGCATCCTCTGCGATTCTACCGATCGCCAACGCTGCGCGCGATCCGCGAGACCCCGCCCTACTTCTTCCCGGGAGGCTTTCCCACCCTGGAAGTGACGGGCCACGTGGTGATGGGCCGCAACCGCCTGCACAACCCCGACCCGACGCAGGCCGAGGTACGCGCGTTGTCGATCTACCAAGCCGCCCTCACGCCGCTGCCGAACCCTTACCTCGACGCCGACGGCTCGCTGCCCGAAAAGGTAACACTCCCTGACGGCCGCTCGGGCAACCCGCGCAAGGGCCTTGTCACCTTCGAGACCAAGGCGGGCTGCAGGCTCTGCCACCCGGCGCCGCAGTTCACGCTCGACCAGTCGCCGGAGCGCCGCGGGCAGTCGTTCGAGGTGGGCACGCCGATCACGCTCGACCTGCACCAGGAGTGGCAGGAGCTGCAGCCCGGCGGGCACCAGGTGCCTTCACTGACCGGGGCGTGGGACGCGTTCCCGCTGCTGGCGAGCGGCGCGGGCGGGCTCGCGGTGAAGGACGGCGCGGTGGTGCCGACGACGCGGTTCCCGCTGCGGACCGTGCTCGAGTGGCAGGGGGACCACAAGCACGGCAACGCGCGGCTCCTCTCGGCGGAGGAGAAGGACGACCTGTTAGCCTACCTGCTGACGCTGTGACGGTCGAGTCCATCTACAGCGGTAGGTTCTTCAGTTCCTCCCGAGCGCGAGCCAGCGACGGCACGACGACCGCTTCTTCGGGTCTCGGGTTTGGCCAGGACAGCATGGCCCTCTTCAACGCCTCCGGAAATTCGGACCGCGGGAGCCGCTCCTTCAGCGGTTGGTCCTCGGTGACCGCCTCGCCGATGAGATGGAGGACCCATGTTTCTATGCTCCAAGTCGGAACCAGGATTGCGAGGCGTTCCGTTGGGATCTCGCCCAAGAACCGCAAGCGACCGACCATTCCCAGATTGTCCCCATCCACCATCACCAAGTATCCGAGATTTGCTTGGTGCGCTGTAGCGCGATGGGAGGGAAGCACTTCGGCCTGGAATTGCCTGGTGACCCAAAGGGCCGCGCTGCCACCGCCGCTCGGTGCGGTGTTGAAATGAATCCGGCGCTTTTCAACTCCGTGAAGCGTCAGGATCTCTCGAGCAAACGACTCGTGCTCTCGGTCCTCGCTCCAGACATTCACGCGCGCTTTACCCGGCACTGAACGCCTCGTCGAGAACGCGTTCCGACGCCCTGATGCCCGATTCCCTGTTCATCTCTAGCGTGCGCATGCGGGTCGGCCCCTCCCCATCCCGTTGCAGGAACAGGAGTTGGTCGGGGGCCAGGTAATCGATCACTTCGGGATGGTGAGAGATGACGAGGAGGTTTCCGCGACCCTCCATCGCGGTCCGAACAGCGGCAAGCCACGGCTGGATCTCCCAGCGAGCGACGAAGTTGTCAGGCTCGTCGAAGAACACCAGAGATGCAAACGGCGCGACCGCGTGCAGGATCGTATGCAGGACCAACAAGCTGCGCTGGCCCTCCGATAGCTCCTCCAGCCCCAGGATGTATGGCTTCTCGCCTGCCATGAAGTCCGCCACCAAGACCCGGTGGTCTTGCGAGAACCGCAGGAAGCGAAGATTTTGAAGCCCGGGCATGAACTGCGCTGCGTCTTTTCGGAGCGCTTCGAGTGCGCCCGGTCGTTCCTGAGCGAGGGAGCGATACCAAGGCGCATAATTGAGCCCCTCGGTGTTGAGCGCAAGATCCTCTGCAAGCGCCTGACCCTGAATCTCAGAAGGGCGAAGGGCGAATAGCCACATCCTCGCGATCCAGGCCTTGAAGGCCAGGAGTGTCTTGTTTGCCTTGCTTGATTCGAGAATCGACAGGAATGAACGGCGGGCGTCTGCCGGAAACTCGTTTGTTGCCTTCCCGTCATCTCCGTAGAGACGGATCGTCCCCTCCAGGTTCTCGTAGACCGGCTGTCCGCTCGCGCTCACCGCTTCCCTTTGGACTACGGTGCTTCGCCCGTCTTGGTCATGCCGGATCACCAGTTCGTAACCGATGGATACCCCGCCCTCCACCACTTCGAGCTCGATCCGCTGAAGGGTGCGAGGATCCCAGCGCGTCCTGGACAGCGCGGGAAACGCCGTGGACTCACCGACGGCGATTCCGTGAAGAACCGACTGTAGATTCCGGAGGGCCCCGAGAACGGCCGACTTCCCCGAAGCATTGGCCCCGACCAAGCAACATGCGCCCGCCGGCCGTAGCTCGAAGTTCGAGAGGCACTTGAAGTTGTCGATGAAGAGTCGCCGCAGCATGTTGGCCCCGACAAGTTGTCTGCTCTCGGGAACTACCATGGAACGGTGACCACCACACGAGCCGCCCCGCGAGTGAGGCGGCTCGACACGGGACCTCTCGGCCTAGCCGACCTTCGCCCGCGGGAAGGCGCTCTTCCCGGCGAACCGCGCGCCCAGCCCCAGGTCCTCCTCGATGCGCAGCAGCTGGTTGTACTTCGCGATCCGATCACTGCGCGACGCCGAGCCCGTCTTGATCATCCCGCTGTCGCAGGCCACCGCGAGGTCGGCGATGAACGAATCCTCCGTCTCGCCCGACCGGTGGCTGATCACCGTGCGGTAGTTCGCGTTGTGCGCCATCCGCACGCAGTCCATCGTCTCGGTGAGCGTGCCGATCTGGTTCACCTTGATCAGCACCGCGTTGGCCACGCCCTCCTTGATGCCGCGGGCGAGGATCTCCGGGTTGGTGCAGAAGATGTCGTCGCCGACCAGCTGGGTGTGGACCCCCTGCGCGGCGGTCTGCAGCTTCCAGCCGGCCCAGTCGTTCTCGGCGAAGCCGTCCTCGATCGAGACGATGGGGAAGTCCTTGCACCACGCCTGGTACAGCTCGACCATCCCGGCCGAGTCGATGTTGCGGCCCTCGCCCTCGAGGTTGTAGACGCCGTCCGCGTAGAGCTCGCTGGCGGCCACGTCGAGGGCGAGCGCGATGTCGGCGCCGAGCTTGTAGCCGGCCTTGCCGACCGCCTCGGAGATCGCCTCGAGCGCCTCGCGGTTCGACTTGAGGTTCGGCGCGAAGCCGCCCTCGTCTCCCACGCTGGTCGCCTGGCCCTTGTGCTTGAGCACGCCCTTGAGCGCGTGGAAGACCTCGGCGCCGGCGCGGAGAGCCTCGGCGAAGGTCGGCGCGCCCCACGGCACCACCATGAACTCCTGCACGTCGACGTTGTTGTCCGCGTGGGCGCCGCCGTTGATGATGTTCATCATCGGCACGGGCAGCGTGCGGGCGTTGATCCCGCCCAGGTACTGGTAGAGCGGCAGACCAAACGTCTCGGCGGCGGCGCGCGCGGCGGCCAGCGAGACGCCGAGGATGGCGTTGGCGCCCAGGTTCTTCTTGTTGGGCGAGCCGTCGAGCGCGTTCATCGCGCGGTCGAGCCCCGCCTGGTCGTGCGCGTCCATCCCGAGCAGCTTGGGCGCGATCTTCTCGTTGACGTTGGCGACGGCGGTGAGCACGCCCTTGCCGCCGTAGCGCTTCTTGTCGCCGTCGCGCAGCTCGACGGCCTCGCGCTCGCCGGTGCTGGCGCCCGACGGAACCGGGGCGCGGCCGGTGGCCCCGGAAGAGAGGGTAACCTCGGCCTCGAGGGTGGGGTTGCCGCGGCTGTCGAGGATCTCGCGCGCTCTGACTTCGACGATCTCAGTCATGGGAATCGGCTCCTGTTGCTGCTCGGTTTTGGCTGGACGCTTGGCTCTGGGTTGACGGCTCGCCGCGTACCACGCGCTGCCGGGAGCGGCAAGCCACCGCGCCTGCGGCCGACTGCTGCAGGCGCGCAGGATCTGCGCGAACGCGAAGACCCGGGTCCGGGCCCGAGTGAGGCGGGATCATTCGATTGAAGAGGGTAGTCGAAGTGCGGGTCGAGCGTTCGCGCGAACGGACGCGCTACTTCAGGCGCTCGAGCTCGGCCAGCAGGGTGGCGCTGGCGCAGCGGCCCTCGCCAGCGTCTTCGTCGGCGCAGGCATCGTCGATCTCGGTGATCGAGGGCGCATGTCCCGGCGCCTCGGCGATCACCACGCAGTCGAGCGCCGGTCCCGCGCCCGAACCCTGGATCAGGAAGAGACCGATCGGGTCGGCGACCACCGTGCGCTCGGTGAACTTCCCGGGCTGCGCGGCAGGACAGCGCAGCGTCACCTTGGCGCTGGAGAGCGGCACCGGCGTGAGGTCGTCGTCCTGCTGCCCCGCGAGCCCCACAGGCGCGCTCGCGACCTGCCCGTGGATGCTCCACGAGGACTCGCATGCAAAGAGCGCGAGGAGCAGGGCTGCGGCGGCGAGGGACTTCGACATGGTGTGCTGACCCGCGGGGGGTGCTGCTGGTTAGAAGCCGTCGGCTTGCGAAGGTTGCGCAGGCTTCGTCTTCCTATACGCACGGACCAAGCCAATCGTTTCAGGCCCCCGCGATTACATTTGTTGCGCTGGGCTGGCCGCGGCGCGCTAGCGGTCCGTTGCAATCTCGCGCAGTTGCGCAAGGCGCCACCTGCGCGGGCAACGGGAGGCGCCAGCGAACGTGCGCCAGATCACGCGGAGGGTGTCAGGAATCTATCGAATCCGACTGTCGAGGAACCCGTCAGCAGGACCTGGATGTCGCGCTTTCGCAAGGCAGCCAGCATGTTCCAGCGTCGGCCTTGACCGCCCCGAAGCGACGCAGCGCGAGCAGGACCGTGTCCCACCCGCGCCGCGATGCTGCTCACAGAGGAGCCCGCCTGCTACGCGGACTGCTCCGAGTAGTCGATGATCAGCACGCCGCGCTGCGGGCGCTCTTCTTCGCGCTCGCGGCGATCGTTCTGGCGGTGCGGCGTGGGCTCGGGCAGCGGCAGCTCCAAGCGCGGACGCCGGTCCTCCCGCGCTTCTTCGCGGCGCCGGATCTCCTCGATGATGAACGCGTCGAGCATGGTGGCCTCCTGCCTGCTGTTCGGCGCACTCGCCGGGAAACTTCAACCGTCGCCGCTGCAACCTTCAACGCGTGAGATGCAAGCTGGGATCCATCGGTTCGGCGAATTCGTTGCCTACCTGGGAAACACCTGCTTGCAGCTCGCTTGCCGCCCTCCTGGGTCTGGCGCGGTTGACCGGTCCACCGTCCGGTCGCGGAGTGGTAAACACCCCACTACACTCTTGTTACATGAAGGAGTCGCTCGGTCAACGTAGGCACTCGGCACGCAGTCACGGGGCACACCCCCCGATCCTGACACCCGTGCCCGACCTGCGGCGGAGAGTTGACGGAGTTTGTCGCTGCCTTGGCGCAGCCGTGTCGCTACTTCTTGCGAAGTTTGCGCGAGCTGCGCGCCGCGGGAGCCAGCAGGGCGGCGCGGAGCACCTCGGCGCGCAGCCCGTGCGCGACCAGGCGCAGCGCCCGGGTCCTCTCGCCGCGGTGGTCCAGGTGCACCTCCAGGCGCTCCGCCGGCAGCGCTGCCCCGGCCCGCTCGGGCCACTCACACAGCGTCGCGACCGGCTCGGCGAGCAGGTCGTCGAACCCCAGCGCGAACAGGTCGGCCGCGCCCGCGAGGCGGTAGAGGTCGAAGTGCTGCAGCGGCACGCGCCCGCCCCGGTACAGGTGCACCAGGGCGAAGGTGGGCGACGAGGCCTGCTCCTCCTCGGGGACGAAGGCCCCCTGCGCGGCGCCGCGCACCAGCAGTGTCTTTCCGGCGCCGAGGTCCCCCTGCAGCGCGACGAAGTCCCCGGGCTCGAGCAGCGCGCCCAGCCTGCGCCCGAGCGCCATCGTCGCGGCCGGAGAGCGGAGGAGGCGCTCCGCGCGTGGCGTCGCGCTCACCGCCGGAGCTCCACGGGATCCAATCGTCACCACGGGTTCACCAGGCGCTCACCGCTGCAGGTGGCGGAAGACGCGCGGCAGGCCGTGCCGGGGCAGGTCGCTCGCGAGCAGCGACTCTTGCCCGGTCTCCTTCACCGCCTCGTCACCGGCGAGCGCGTGGAGCAGCACCGCGAGGCGCGCCCGCTCGTAGGTGGAGCCGTGCCCGGAGCGCCGGCCCACCAGCGCGGCGGTGATGCCCGTGAGCACGTCACCGGAGCCAGCGGTGGCCATGCCCGGGTTGCCCGCGCCGCAGACCGAGGTGGAGCCGTCGGGGTCGGCGATCACCGAGCGGGCGCCCTTGAGCACCAGCACGCAGGAGAACCGCTGGGCCGCGCGGGCTGCGGCCCCGAGGCGATCGCCCTCGATGAGCTCGACCTCCTCGCCGGTGAGCCGTGAGAACTCGCCCGGGTGGGGCGTGAAGACGGGCCGGACCGCGGCCTTGTTGCACCACTCGGCGATCCGCTCGCGGTGCTGCGCGAGCGCGTTGAGCCCATCGGCGTCGAGCACCGAGGCGCAAGAGTGGTCGAGCGTGGCGAGCAGCTCGCCGAGGAGCAGACCGGTCTCGGGGCCGCGCGCGAGGCCGGGCCCGGCGGCGAACGCAGTCTTGCCGCGCAGGGCCTCGCGCAGCGCCGGGAGGTCGTGCAGCGAGAGCGGGGCGTCGGGCTCGCCGGCGGGCCCGGGCAACGGGAAGCCCATCACCTCGGGAAGCTGCGGCAGCACGCGGTCGAGGACTTCGCGCCGCGCGGCGAGCGTGACGAGGCCGGCACCCGAGCGCAGCGCCGACTCGCAGACGAGCGCCGCCGCGCCCGACTTGTCGCGGGAGCCCGCGAGCGCGAGCACGTGGCCGTAGTCGTTCTTGTAGGCGGTCGGCGCCCGCGGGGCGAGCGCCGTCCGGGCCCACTCCAGGTCGAGCAGGTCGCAGACGGGTCCGGGCAAGCGCGCCTCGAGCGCGCGCGGAATGCCGATGCGCCGCACCAGGACCTCGCCCACCGACGCCGCGCCCGGGTAGAGCACGAGGCCGCGCTTGGGGAGGTGGAAGGTCACCGTCACGTCGGCCCGGGCGACGTGGCTCGGGTAGAGGGCCCCTGTGTCCGAATCGATGCCGGAGGGGATGTCGACCGCCACCAGCAAGGCCCCGCGCGATCGGGCTGCGTTGAGCCTCACGATCGCCTGCGCCTCCGCGCCCGCCGGCGTGCGCGAGAGGCCGCAGCCGAAGACCGCGTCCACCACCACGTCGCCGCGGCCGCTGCAGTGCAGGGCTCCGAGGGTGGGGTCCTGCTCGAGCTCGCCGATGGTGACGGTGCGGCCGCCAGCGGCGTCCCAGGCCTGCGCGGCCGAGAGCGCGTCGCCCCGCAGCCGGTCGCGCGGCACCGTCGAGACGCAGAGCACGCGCTCGGCGGCGGCGTCGGAGAGCGACGCGTCCGGGGCTTCCAGCGGGCCCGCCAGCGCCTCGCGGAGGTGTCGGGCCGCGACGTACCCGTCGCCGCCGTTGTTGCCCGGTCCGCAGAAGACCACCACCCGGTCGGGGCCGGCGCCGCTGCCGGAGTACACGGCCGCGGCCACCGCGGCGCCGGCGTTCTCCATCAGCACCCGCGTCGGGAGAAAGGCCTCGGCCGCGAGCCGGTCGAGCTCGCGCTGGCCTTCCGCGGTGAGCAGCCTCATCCGAGCAGCTCCTTCATGTCGCGCACCGCGCGCTCGAGCCCGAGCAGCACGGCGCGGCAGACGATCGCGTAGCCGATGTTCAGCTCGGTGATCTCCGGCAGCGCGGCGATCGGGCCCACGTTCCAGTAGTCGAGCCCGTGCCCGGCGGCCACGCGCAGCCCGAGCGAGGCGGCCTGCCGCGCCCCGGCGGCGAGGCGCGCGAGCTCCACGGCCTGCTCCTCGCCCTTGGTGTCGCAGTAGCGGCCCGTGTGCAGCTCGATCGCAGCCGCGCCGCAGTGCTTGCTGGCCGCGATCTGCGCGGCGTCAGGGTCGATGAAGAGCGAGACCTCGATGCCCGCACCCCGCAGCGCCGCGGTGACGCGCTTGATCTGCGCCTCGTGCCCCAGCACGTCGAGCCCGCCCTCGGTGGTGAGCTCCTCGCGCTTCTCCGGCACCAGCGTGACGATGTCGGGCTTCACCTCGAGCGCCAGCGCCACCATCGCCTCGGTGGCGGCCATCTCCAGGTTCAAGAGGCCGTTCACCGTCTGCCGGAGGATGCGCAGGTCGCGGTCGTTGACGTGCCGCCGGTCCTCGCGCACGTGCAGCGTGATCTGTCCGGCCCCCGCGAGCTCCGCGATCGACGCGGCCATCACGGGGTCCGGATACCGCCCCTTGCGCGCCTGCCGCAGGGTGGCGACGTGGTCGATGTTGACGCCGAGTCGCATGGCTCAGGCTCCGATCGCAGCGGTGAGCGCGCCGCCGACGCGGTCGGCGATGGCATCGATGATCTGCTGCTCCGGACCCTCGACCAGCACGCGGACCTTCTTCTCGGTGCCCGAGTAGCGCACCAGGACGCGGCCCTGGTCGCCGAGCGAGCGCTCCGCCTCGGCGATGGCCTCCTGCACGCCCTCCAGCGAGGCGAGCGGCGGCTTGTCCTTCACCTTGAGGCTGCGCTGCGCCTGCGGGAAGACGGTCATGCACCGGGCCAGCTCCGAGAGCGGCTTTCCGCTCTGCACCATCACGCGCAGGAGCGCCAGCGCGGCCACCGTGCCGTCGCCGGTGGTGGCGTGATCGAGGAAGATCAGGTGCCCGCTCTGCTCGCCGCCGAAGGTCGCGCCGGTCTCGCGCATCTGCTCCAGCACGTAGCGGTCGCCGACGCCGGCGCGCAGCACCCGGCCGCCCGCGCGCGCGATGCACTGGTCGAGCCCGAGGTTGCTCATCACCGTGGCGACCAGCGTGTTCTGCTTGAGCTGTCCGCGCGCGAGCAGGTCGAGGCCGCAGATGGCCATCACCACGTCGCCGTCGACGACCTGGCCCTTCTCGTCGGCGACGATGACGCGGTCGGCGTCGCCGTCGAGCGCGATGCCGAGGTGGGCGCCGTGCGCGACGACCGCCTGGCACATCTCCTCGGGGTGCATCGCGCCCGACTTCTCGTTGATGTTCATGCCGTCGGGGTGGACGCCGAGCGGGATGACGCTGGCGCCGAGCTCCTCGAACACCTCGGGCGCGACCTTGTAGGCGGCGCCGTGGGCGCAGTCGACGACGATCTTCAGCCCCTCCAGCGTCAGCTCGCGCGGGAAGGTGGCCTTGGCGTAGACGATGTAGCGGCCCGCGGCGTCGTCGATGCGGAACGCCTTGCCGACGCTGGTGGCGGTGGGCCGCAGCGCCGCCAGGCCCTCGTCGCCGAGCAGGCGCTCCATCTCGGCCTCGGTCGCGTCGGGCAGCTTGAAGCCGTCGCGCGAGAAGAACTTCACGCCGTTGTCCTGGTACGGGTTGTGGCTGGCGGAGATCACCGCGCCCGCGTCGGCCCGCATCGAGACGGTGAGATTGGCGATGGCGGGGGTGGGGAGCGGGCCGGTGATCAGCACGTCGACGCCCATGCTGCAGAGGCCCGAGGCGAGCGCGGTCTCCAGCATGTAGCCGGAGATGCGCGTGTCCTTGCCGATGATCACCCGGTGGCGGTGGTCGCCCTTCTTGATCAGGTAGGCGAGCGCCCGGCCGAGCTGGAGCATCAGCTCGCCGGTCATGGGGTAGACGTTGGCGACGCCGCGGACGCCGTCGGTGCCGAAGAGGGTTCGAGTGGAGGACATGTCGGCGCGGAGAATAGCAGACCCCGCGCCCTACTCGAGCTCCGCTCCGTCGTTGCGGGTGGCATCGGCCACCGCCAGCACGTCCTTCACCGACGCCACGTCGTGCACCCGCACGATCGCCGCGCCGTGGTAGGCCGCCAGCGCCACCGCCGAGAGCGTGCCGTGCAGCCGCTCTCCCGGCGCCCGTCCGGTGGCCTTGCCGATGAACGACTTGCGGCTCGGGCCCACCAGGAGCGGCCTGCCCAGCTGGAGCAGCTCGCGCTGGCGGCGCAGCAGCGTGAAGTTGTGCGCCGAGGTCTTGGCGAAGCCGAGCCCGGGGTCGAGGCAGACGTGGTCCTCGGGCACGCCGGCCTCGCGGGCCCGCGTCAGGCCTTGCTCCAGCTCGCCGATCACCTCGCCGAGCAGGTCGTCGTAGACCGCGCGCGTCTGCATGGTCTCGGGTGTGCCGCGCATGTGCATCAGCACCAGCGCGGCGCCGCGGTCGGCCACCAGCCGCGCCATCGCCGGGTCGCGCGCGAGGCCCGAGACGTCGTTGACGATCTCCGCGCCCGCGTCGAGCGCGGCCGCGGCCACCGCGGCCTTGGTGGTGTCCACCGAGACCGGCAGGCCCGACTGTCGCGCGAGCGCGCGCACCACCTGCTCCACCCGCTTGATCTCCTCAGCGGCGTCGACGGGCGTCGAGTTGAAGGGGTTGGTCGACTCGCCGCCCACGTCGAGCAGGTCGGCGCCTTCGCCCGCGAGCTGCAGCCCGTGCTCGACCGCCGCCTTCGGCTCGAGATAGCGGCCGCCGTCCGAGAACGAGTCGGGCGTCACGTTGACCACGCCCATCACCAGGGTGCGCCCCGCGGGCAGCGCGCGGCGCGGCAGCACCCAGCCCGGCGGCTGCAGGTCGCCCATCCGCCCCGCCGAGGGCCCGAGCCCCGGCTTGCCGGCCACCGATTCGAGGAGCGCCGAGCGCAGCATCAGCTCCACCGCGAGCGAGCGGCCGCTGGCCTTCTCGAGGGCGTCGGCGAGCGAGCGCCCGCCGCCCCACAGCTGCGAAAGGCTGCCGAGCGCGAGCGCGCCGCGGGCGCCGCGCAGCACCTGGATGCCGCTCTGCTTGAGGCCGTCGAGGAGCGCGTGCGGCTCCAGAGGTAACAGCGCCGCCCACCCGCGGAGGTTGGACTCGGGTGTAGCCCTCCCGATCTGGCGGCCAGCCAGCAGCGAGTCGGACTCGGTCTGCAGTTCGAGCAGGCGCACGCGCATTGTGGGATCCCCGTAACACGCTAGCAACACGGAGCGCGAGGACGTTCGGCGCGGGCTGCACCTTGGTCTCACGCAAAAAACGAGAGAGTCTGCTCGGGGGGGAGTCGTTCCCTCGCCGACGCTCACCCCCACCAAACGGCAGAGGCCCCACCCTCGCGGATGGAGCCTCCAAAGCATCCAGCAAGCGCCGTCCCGACTCGGGCTAGAGCATGCTTTAGAGCGCCGAACGGTTTGACTCCCGTCGCCAGACCGATCGGCGCTCTAGGCCTTGCCCGGCTCGGGCTTCATCGCGCCGCCGGTGAGCCCGCCGAGCGCGTCGAGGATCTTCGACTTCTCCTTCTTCTCCTCAGGCTTCTTCGGCTGGTCGTTCTTCGGGTGCGCGAGCTTGGCGCGGGTGATGGTGCCGCCGGCCATCAGCGTGTGCACCTCCGCGGCGTCGAGCGTCTCGAACTCGAGCAGCGCCTCGGCGATGCGGTCGAGCGCGGGCCGCTGGTCGGAGAGGATCTTCCGGGCGAGGTCGTACTGGCCCGTGATGATCTTCTTCACCTCGCCGTCGATCTCGACCGCCGTCTGCTCCGAGTAGTTGCGCGAGCGCTGGCCGAACTCGCGGCCGAGGAACATCTCGCCCTGCTCTTCGCCGAACGAGACCGGCCCCAGCTTCTCGGACATGCCCCACTCGCAGACCATGCTGCGGGCGAGCCGGGTGGCGTTCTCGATGTCGCTCTTGGCCCCCGCCGACATCACGCCGAACTTCAGCTCCTCGGCGATGCGGCCGCCCATCGACATGGCGATGCGGTCGAGGATCATCGGCTTGTAGAGGCTGATCTGGTCTTCCTTGGGGAGCGTCCAGGTGAGCCCCAGCGCCGGTCCGCGCGGGATGATGGTGACCTTGTGGATCGGGTCGCAGTCGGGCAGCAGCGTCGCCAGCACGGTGTGCCCGGCCTCGTGCCACGCGGTGGTGCGCTTCTCGGCGTCGCTGATCACCATCGAGCGGCGCTCCGAGCCCATCATCACCTTGTCCTTGGCGAACTCGAAGTCCGAGTTGTCGAGCCGGTCCTTGTTGTGCCGGGCCGCCAGGAGCGCGGCCTCGTTGACCAGGTTCTCCAGGTCGGCGCCCGAGAAGCCCGGGGTGCCGCGCGCGATGGTGTTGAGCTCGACGTCGGTGCCGAGCGGCGTCTTCTTGGTGTGGACGCGGAGGATGCCCTCGCGGCCCTTGACGTCGGGGCGGGGGACCATCACGCGGCGGTCGAAGCGGCCCGGGCGCAGGAGCGCGGGGTCGAGAACGTCGGGGCGGTTGGTGGCGGCGATGAGGATGACGCCCTCGTTCGACTCGAAGCCGTCCATCTCGACGAGGAGCTGGTTCAAGGTCTGCTCGCGCTCGTCGTGCCCGCCGCCGAGGCCAGCGCCGCGGTGGCGGCCGACGGCGTCGATCTCGTCGATGAAGATGATGCACGGCGCGTGCTTCTTGCCCTGCTCGAACAGATCGCGCACCCGGCTGGCGCCGACGCCGACGAACATCTCGACGAAGTCCGAGCCCGAGATGGAGAAGAACGGCACCCCGGCCTCACCGGCGATGGCGCGGGCGAGCAGGGTCTTGCCCGTGCCCGGCGAGCCCATCAGGAGGACGCCCTTGGGAATGCGGCCGCCGAGCTTGGTGAACTTCTTCGGGTCCTTCAGGAAGGAGATGATCTCCTCGAGCTCGTCCTTGGCCTCGTCGATGCCGGCGACGTCGTTGAAGGTCACCCGGTTCGAGTTCTCGGTGAGCAGCTTCGCCTTGCTCTTGCCGAAGCTCATCGCCTTGCCGCCGCCCGCCTGGAGCTGGCGCATGAGGAAGATGAAGAGCACGCAGATGCCCACGAAGGGGAGCCAGTTGACCATCAACTGCGCCCAGATCGAGCCGCCCTCGACGTTCTCGAAGGTGATGTCGACGCCCTTGACGCGCATCTTCTCGAGCAGCGCTCCGTCCACGGGGCTCACCGTGCGGAACTCGGAGTGGGTGTTCTTGTACACGCCCTCGATGGTGCGGGGCGTGCCGTCGGCAGAGGTGCCCTTGGAGACGACCGACAACACGTCGCCCTTCTCGACCGCGGCGAAGAACTCGCTCGCCTTGATGACGTGCGGCTCGTTGGTCCGGGGCCGGTTGAAGATCGAATAGAACGAGAAGAAGAGCAGGATGAGCACTGCCCAGAGGAAGAAGGTCTTGTAGGACTGTTTCACCTGCGCGCTCCTCGTCTCGAACCTTGCGTTGGCGGGTTCAAGATGCTGGTCTTTGATGGTAGCACGCAAGCGAGCGTGCCGCTTCCCTGAATCATCGCTGCGGTGCTCGTGCGGCAGGCCTCCGACCCGGCGTGGTGGACGCTCCGTTTGGACCCTGCAATGGACCCTGCAAGTTCAACGTGCGTCCTTTCTGGACCAGGTCAAGTGCAGCGCCGCCTCTTCCGCGTTTCTGCAGGCGGCGCCCGGGCGCAGCCCTTCGACGAAGAACGGCGTCCCCGCTGAGTCGCAGAGCAGGGCGAGGCGCGGGCGGAGGGCGCGGGGCAGCTTGGCGTCGATCCAGAGGTCGGAGACCTTCTTCTGCCGGCCGTTCGCGGGCCGGAAGCGGTCACCCGGCGCGGCGCAGCGCAGCGTCCACGGCAGCGGCGCGAGGCCTGCGTCGACGGGGACGGAAGAGGGTCCGGGAGCGCTGGAGACCTCGAGGTGCATGCCCCCGAAGAGGTAGCGGCCGGGCCCTGGAACCGCCACGGGTTCGAGCACGGGCAGCGCTGGCGCGCGGCCGGAGCGAGCCACGAAGCGCAGGCGGCCCGCCTCCAGCAGCGCCTCCCCGCCAGGGAGCGAGAGCGCGGCGTCGGGTCTGTCGGGTCTGGCGGGTCTGGCGAGCAGCGCGCGAAGCCGCTCGAGCTGCGCAAACCCGGGCCGCAGACCGGCCTGCGCGGCGACGGTCGCGAGCACGCGCCGCAGGAGCGCCAGGGGCATCGCCTGCAGCGCCTTGGCCCTGAGCGCGCCCTCCGGACCGCGGGCCCTGGCTGCGGCCTCCAGCGCGAGCGACTCGAGCAGCGCGTCCTCCGCGGAGGCCACCGCCGCGGCGCGGGCGAGCGCCTCCTCGAGCCGGGGGCCGAGCAGGCTGTCGAGCAGCCGGAACGCTTCGCGCACGCGCGCGCGGCCGAAGCGCGGGTCGCGGTTGTGGGGGTCCTGCGTGAACGGCAAGCCCAGGGCGACGCAGAGCGCCTCGGTGTCCTCACGGCCCACCTCGAGCAGCGGCCGCACCAGCGACACCGCGGAGCGCGCGTCCAGCTTGCGCTGCCTGCGCACGCCGGCGAGCGCGCCCAGCCCGCCGCCGCGCGACAGCCGCAGCAGCACCGTCTCCGCCTGGTCGCGCCGGGTGTGGCCCGTGGCGACGAGCGCGCAGCCGTGCTCCGTCGCCAGCGACAAGAGCGCCGCATAGCGCGCCCGCCGCGCGGCGGCCTCGAGCCCCTGCGCCTTGGAGTCGCGCAGCAGCGCCGCGCCGTCGAGCCTGACGAGGGCGAACCGCAGCCCGAGCGACTGCGCGAGCAGGCCCACCGCGCGGGCCTCCGCCGCCGACTCGGCGCGCAGCCCGTGGTCGACGTGCCCGAGGACGAGCCGCAGCCCGTGTGCAGGCTGCTCCCGCGCCACCGCCGCGAGCCCGGCCGCCAGCGCGACGGAGTCAGCGCCGCCGGAGCAGGCCACCAGCACCGCCGCGGACGGAGGGAGCAGCGCTTCAGGCCCGGCGCAGGAGGCCCGAAGCGCAGCGGCCACCGGGCCCGCGAGGGGATCGGTGGCGCGCGGACGCCGCGAAGGCGGACCCACGGCTACTTGCGTGCGGCCGCCGGGTCGTCGTCGAGCATGTCGTTCGGCGACGGGATCTTGCGCAGGTCGGTCTTGGAGATCTTCCAAGCTTGCTGGACGACCCAGGACAGCGAGCGGTCGAGCCGCTGCGCCTGTGTCTGGATCTCGGAGAGCATCTCGTCCGGGAAGTAGAGGCTCTGCTTGCGGGCGTCGTTGGCGGACATCCGGTTACTCCGCGTCGGCGTTGCGGCTGGCCGCGTCGCCGATGACGTCGTTCACCGAGGGAAAGCGCATGATCTCGCCGCGCGCGATCTTCCAGGCTTGCTGCACGATCCACGAGAGCGAACGGTCCTGGCGGTTCGCCTCTTCCTGGATCTCGCGCAGCATGTCTTCGGGGAAATAGAGACTCTGCTTCCGCTTGTCCGTGCCCGCCATCAAGGCCTCCCGCCCGCCGGGTCACGCAAGAGCAATGCGCACCGTACACGAGCCCCTCCTCCATAGGATGGGGAGGAGGTCTGGTCAAGCACTGCTAGGCGGAACGCCTGCTTTGAGCGCGTGGCGGCCCCGACGCAGCGCGGCGGTCGATCGTCGGATCAGACCCGTTGACAGTTCGCGCGGCGTGACAGTAGGCAATCCGGTCCGCCGACCTCACCGGCGCACCGCTGCGCGCACGACCGCGCGCTGCTCCCAAGGGAGACCCGAAATGCAGACGAACCGAGTCGTTCGCGTCGCCGCGCTGCTGCTGGTGCTCGCAGCTTGCACCTCGAAGGCGCCCATCAAGATCGGGGTCTACGGCCCCTTCACCGGCGGCTCGGCGGGCATGGGGGTGTCGATGCGCAACGGCGTCACCCTCGCGGTCGAGGAGATCAACGCCGCGGGAGGCATCGACGGCAAGAAGCTCGAGCTGGTGGCGCGCGACGACGAGGCCAAGAACGAGAAGGGCGCTCAGGTGATGCAGGAGCTGCTCTCCAAGGAGCGGGTGGTCGCCGTGCTCGGTCCGATCAACACCGGCGTCGCCGACGCCTCCACCCGCTACGCCGAGGAGGCGAAGGTGCCCGTGCTGATCAACGCCTCGGCGGGCGCGAAGGTGAACGAGCTGTTCGAGCAGTTCCCCGACAACTACATCTTCCGCATCGCCGCCCACGACCTCTTGCAGACCGAGCTGATCGTCCGCGAGGCGGTCGACAACCGCAAGCTCACCAAGGTGGCGCTGCTCTGCGACGACACCAACTACGGCCAGAACGGCCGCGCCAAGATGGAGAAGGCGCTGGAGAAGCGCAGCATGAAGCCGGTCTACCTCGGCAAGTTCAAGATCAAGGACACCGACATGACCGCCCAGCTGCAGGAGGCGAAGGCGGCCGGCGCCGAGGCGCTGCTGGTCTACGGCATCGGCCCGGAGCTCGCGGCCATCGCCAACTCGCAGAACCGGCTCGGCTGGAGCGTCCCGATGATCGGCGCCTGGACGCTCTCGATGGCCGCCTTCATCAACAACGCGGGCAAGAACGGCGACGGCGCGACCATGCCGCAGACGTTCATCGAATCGGCCGCGAGCACGCCCAAGCAGAAGGCGTTCCTCGCGGCGTACTACCAGCGCTTCAACGAGAAGCCGATCGCAGTCGGCGTCGCGGCGGCGCAGGGGTACGACTCGATGTACCTGCTGAAGGAGGCGATCGAGCAGGCCAAGGGCACCGAGGGCCCCAAGCTCAAGGCCGCGCTCGAGGACCTCGGCAAGACCTACGAGGGCGTGACGGGCAGCTACACGAGGCCGTTCAGCAAGACCGACCACGAGGCGGTCAAGGACGCGCAGATGGGCGTGGTGAAGGACGGCGTGGTCCGCACGCAGGCTGCTGCTGCTGCTGCCGCCGCGCCCCCTGCGGCCCCTGCGCCTGCCGCGCCCGCAGCTCCCGCGGCGCCGGCCGCTCCGGCAGCGCCCGCCAGGTAGCGCCCTCGCCGGACGCCAACGGACCAAGATGCAGACCCTCCAGCTGCTCCTCTCGGGACTCGCGCAGGGCCTCATCTACGCGCTGTTGGCGTTCGGCTACAACGTGACGTTCGCGACCTCGCGGACGTTCAACTTCGCGCTGGGCACGTACTTGACGTTCGGCGGCGTGGTCGGCGTGGTGCTCTACATGAACCACGGCGTGCCGTTCCCGCTGGTGCTGCTGGCGGTGCTCCTCTGCGGCGCGCTCGGCGGGTTCATCCTCGAGAAGGTGGCGATCCAGCCGTCGCTCAAGACCCGCTCCTCGTACAACTGGATCCTCGCGACGCTGGCGGTCGGCATCGTCCTGCGCAACGCGATCGAGGTCTTCTGGAGCACCGACGACTTCAAGCTGCGCTCGCCGATCGGCGACGACCCGCTGCGGTTCGACGGCGTCGGCATCTTCCCGCAGGAGATCCTCATCATCCTCAGCACCGTCGCCATCGTGGTGGCGGTGGAGGTCTTCAAGCAGAAGACCATCTTCGGCAAGGCCGTGCAGGCGGTGAGCGAGGACCGCGACACGGCGAGCCTGATGGGCATCAACCAGGGCTATGTCATCCGCGTGTCGTTCATGCTCTCCTCGGCGATGGCCTGCTTCGCGGGCCTCTTGGTAGGCCCGGTGACGCTCGTCTCGGCCACCATGGGCACGGTGCTGGGGGTGAAGGCGTACGCGGTCTCGATCATCGGCGGCCTCGAATCGAGCTACGGCGTGCTGGTGGGCGGGGCGCTGCTCGGCCTCTCGGAGAGCCTGACCGCGCGCTACATCAGCACCGGCTATCGCGACATCCCGGGGTTCATCCTCCTCATCCTGGTGCTGCTCTTGCGGCCGAGCGGCCTCTTCGGCCGCGCCACCGTGCAGAAGTTCTGAGCCCGCGATGACCGCCACCTCTGCCAGGAAGTCGCTGCCTGCCCGCCTCAAGGCGCTGCTCCCGCTCCTCTTGCTCCTGCCGCTCGCCCTGCCCTTCGTCGCCGACAACCCCTACTACTTCGGCCTCATCTGCCGCGTGCTGGTCTACGCGATGCTGGTGGCCTCGCTCGACCTGGTGGTCGGCTACATCGGCGACGTCTCGATCGGCCACGCGGGCTTCTTCGCCATCGGCGCCTACGCGGTGGCCGTGCTCACCGCGCAGCCCGCGCTCAACGGCGACGCCGCCATCACCTGGTTCCCGATGGTGCCGTTCCCGGTGGCGCTGATCCCCGCCGTCTTGCTGGCCGCGCTGGCCGGGCTGGTGCTGGGCTTTCCGGCGCTGCGCTCGACGGGCCCGTACCTCGCGGTCATCACCATCGCCTACGGCTTCATCATCTTCACCGTCATCAACGAGAGCGAGACGATCACCAACGGCACCCGCGGCATCTCCCTGCCCGCGCTGGAGTTCGCCGGCAAGAAGCTCAGAGGGGCGAACTATCTCTTCGTCGTCTATCCGGTCCTGGTGCTGGTCCTCTTTGCCGTGCGCAACGTGGCCCGCAGCTTCTGGGGCCGCGCCTTCGAGGCGATCAAGTACAGCGCGGTGGCGGCCGCCTGCGCGGGCATCTCGCGGACCCGGTTCAAGCTCTCGGCGTTCGTGCTCTCGGCGGCGCTGGCGGGCCTCGCGGGCGGGTTCTTCGCCCAATTGGACTCCTATGTCGCGCCCAACACCTTCTCCTATAACTTCTCGATCGAGTTCCTCATCGCGCTGATCTTCGGCGGCGTGCGCTCGGTGGCCGGGAACCTGATCGGCGCGGGGGTGATCGTCGTCCTGCCCGACCTCTTCGCCAGCTTCTCCGATTACCGGCTGATGGTCTTCGGCACGCTCCTCTTGGTGGTGCTCTTCTTCCTGCCCGAGGGCCTCGCGGGCGTGGTGCGCAAGCTCGTCCGCCGGCTCACCAAGAGCGACCTCGAGGCGGCCCGGCTGGCCTTGGCCGCGCGCGCGGCGGGCCTCGCGCCCATCGAGGCGCCGCCGCCGTCCGACCTGCCCGCGCTGCAGCTCGACGGGCTCACCATGATGTTCGGCGGCCTGACCGCGGTGAACGAGCTGTCGCTCAAGCTGGGCGCGGGGCGCGTGCTCGGCCTGATCGGGCCCAACGGCTCGGGCAAGAGCACCACGGTGAACCTGCTCACGGGCGTCTACCTGCCCACCCGCGGCACGCTCTCGATCTTCGGCGAGGACCTGACGCGGATGCAGACCTTCGAGCGCGCCTCGCGCGGGATCGCGCGGACGTTCCAGAATTTGCAGCTCTTCGGCCAGCTCACCGCGCTGGAGAACGTGCTCGCGGGCATGCACCGGTCGTTCAAGAGCAGCCTGCTGCAAGTGGCGCTGCGCACGCCCGCGGCCCGCCGGGAAGAGGAGGCCGCGCAGGCCCACGCGTACGCGCTGCTCGACTTCGTCGGCCTCGGCGCGCAGGCGTACGAGCTGGCGAGCAACCTCGCCTACGGTCAGGCGCGCCGGCTGGAGATCGCGCGCGCCCTCGCCCAGCGGCCCCGGCTCTTGCTGCTCGACGAGCCCGCCGCCGGCCTGACCACCGCCGAGATCGAGGAGATCAGCCACCTGATCGGCAGGATCAAGCAGTCCGGGATTACTGTATTACTCATCGAGCACCACATGGACATGGTGATGGCGGTCTCCGACGACGTGGTCGTGCTCGACTTCGGCAAGAAGATCGCCGAGGGGCTGCCGCAGGGGATCCAGTCGAATCCGGCGGTGATCGAGGCGTACCTCGGCAGCCACCCGACCGCGCGCGCGGCTGGCGCTGGTGAAGGGGCGCCTCTGTGAGCGGGGCGACCGAAACGAAGGCAAAGGCCGCTGCGACAGGAAAGGCGGTGCTGACCATCGAGGGCCTCACCGTCGACTACGGCCGCATCCGGGCGCTGCACGGGCTCTCGCTGCACATCGACGAGGGCGAGCTGGTCGCCGTGATCGGCTCCAACGGCGCCGGCAAGACCACCACGCTGCGGACCATCTCGGGCCTGCTCGCGCCCACCGAGGGCACGGTCACCTTCGACGGGCAGCCGCTGGTGGGCGTGCCGGCGCACGACGTCCTCGCCCGCGGCGTTGCCCACGTGCCCGAGGGCCGCAAGGTCTTCGCGCAGCAGAGCGTGCACGACAACCTGCTGCTCGGCGCCTTCGTGCGCATCCGGCGCGGCGAGAAGAAGGCGGTAGACGAGGACATCGAGAAGATGTTCGCGACGTTCCCGCGGCTGCGCGAGCGGCGCACGCAGATGGCCGGGACGCTCTCGGGGGGCGAGCAGCAGATGCTGGCGATCGCGCGGGCGCTGGTGTCGCGGCCGAAGCTGCTCCTCCTCGACGAGCCGTCGATGGGGCTGGCGCCCGTCATCATCGACGAGGTGTTCGCGCTGATCGAGCGGCTGAAGAAGGCTGGGGGGACGACCATCCTCCTGGTGGAGCAGCTCGCGTGGCGCGCCTTGGAAGTGGCGGACCGCGGGTACGTGCTGGAGCAGGGGCGCATCCGGCTGGAGGGGACGGGGGCGGAGCTGCTGCAGGATGATGGGGTGCGGCGGGCGTATCTTGGCGCGAGCCACGGGCACTGAGTGCGCGCGCTTCGGGCCAGGTGACGCGCGTCGAAAGTGTCTCCCCCATCTGATCGCTCTGTAGCTACCTCGCTCGTAGGGGCCACACTCCAGGAGCCCCGGCAAATGCAGGGGCTAGAAAAACTTCGCGATCTTCCGTGAGAACGCGGCTCAGGGTAGTTCGTGTGAGGAGGCTGCCGGTAGGGAATTTGGCACCCGAGAAGGTCGCCCGATCAGAAGCCCCGGCAAATGCCGGGGCTAGAAGGACGGCCGCCCTCCGGGCTGTGACCAATCAAGA
>JAYWAO010000374.1:0-4355 GCA_043782365.1 Deltaproteobacteria bacterium
GCCGCGTTGTCCGCGGTCCGGAGGCCCGGGTCTCCGGTGAAGCAGCGGAGACGCGGAGGACGGCGCTGCCTCAGTCCCGGCGTTCGACGTCGGCGGTGAAGACCGGCGGGTGCGAGGGGGCTGCGCCGCGCCCGCCCGGCTCGGGCGTTACGATCAAGTGGAACCGCTTGTGCGGCGTCAGGGTGTCGAGCTGGCCCTTGAGGTCGTCGTTCAGCTTCAGCGCGCCGACGTTCTGCAGCTCGCCGTTGCGGGGCTGGATCCAGACCACGTAGACGATCGCGTCCTGGAACAGCTTCGCCGGGGGCGCGAGGTGCTTGACGTGGACGACGACCAGCGTGTTGCCGTTGGCCACCTGCGTGGCATCGACCGAGCCCTCGCTAGCGGGGACGGACGGGCTCGAGGACGTGCTGGCCCTGCACGCTCGGCAGATCGACGCCTTCGGCGGAGCCCTCGGCATCCGCGACCTGGGCCTGCTCGAGTCGGCGGTGGCGATGCCGAGCGCCACCTTCGGTGGCCAGATCGTCCACGAAGGCCTCTTCTTGATGGCGGCCGCGTACGCCTTCCACCTCGCCGAGAACCAGCCCTTCCTCGACGGCAACAAGCGGACCGGCCTCGGCGCGGCGCTCGCCCACCCACGTAGCGCTGCCCGGTCGGCGGGGTGGCGCTCGTCGCTACTTGTTGCAGAACTTGTTCGCGCCGAAGAGGACCACCTGCAGGTCCTTGCTCGCGGGGTAGTGCTCGTTGATGTCCGCGCAGACGTTGGTGCAGGCGAGCTTGCCGTCCCCGCCCCAACGGAGGGCTCTGCAACGGCGCGCCCGAGAAGATTCGAACCTCTGGCCCGCGGCTTCGAAGGCCGCTGGGTTGCGCCGTCATGACGGCAGGGCTACTCTGTACGTATGGTGAAGAGGAAGACGCTCACGCGCTCAGGCAACTCCGTCGCAGTCGTGCTGGACCGGGAACTCCTCGAGGCCGCCGGACTGGAAGAGGGGGCGACGGTCGAGATCGAGGTGGTCGACGGGATCATCTCCATCGGGAAGCTGCGCGACAAGCGCCGCGCCGCCAAGGTCGACAAGATCCTCGGCAAGCTCGACCGACGCTACGCCGCCGTGTTCAAGAAGCTCGCCGAATGATCGAGCCGGAGTTCATCACGCTCGAGGACGCGCTGCGCGTGCACGCGCACCAGATCGAGCGCTACGGAGGGAGCTCCGGGGTGCGTGACCTCGGCCTCCTGCGCTCTGCCGTCGAGATGGCGCAGACGACCTTCGACGGCCTCTTCCTCCACCCGACGCTGGTCGAGATGGCGGCGGCCTACCTGTTCCACCTCGCCCAGAACCACCCGTTCCTGGACGGCAACAAGCGCACGGCCCTGGCGGTAGCCCTGGTCTTTTTGGAGCTGAACGGCGTCGAGGTCGACGCAGCGGACGGTGAGTTGATCGAACTCGTCCTGCGCGTAGCGACTGGCGGCGCCTCGAAGGCAGAGGTGGCGGTCTTCTTCGAGCAGCACTCCCGAGCCTGAGGCATCGGGGCCTGCCTGCCCGGTGCAGTCTACGCCGCAGCACCACCACGTCACCCTCGCGCCGGCCAGCACGGGCTTCATCAGCTCCGCGCTTGGACCGTTGCGCACTCCGGCTTGTAGCTCGTAGAGCTGGCGGAAGAGGTAGCTCGGCGATCGTCCTGCGAGCGGCGGACCCGCCTCGGTGCCGCCCAGGTCCTTGCCGTGGCACTTCGCGCAGGCGGGGACCGTGTTGGTGCCAGGGCGCCGCACCAGCGCCCGTCCTCGCTTCACGCTGCCCGGCGGGACCCAGGCGGTGAACGTGGCGCGCGGGTCGCGCAGCTCAAACCGCTCGAGATCGTCGGCCAGCTCGACGATCCGCTCGCCGAGCGGCTCGCTGCCGCCGCCCCCAGCCCGGACCAGGATCCAGTTGCCCACCTCCAAGCGGGGCGCGGTGGAGCTCTCCCGCACGCGGAGGTTGCGGCGGGGCCGTAGCGAGGAGAAGTAGGCCGCCGCCTGCTGGAGCTCTTCTGGTGTCGCGGCTTTCGCCGAGGCGATCATCCACGCCTGCGGGATCCGCTCCGGCAGCGCCGTCGAGCGGGCGCCGCTCCGGTAGTCGGCCATCTGCGGGACCGCTCCACACCGAACCGCCTGCGCCTCAGGCCGGGGCGGCGCGGTGTACAGTCGCCTCCCGCAGAAGGGAGGGCTTGCATGGCTGCACCAGATCCATCGCCAGGCCCTGGTCCTGCGGTGACCGCCGAGGACCCGCTGGCTGCGGACCGCCGCACCGCTGGAGAGGCGCCGCGCTTCCTCGGCCCCTACCACCTGCTCGAGCGCCTCGGCGAAGGCGGCATGGGCGAGGTGTGGCTCGCGGAGCAGGACGAGCCGATCCAGCGGCGCGTGGCGGTCAAGCTGATCAAGACCGGCATGGACACCCGGCGCGTGGTGGCCCGCTTCGAGCAGGAGCGGCAGGCGCTGGCGCTCATGGACCACCCCAACATCGCCAGCGTGCTCGACGCGGGCGCGACGGAGAGCGGGCGACCCTACTTCGTCATGGAGCTCGTCAGAGGAGAGCCGATTGTCGACTATTGCGATCGGAATCACCTGAATCTCGACGACCGGCTCGCGCTCTTTGCGCAGGTCTGCCAGGCGGTGCAGCACGCGCACGGCAAGGGGATCATCCACCGGGACTTGAAGCCGTCGAACATCCTCGTCGCCTCGCAGGAGGGGCGGCCGAGCGCGAAGGTGATCGACTTCGGCATCGCCAAGGCCAGCCTTGGCAACCTCACCGACAAGACCCTCTTCACCGCGCACGGCGTCTCCGTCGGGACGCCCGAGTACATGAGCCCCGAGCAGGCCGAGGGGTCGATGGACATCGACACCCGCAGCGACGTGTACTCGCTGGGCGTGGTGCTCTACGAGCTGCTCACGGGCACCACGCCGTTCGGCAGCAAGGAGCTCCGGTCGGCAGCGCCCGCAGAGCTCCAGCGGATCCTCCGCGAGGTCGAGCCTCCGACGCCGAGCGCGCGCATCGCCCGGAGCGGCGAGGGCCTGGCGATCCTCTCGGCCAAGCGGCGCACCGAGCCCTTTCGTCTGGGGAGCCTCGTCCGCGGCGAACTGGATTGGATCGCGATGAAGGCGATGGAGAAGAACCGCGAGCGCCGCTACGAGACCGCGAGCGAGCTGGCGCTGGATGTCCAGCGGTACCTCTCGGGCGAGGCGGTGCTGGCAGCGCCGCCGAGCAGCGCGTACCGGTTCAAGAAGCTCCTCCGCCGCAACCGGGTCCTGGTGTCGGCGGGCGGCGCGGTGGCCGGAGCGCTGCTCGTCGGGATGGTGGCCGCGGCGTGGCAGGCGCACGTCGCCGGACAGGAGCGCGACCGGGCCGCCGCGAGCGAACGGGTGGCGAAGGAGGCCCGCGGCGCCGCCGAGGAGAACGCCCGGCTGGCCGAGGTCCAGGCCACGCTGGCGCTCGGCACCATCCAGCAGCTCACCGAGCTGGCGCGGAATGAGCTGGAGGGCCCCGGGACGAGCAGCTTCCGCAAGTCGGTGCTCGACCTCGCCCTGGCCAGGGTCAGTCAAGTGTCTGACAATTACCAGAAGTCCACCAGCAAGGAGGCGACGGCCGCCGAGATCCACAGCGAGCTCGGTCGCCTGTTCCTGCAGCTGGGCCAGTCGGAGAAGGCGGCGGCGCAGTTCGAGAAGACGATGGAGATCGCGCAGGAGAGGGTCAAGGTGAAGAACCACAACGACCCTTCGCGCGCGAACCTCGCCGTCGCTCATTACTGGCTGGCGGAGTCCAAGGCGGCGGTCGGCCGGGACATGCAGGCGGTCCTCGCCCACCAGCTCGAAGCGCTGCGGCTCTGGCAGGAGATCCACGACCACCCCAAACCCGATGGCTTCCAACTGGGCAGCAAGGCGGTCGACGCCGCCCTGGCGGAGTCGCAACAGAGGGCGGGAGTGACGCTCTACCGGCTCGGAGATCTGACCGGCGCAGTCGCCCACTTCAAGGAGGCGCTCGCGCTCCGCGAAGGGCTGCTGCGGGCGGCGCCCGGCGACGACGCGCTGAAGGAGGCGCTCACCCTTTCGTTTCTCGCGGCGGGGGAGGCGTCGTTCCTCCTCGGCGACGACGAGAGGGCGCGCGAGCTCTTTCAAGGCAGCCTCGAGCTGCGCGAGTCGCTCGCCGCGGCCTCCCCGAGCAGCACGCGCGCCCTGGGCAACCTCGCCTCCGCCCACTACGTGCTCGGCGACTTCGCCTTGCGCACCGGCGCGCTCGACCTCGCCGCCGAGCGGCTGGACCGCAGCCGCCAGCTGCGGCGGGGCCTGGTCGATGCCGAGCCGGAGCGCGTCGATTGGCAGCGGGACC
>JAYWAO010000375.1:0-4355 GCA_043782365.1 Deltaproteobacteria bacterium
GCCCGGGGGCAAGGAGAGGGTGGTGCCGGCGCGCATCCGGTCGATCATTGCAGGTGCAACGAGCTGACCGCCGTGCAGCTCGCCGGCTTCGGAGCGGCCCCGCTCGAGGAGGAGGCGCAGCAGCGTCGCCAGGTCGGCCGCGCAGGTGACCAGCCCGCGCGCCGGCCAGTGCAGCTGCGGCCGCGCCGTGAACGCCTTGCCCAGCAGGTGGCCCACCGCCTGCTCCTTCAGCAGCGCGGGTCCGGGCCGGAAGCTGGTGCAGGCGAGCCCGAGCGGCCGGGTCACCTCTGCCTCGACCAGCGCGGCGAAGGAAGACCCCGACCACAGCTCCAGCTGCAGCGCCGCCGCGGTGAACGAGGTCCGCGAGGGCGCGTACCGGCTGCCCGGCGGCCAGCGCAGCGTGCGGTCGCGCAGGCCCAGCACGGCGGCGAGCGGCGGGTTGGCGGCGTCTGCGGGCAGCAGGTCGCACGGGGCGAGATCCTCGAGCCCCGCGGTCTGCTCGAGCAGGTCCACGAGGCGCAGCGGCGCGGTGGGCGCGTAGGGGTTCTTCAGGCCCAGCTTCGCGGCGTCGAGCGGGGCCAGCAGCGGCGACTGCAGCGTCTCGGTGTGGGTGGCGGCGGAAGCCGCAGGGTGCGTCCCGGCGTGCGTCCCCCCCGGGTGGGCGGGCCCTCCGTCGGCGCCTGCTGCGTGCTCTCCGGCCTCGCCGCCCTCGTGGTGGTGCGGGTCCATCCTGGCCACCTGCTCCTCGTTGGCCGCGGCCCGCAGCGCCGCCAGCGCCACCAGCAGCGGAGAGAGCGGGCCGGCCGCGAACGGCGTGGTCGGCTTCACCTCGCGCGAGCTGGCGGGATCGGCGAGGCCGAAGCCCGCGACCAACAACGTCTCCTTCGTGTCCGCCAGCGCGATGGCCGCGCCCACGACGTGCTCCTGCACGAGGATCTGCGCGACCTGCCGCTGCAGGGTGGCGAGGTCGGGGGCGAGCTCGTTGTCCCCCGGCGCGGCCTGCGGCGCGGGGGCCGCGTCGGCGGAAGGCGGGAGCACCAGCTGCGGCGTGGGCGCGGGCGTGGGGGGCGCGAGGACCTGCGGAGGGTTCCCGGGAGCGCGGGGTGAGAGCGCTGGCGAGGGGCTGATCTGCGCGTCTGCGGCCCAAGAGGAGAGAGCCAGGAGCGCGGCGGCAGAGAGAGCGGCGAAGGTGGCGGAGCGAGTGGTACGCATGGAGCCAGGGTAGCAGCAACTCCGGAGAGGCGCGGCGAAGCACCCGGAGGTGCGGCTGGTGCTGGTCGCGGTCGAGCAGACGAGGGCCGCGGAGTTCGCGCAGGCGATGGGGATCAAGACCGCGTTGCACGACAAGTTCGAGGTGACCGCCAAGGGGCGCAGGGCCCCGCGATCAGGCGGCGGATCAGCCCAGGCCGCTCAGCGCAGATCCAGGATCGGCCACTCGTACGCCCGCGCGTGCGCCCGCAGCTTGCTGTCGGGGTTGACCGCGCAGGGCCGGCCCACCACCGCCAGCATCGGGTAGTCCGAGAGCGAATCCGAGTACGCGTGCGACTGGTCGAGCCGCAGGTTCTTCTCGATGCAGTAGTCGCGGATGCGCCGCGCCTTGTGCGCGCCCTCGACGATCGGCGGGACCACCTTCCCCGTCGCGAACCCCTCGACGAACTGCAGCGAGTTGGCGATCAGATCATCGGCGCCGAGGTACTTCACCAGCGGCCGCATGGTGATGTCGATCGCGCCCGTGCAGAGGACGATCTTGCAGCCGGCCTTGCGCGTCTCGGCGATGATGTCGAGCGCGCCCGGATAGACCGCAGGGATGAAGACCTTCTCGGTGAGCTCGCCTGCGAACTCGACCAGCCGGTCCTCGGAGAGGCCCGCATACGACTGGTAGAAGAGCTCATTGAAGAGCTTGCGGTTGATCGAATTGCTGATCGCCCAGACCGGCGCCATCGCGAGGCCCTTGAGGACGCGCGCGGCGGTGCCCAGGAGCGTGCCGCGGTTGGCCACGTAGTGGGCGTAGGCGTGGACCACGTTGGTGGAGACGAGCGTGCCGTCCACGTCGAAGAACGCCGCCCGCTCCCAGCGCTGGGCCGGGGCGGGCGGACTCCCCGAACTCTCCGAAGGCTTGGCTGCCGCGGGCGCGGAGTGGTGCTCCACCGGCTAGCGCCGCTTGCCGGTCAGGTTGATCAGCGAGAGGAACAGGTTGACGAAGTCGAGGTACAGGCGCAGCGCGCCCGAGAGCGCGAGCCGCCCGTCGTCGCTGGCCATCGCGCGGATCCGCTGCGTGTCGTAGGCGGTCAGGCCGGTGAAGACCACCACGCCGACGCAGGAGAGCACGAACGACATCGCGTTCGAGTGGAGGAACAGGTTGACGACGCTCGCGATGACGAGGCCGACGAGGCCCATCATCAGGAAGCTGCCCCACGACGCGAGGCTCTTCTTGGTGAGCGTGCCGTAGGCGCTCATCGCCAGGAACGTCCCGCCGGTGATGAAGAAGGTCGAGGCGACCGAGGCGCCCGTGTAGACCATCAGCACCGCCCCGAAGGTCACGCCCGTGGTGGCGCAGTAGGCGAGGAACATCGCTGCCAGCACGCCGAACGAGGCGCGCTGCACCATCGCCGAGAAGCCGATCACCATGCCCAGCTGCACCCCGAAGAGGGCGAGCATGCCAAAGGTGTTGCTGAAGATGGCGCGGACGATCTCCGGGTTGGCGTAGAGGTACGCGGCGACCAGCCCGGTGACCGCGAGGCCGCCGGCCATCCAGCGGTAGACGCTCGCCATGAAGGTGCCGACCACCGCCTCGCTCGTGCCGAGGCCAGCGGAGGCGCGGGGGGTGTCAGACCAGCGATCGACTGCCATGGAATTCTCCAGAGGGGCAACGGCCCCGGTTGATGGGATGCAATGTAACCGCCCATCACACCGGGTCAAGCGAAGGACGCCTCTTCACAGAGCGCGAGCGCACAGCAAACCCGCGAAGAGACGACGCTTGCGAGCGCGGCCAGCTCCCAATGTGGCGACCTTTGCGCCTCCCGGAGGCGGCCGGCGGCGTCGAGCGCGGCGTCGCACTCGGCGGCGAGGCGGGCGAAGAGCCCCGGCTCCAAGCGCGCGGGCAGCAGCGCCGCGAGCCACGCCGCGGGCACGCCAGCACCCAGGCCGGCAAAGCGCTCGGGAGAGAGCGGCTGCGCTGCCGCGGAGAGCGCGTCGATGGTGGCGCGGGCCGCGAGCCGCTTCACGCGCGCGGCCCGGGCGAGGTCTCGCAGCGCCTCCGCCAGCGCCGGCAGCGCCTCGACGGCCTCAGCGAGGCGCGGGAACTCCGGGTGTGACGCCGCGCCGGGGTTGCGTGCGGCGAGGTCCTCGCGCCAGCTCGCCTGTAGCGCGCCGCGCGTGCCACCCGAGGCCAGGTGCTCGCAGAGCTCGACGATGAGACGCTCGCGCGCACCGGGCGTCGCCGGGCCCGCGGGCAGCGGCGATGCGGGGAGCTCCACCGCAGGCCGCAGCGCCGAGAGCGCGAGCAGGCGCAGCTTCGAGGCCCGCGCCGGGCCCTGCAGCGCGGGGCCGGGCGCCGAGGCCCCCACCAGCACCTCCTCCTCCTCCGCGATGGACCGTTGGAGCGTCGCCAGTTGCTCCGGGCGGCCGCGGGCGCGGGCCAGCGCGGCGAGCGGCGCTGCGGGCGCCATGCTCCTGCTGTGCGGGGCGTCGGCCAGGGGGGCTCCTGCGGCCTGGAATACCACTTTGCGCTCCGGCCCTCCGGGCGCGAGGATCTCCCAAGAGATCTCCCGCGCCCTGCCGATCCTGCTACCGTCGCGCCTGCGCAGGGACACCTCGGGAGGAGTCGACGATGGAACAGCGGCGCGTGAATTGGGGCATCCTCGGCTGCGGCGCCATCGCCCAGGCGGCGTTGGCGCCGGCCATCCGCTGGTCTTCGAACGGCACCCTGCTCGCGGTCGCCTCACGCGACGTGCAGACCGCCGCCAGCAAGGCGCGGCTGGTGGGCGCGCTGCGGGCCTACGGCTCCTACGCCGCGCTGCTCGAGGACCCCGAGGTCCAGGCGGTCTACGTGGGCCTGCCCAACGGGCTTCACGAGGAGTGGGTGGTCAAGGCCGCCCAGGCCGGCAAGCACGTGCTCTGCGAGAAGAGCCTGGGCCTCTCGCACGCCTCGGCCAAGGCGATGGCCCACGCCGCCAAGGCGAAGAAGGTGCGGCTCGTCGAAGCCTTCATGTACCGCCACCACCCGCAGTGGGAGGTGGTGCGGCGCCTGCTCGCCGACGGGGCCATCGGAGAGGTCCGCGGGCTGCGGGCCGGGCTCACCGGGCGCGCGCCCGCTGCCGACCACCGCTTCAGCCCGCTCGGCGGCGGCGCGCTCT
>JAYWAO010000376.1:0-11985 GCA_043782365.1 Deltaproteobacteria bacterium
ATTCTCGGCGCCGGTGTGTCGACCAGACGAGGTGGGCAAACTGTTCGACTCTGCTGCTCACGGTCAGGCCTCCGGCGCTGTCGCTGGCGGAGGACTCTACCAATCCACTCCGACAGTCCCGGGGCCAGTCCAAGTTGGTGGTCACAGCCCGGAGGGCGGCCGTCCTTCTAGCCCCGGCATTTGCCGGGGCTCCTGAGCCGACGACCTGCCCTGGCGCCGAATCCCCTACTTGCAGCCGCCGCACCGAACGGCACTGGGACCTGCACGGAAGATCGCGAAGAGCCGCAAATGCCGGGGCTCCGGATCGGGGTTCTTGAGATTTTGAGAATCTTATTCTAAGTAGCGTCTTTCTAGAATATGGTTCTCAGTATTTTCAGCACCCTTCGCTCCGGCTCACCACCCGCCCGCGTCGAACGCACCGGGCACGTGCCGCACCGCTCCGCCAACCACCGCCACCACGTCGAAGCGGATCTCGCGCTGGTCCCCGCCGTTCTTCGCCAGCCAGTCCCGGGCCGCCCAGACCACTCGCGCCTGCTTGCGCGCATCCACCGTGCCCTCGGCCGGCCCGAACCGGTCGCTCGCGCGCGCCCGCACCTCGACGAACACCAGGAGCGGCCCCTTGACGGCGATCAGGTCCACTTCGCCCCGGCGCGTGCGGTGGTTGCGCGCGAGGAGGGTGAACCCCTGCGCCGCGAACAAGTCCGCCGCAGCCTGCTCCCCTGCGTCCCCGGTGACCTGCTTGCTCGTGCGCTGGCCTTTGGGCCGCGGGGCAGCGCGCTTCTTCGCAGCCATGGGAGCCCGGGTCTAAGCGCTACGCCGGCGAGACGGCCACGTGGTCGGCGAGGCCCGGCGGCGGCTGCTCGGCCATCCGGTGCACCACCTGCGTCTGCGCCGAGAGCCCCTTGAGCATCTTCCCGATCAGCAGCTTCTTGGCCGGGTCGAGCGAGGCAAAGGTGTCGTCGATGAACACCGGCAGCTTCTTCACCGACACCACCCGCTCGAGCAGCGTCAGCCGGAGCGCCACATACACTTGATCGCGCAGCGGCTGCGGCAGCGTGTGGAACGGACCGGTGCGGCCGTCGGCAGCGGTCACCAGCACCTGCGCGCCGTCGAGCCGGCCCGAGACGATCTTCTTGTCGGTCAGCGCCACCAGATAGGTGGCGAGCCGCGCGGCTACCTGCGCCCAGAGATCCTGCGGGCTCGCGCCGATCAGCTCGGCGGCCTTGTCGGAGAGCGCGCGCGCCGCCTCGGCCTCGCCGGAGCCCGAGGTGCTGATCTTCTTCGCGGCGGGATCGGCGATCAGGCCCAGCTCGCGCTTGAGGTCCTTCTCGACCTCGCCGATGGTGCGCGCGAAGCCCTGCGCCGCCACCGTCATCTCGAGGATCTGCTTCTCCTCGAGCAGCTTGGGCCGCTCGGCCTCCACCTCGCCGAGCCGCGGGTCCTCGCGCAGCTTGTCGAGGCGGCCCTTGGCGGCGTCGCGGAGGTTCTCCACCTCCTCGCGGCCCTTGAAGAGGTCGATCAGCGCTTCGGGCGAATCGACCCCGGCCGTCTTCAGCGCGGCCTTCAGCGGGGCCTGCTCCTCGGCGTAGGACTTCTTGATCTGGTCCTCGCGCTCCTTGACCCTGCGCCCGGCCGCCGCGGCCAGCTCGCCGCCCTCGTGCACGTCGACCCACTTGAGCACCGAGATCAGCGACCCGAACGCCGGCACCAGCGAGACGAACGCGAGGTGGGGCGCCTTGAACATGTAGGTCAGCACGAAGATCGCGACCGCGCCGGCGAGGCCGCCCAGGAACAGCGGGTCGCGGAGGAACGGCTCGGGCGCCTCGGTGGACTCGGCCTCGAGCTTGCCCTTCTGCGACGAGAGATCGCCCAGCGCCTCGGTGTACTTCTTGAGGTCCTGCGCCCAGCGCTGCGCCCGGGTGATCAGGTCGCGCGTCTGGGCCGGCGTGAAGAGCGCGCGGCTCGCTTGCGCCTCGAGCGTGGCCACCTCTTCGATGGCCACGTCGAGCTTGCCGGAGATCTCGGAGAGCTCGTGCAGCCGCTGCTGCACCTTGTAGAGCCGGTCCTGCGCCTCCTCGAACTCCTTGGTCTGCTGCAGCTCGGCCTTGAGCCTGCGGACCTTCTCTTGATCGACCGCCGCCACCCCGCCCGCGGGCGTGTTGCCGCTCTTGCGCTGGCTGGGGAGCTCGGCTGCGTCGAGCACGAAGAAGACGTCGTACGTCTCCGGCGTCGGCAGCTGCGCCTCGGTGCGGAGGAACGAGGCGATCTCGAGGTCGTCCTCGGTGAGCGGGAGGAACTTGCGCTGGGCCGCGTCGAACCGCTGCAGCTGGCGCCCGCCGCCGAGCTCGCGCAGCAGCCGGTAGGGCTGCCCGTCCGCTCCGAGCAGGCCCACACCGACGCGCGGATTGGGCCCGCCGTCGGAGAGCAGCTTCAAGTCGCTCGGGTTGGGAAAGAGGGCAGCCACCAGCGCACGCCTCAGCTGGCGTGACTTGCCCACCAGCGCGCAATAGCCGGGACGCAGGGCCACGTTGCCCTGCGCGCCCAGCTCGCGCACCTTCTGGAACAGCAGCTCGGTGAGCTGCACCGCTTCCCCCTTGAGCGGCTAGAACTACGACGCCGCGTTCTCGTCGGTGCTCTTGAGGCGGGCCTTCTTGCCCTTGAGGTCCCGGAGGTAGAACAGGCGGGCGCGCTTGACGATGGTCGAGGAGAGGATCTCGATCTTGTCGATGCGGGGCGAGTACGTTGGGAAGATGCGCTCCACGCCGACGCCGTAGGAGACCTTGCGCACGGTGAACGTGGAGTGCGCGTGGCCGCCGTGCTTGCGGATCACGACGCCCTCGAAGATCTGGATGCGCTCCTTCTCGCCTTCCTTGACCTTGGTGTGCACCTTGAGGGTGTCGCCCACGTTGAAGTTCGGGACCTGGGCACGGGTCTCCGGCTTGACGTTCTTCATCTCGACCAGCTCGATAGCCTTCTGGCGCATCTTCTCAACCTTCCTCGTACGGGAACTGCGGTGTAGGGCTTCTACCCCGCCCCTGGCCCGGAGGCCAGCAGGACGAGATCGTCTTTTGACAAAGTGAGCTTCTCGAACAGGTCGGGCCTGCGCGCGCGGGTGCGCAGGAGCGACTGCTGGCGGCGCCAGCGCTTGATCTTCGCGTGATCCCCGGAGAGGAGGATCTCGGGCACCTTGGCGCCGCGGAACTCGGGCGGCCGGGTGTAGTGCGGGCCTTCCAGCAATGGCTCGCCGGTGAACGATTCGGTGGTGGCCGACAGCTCGTTCCCGAGCACGCCCGGGAGCAGCCGCACCACGGCGTCGAGCACGCAAAGGGCGGCCAGCTCGCCGCCGGTCAGCACGAAGTCGCCCACCGAGAGCTCTTCATCGACCGCTGCCAGCACGCGCTCGTCCACGCCCTCGTAGCGGCCGCAGACCAGCACGATGCCCTTCTCGGCGGAGAGCCTGGCGGCCTTCGCCTGGTCGAAGCGCGGCCCCTGCGGAGACATCAAGATCACCCGGGGCGCGGCGCCCGTCTCGGCGAGCAGGTGCTCGCGGCTCGCCTCGATGGCGGCAGTCAGCGGCTCGGGCTTCATCACCATGCCCGCGCCGCCGCCATAGGGGACGTCGTCGGTGACGTGGTGCTTGCCCTCGGCGAACCCGCGCACGTCGACCGCGCGCACGCGCACGAGCCCGCGCTCCTGGGCCTTGCCCAGGATGCTCGCTTCCAGCGGACCCGCGACCATGCGCGGGAAGAGGGTGAGGACATCGAGGTGCATGACTTAGTTCTTCAGCTCCGTGCTGGTGCCGCTGCTCGTGCTCGACTCCGGCGCCCGGTTGGCCGCCTCCGCGCCGTCGTGCACGCCCTGCTCCTCTCGCTCTGCCCGCGCCGCTTCGGCCCGGTCCTGTGCGGTCTCTGCCGCGAGCTGCGCCTCGAACAAGCCGTCGGGGATCGTCAGCACCACGCGCTTGCCCTCGGGGTCGGCCTCGGTCACCAGCGAGAGCGGGAACAGCACCGTCTGGCCAGCCACCAGCTTGAGCTGCAAGAGCTCGTTGGGCCCCGCTCGCTCGAGCCCGACCACCTCGCCGTGCAGCACCCCGGCGGCGTCGAAGGCTTGGCAGCCCACCAGATCGGCGGCCCAGACTTCACCCTCGTCGAGCCCTGGGAGCTCGCTCCGGTCGATGGAGACCTCGCGGCCTCGCAGCGCCTCGGACGCGTCGCGGGAGTCGACCCCGCGCAGCGTGAAGATGTAGCCCAGGTTGACGCGCTCGGCGTGCGTGACGGCGAAGCTCTTGCCCTCAGCGGGGTTGCCGCGAGGCCCCAGCCACAGCGCCTTCGCGTGCTCGAGCCCGGCCGACGCCGTGTTGAACGGAGCGACCAGGACCTTGCCGCGGACGCCGTGGGCCCTGGCCACGCGTCCCACCGCGAAGAGCGGCGGCGGGTTCGGGGCCACGGTCAGCTACTTCTTGGCCGGAGCCGCAGCCGCCATCTTGGTGGCGAGCTTGATCAGCTGGGCGACGGTGGCGGACGGGCGCGCGCCGACCTTCAGCCAGTGCGCGATGCGCTCGCCCTTGAGGTTGATCTTGGGGGGCGAGTAGTTGGGGTCGTAGGTGCCGCACTCTTCGTTGAACTTGCCGTCGCGCGGGTTGCGCGAGTCGGTAGCGACGACATGGTAGAAGGGCGACTTCTTGGCGCCCCGGCGGGCGAGGCGCAGCGTGACGGCCATGCGGGTGACTCCGGTTGCGGGGGGGCGAAACGTTCGCCTCCGAAAAGCGGGCCTCTCTACCTGATCGCCGGGGGAGCGTCAAGCGATCGGTTCCTGCGGGCTTTTCTCGCCCAACCCCGCGGGAGCGCCGGGCATGCCCGGCGCTAGAAGGGCCGCCGCCCCACCTCCGGCGGGGCTGTGACGCCGTCATCCCACTCGAGGTGGGAGACGAGGGCGTTCCTTGGCGACGGGAGTCAAACCGTTCGACGCTCTAGCTTCGCGCCTGGCCGTCCTGCGGCTGCTCCGCCCGCGTGCCGAGCCACGAGGCGGCGAGGAAGCCCCAGCTGAAGGCGGGCCGGAAGACCTGCCGGTAGAACCGGCCCGCGCCGGGGAGCGCCGCGATCATGTCGCCCAGGCTCCACATCTCCTCGTGCGCGTGGATGAGCACCTGCGGCGCCGCGGGCCCGCCCGTGAGGGTGAAGTCGTAGACGAGGAAGGTCCGCAGCGGATAGGTGAACCAGTCGCCCAGCGGCCGCAAGTTCATCACGCCATCGACGAGCGCGCGCCCGCGCACGCCGTCCTCCGCGAGGTGCACGCCGACCTGGGTGACCTCGAGCTTGAAGCGGAACAGCGCGTGGAAACCGGCCAGCCCGAGCCGGTACTTCGCGCGGCCCGCGGCCTCTTGCCACGGGTCGGTGAAGCGCACGCCCTCCGCGAGCAGCGGCCCGATCTCCCGGTCGGCCTGCCCCGCCGGAAGGCTGGTGTCGTAGAGCGCGAGCGACAGCTTGCGGAAGCGCTCCTCGAGGTTCCGGGTCAACGCAGCGCGCTCGTCCATATGCCCTCCTGGGGTGGTCCTGGCTCGTGGATAACCCCGCTGCTGCGGACCGCCACCTCTCCTCTACTCTACGTAGTCGGCTCCTCCGACCTGAGGAGTATGCTCCTACCCGACGAAGGTGGTTCCACAGGTCAGACCTCGAGCATCGACAGCCCGGCGCTCTTGGCAAAGGCGACGGTCTTCGAGTCCGCGGTGACGAGGCGTGCCCCGGCGGCCAGCGCCGTCGCCACGATCAGCCGGTCGAACGGGTCGGCGTGCATGGACCTGGATCCCGCTGCCTCCAACGCCGTCTCCGCGTCGACCGGCACCAGCGCGACCCGCGTGCCCTCCAGCGCATCCCGGATCCACGCCTTCACGTTGGGACGCATCTTGACGGCCTGCCTACCACGCCGACGTCCTTCCTCGGTCTCGAGCCCGATCAGCGCGGTCTCGTAGACGGAGATCGCCGACAGCAGGAGCTCGCCCCCGGCCGCGGCGCGGCTGAGGGTTCGCTCGTGCCTCGCCAGCCGTGGGTCGCCCGCAGCGAGCCAGAGCCAGGCGTGGGTGTCGAGGAGCAGCGCGGTCAAGGGAGCGCGCCGACGGGCCACGGTTCAGTGGCATTGACGACCGCGCCCTTGGCGTAGGCGGTGCGCTCGCGCATGCAGCCGAAGATGGGCAGAGGGGCGTCCTCGTCGAACCGCAGCAGCACGTACTTGCTGGCGCCCCGGTCCTGGATCACGACCGGCGTGCCAGCCTCGGCCTGCTGGAGGTACTTCGCGAGGTTGCCCCGGAATTCAGCGACGCCGACGCGGTGGGCGCGCGAGGTGGCGACCCGGGGCTTTGCGTGAGACCGTGCGGTCCTGGCCATGTGTACATTCTAACCTGTACATCCCCGGGGAGACAATGGCGGCCTCCTGGCGCGCCGCGCTTGGGGTTCCCGGGTACCCGGGCCTATTGTGGCCGACGACCGCGGCGCGGCAATCCCAAGCCGTGGGTGACGCGGTCACGAGGGCAGACAATTGACGTCAGACTTCAACCTCAGCAACGTCCCGTATGCCCCCCTGGCGATCGCGCACCTCGCCAGCGCCATCCTCCTCTTCGCCTGCCTCACCGCCCTCTGGGTGCTCTCCCTGCGCCGCCGCGACGCCTCCATCGTCGACGGCTTCTGGGCCATCGGCTTCTCCCTCGTCAGCCTCGTCTCGCTCTCCTGCGGCCCCGCCGGCCCCCGCCCCTGGCTCGCCGCCGCCTGCACCACCCTCTGGGCAGCCCGCCTCTCCTTCCACCTCATCCGCCGCAACCTCGCCCACGGCGAGGACCGCCGCTACGCAGCCATGCGCAAGCGCCAAGGCCCCGGCTTTTGGTGGAAGAGCTTCTTCATCGTCTTCCTCCTCCAGGGCGTCCTCATCTGGGTCATCTCGCTCCCGCTGCAGCACGCGGGCACGAGCGCGGCCCCCATCGGCCCCCTCGACGCCCTCGGCGCCCTGCTCTTCCTCGCCGGCTTCGTCTCCGAGGCCCTCGCCGACGCGCAGTTGGAGGCCTTCAAGAAGAGCCCGGCGAGCGCCGGCCGCGTCCTCGACACGGGCCTCTGGCGCTATAGCCGGCACCCCAACTACTTCGGCAACGCGCTCCTCTGGTGGGGGCTCTCCCTGTTCGGAGTTGCGACAGGCCCGTGGTGGCTCTTCTTCGCGCCGGCCCTGATGACCTTCCTCCTGCTGCGCGTCTCGGGCGTCACCATGCTGGAGAAGGACATCGGCGAGCGAAGGCCCGAATACACTGAGTACATTCGCACCACCTCGGCCTTCGTTCCCTGGCCACCGCGGATCAAGTAGAACCCGGCCCTCGCCTTGCACTGTTGTCCGCGGCCCGCACTCGCTGTCGGCTCTCCGTCACCCGTTTTGGGAGGTCTTCTTGTCCGCATCGTCCCGCCGCCATGTGCTGGCGCTCTGCCTGGCGCCCCTCGCCGCCGCGCTCTGCCTCGCGGGCTGCAAGAAGCCCGAGGCCTCGGCCGCAACCAGGACCGACGCCGCCCCCATCCGGGTTGCGACGATCACAGTGGAAGAGCGCGCGATGCCCCGCTTCCTCGCGGTGACGGGCTCGCTCAAGGCCGATCTGGAGACCGACGTCGCCGCCGACTCGATCGGCAAGGTGGTGCGAACCTTCGTCGAGCGCGGCCAGCCGGTGAAGGCCGGCGACCCGCTGGTGGCGCTCGACACCCGCGCCTCCTCGCTGACCGCGCAGCAGGCGAAGGAGAACCTGAAGCTCGCCACGGAGAACTCCGAGCTGGCGCAGCTCGAGTGCGCGCGCGGCAAGCAGCTGCTCGCGTCGGGCACCATCCCGCAGGCCGACTACGACCGCCGCTTCACCAACTGCGCGGTGACCAGCGCGCAGGTGGAGGCGGCCACCGCGAGCGACCAACTGGCGAAGAAGAACGTCGCCGACGCGATCGTCCGCGCGCCGTTCGCGGGCGTGGTGGGCGAGCGGTTCGTCAACCTCGGGCAGGTGACGCAGGCGAGCACCCGCGTGGCCTCCATCTACAAGGTCGACCCGCTGCGCCTGCAGCTGACCGTGCCCGAGGCCGACCTCGGCCAGGTGCGCGCGGGCCAGGAGGTGGAGTTCCGCGTCGCCGCCTGGGAGCAGATCTTCAAGGGGACCGTGAAGTACCTCAGCCCCAACGTGCGCGCGGTCTCGCGCGATCTGGTGATCGAGGCGGTCGTGCCCAACCCGAAGGTCGACGGCAGCGTGCTGCTGCGGCCCGGGATGTTCGTCTCGGCGCGGCTCTGGATCGGCGAGGCGCAGGTGGCGGTGGTGCCCCGCGCGGCGCTGCGCAAGGGCGAGGTCGCGACCTCGGTCTTCCAGGTGACGGGCGGCAAGCTCTTCGAGCGGATCGTGCGGCTCGGTGAAGAGCGCGATGGCCAGGTGGCGCTGCTGGCGGGCGCGAAGAAGGGCGACCGGCTGGTGGCGGCGCCCGACGAGAAGACCCGCGACGGCGTCTTGGTCGTGGAGTAACCGATGCAATGGCTCGCGAAGATCTGCATCGAGCGGCCCGTCTTCGCGACGGTGCTCATCCTGGTGATCGTGGTGGTGGGGCTCTTCGGTTACCAAAAGCTGGGCGTCGACCGGTTCCCCAACATCGACCTGCCGATCGTGACCATCACCACCCGCCTCCCGGGCGCGGCGCCCGAGGACGTCGAGACCGAGATCACCGACAAGGTCGAGGCGGCGGTCAACACCATCTCGGGCATCGACGAGCTGCGCTCGGTCTCGGCCGAGGGCGTCTCGCAGGTGTTCGTGACCTTCCTCCTCGAGAAGGACGGCAACGTCGGCGCGCAGGAGGTCCGCGATCGGCTCAACCAGATCATCCCTGAATTACCGAAAGACATCGACCTGCCGCAGGTCACCAAGCTCGACCCCGACGCGGCGCCGGTCATCTACCTGTCGCTGTCCTCTCCCGGCAAGCCCGTGCAGGAGGTCACCGAGGTGGCCGACAAGCGGGTGCGCCGGCTGATCGAATCGCTGCCCGGCGTCGGTAATGTTTCGGTAGTGGGCGGCCGCAAGCGGCAGGTCAACGTCTGGGTCGACCCGCTCAAGCTGCGCTCGTTCAACCTCACCGCGCTCGACGTACAGCGGGCCATCGGCGCGCAGAACCTCACCGTGCCGGGCGGCCGCATGGAGACCGGGCCGGAGTCGCTGACGCTGCGCATCCACGGCCGGGTCGCCCGCGCCGAGGAGCTGGGCGATCTGGTGGTCCGCCAGGTGGACGACCACCCGATCCGGCTGCGCGACGTGGCCCGCGTCGAGGACGGGGCGCAGGAGGAGACCTCCTACGCCGAGCGCGACGGCGTCGCCACGGTGATGCTGCAAGTGCGCAAGCAGTCGGGTGAGAACACCATCAAGGTCGTCGACGAGGTGCGCGAGCGGCTCGCCGACGCGCAGAAGCTGATCCCCGCGGGCTACCGGCTGGAGATCGTCCGCGACGAGTCGGGGGTCATCCGCACCTCGGTGGACGCGGTGAAGGAGCACCTCTTCGTCGGCGCCATCCTCGCCGCGCTCGTCGTATTACTCTTTCTCGGCAACCTCCGCTCGACCATCATCGCCGCCATCGCCATCCCGACCTCGATCATCGGGACCTTCGCGCTGATGTGGCAGCAGGGGTTCACGCTCAACACCATCACGCTCTTGGCGCTCGCGCTGGCGGTGGGCATCGTCATCGACGACGCCATCGTGGTGCTGGAGAACATCTTCCGGATGGTGGACGAGAAGCACATGAGGCCGCGCGAAGCAGCCGTCGTCGGCACCGAGGACATCGGCCTCGCGGTGCTGGCGACCACGCTCTCCCTCATCGCGGTCTTCCTCCCCGTCGCCTTCATGGCCGGCATCCCCGGCCGGTTCCTGAAGAGCTTCGGCGTGACGATGGCGTTCGCCATCGCGGTCTCGCTCCTCGTCTCGTTCACGCTGACGCCGATGCTGGCCTCGCGCTGGCTCGACGAGAAGATCCACGGGCACAAGAACCCGCTCGAGCGCTTGGTGGACGTCTTCTACCGGCCGATCGAGCGCGCCTACCAGGTGCTGCTGGCGTTCTCGATGCGGCACCGCTGGATCATCGTCGTCGCCTGCGTCGCCTCGCTGGGCGCCTGCATCCCGCTCACGCAGATGACCAAGAAGGGCTTCATCCCGCTCAACGACGAAGCGCAGTTCCAGGTGACCGTGCGCGCGCCCGAGGGGGCGAGCCTGCAGGCCACCGTGGTGGAGGCGCGCCGCCTCGCCGCCCTCCTGCGCGCGGTGCCCGAGGTGCGCACCACCATCGCCACGGTGGGCGCCGACGAGCAGCGCACCCAGAACGTCGCCGTGCTCTACGTCGGCCTCACCCCGCCCGAGACGCGCTCGCGCACGCAGGAGGACCTCAAGGACATCGCGCGCAAGCTGCTCCTGCCCGTCTCGCAGGGGCTGCGCGTCAACGTCGGCGACATCTCCGCCTTCTCGGGCGGCGGCTTCTCCACGGCCAAGGTGCAGTTCACCATCGCCGGCCCGGACCTGGTGGTGCTCGAGACGGCGGCGGGCCACATCGTCGGCAAGGTGAAGAAGTTCGCGGGCGCGGTGGACGTGGACAGCTCGCTGATCACCGGCAAGCCCGAGCTGGGCGTCTATGTCGACCGGCCGCGCGCGGCCGACCTGGGCGTCTCGGTGTTCGACGTCGCCAGCGGCCTGGGCCTGCTCGTCGAAGGCGTCAAGGCCGGCACCTTCGAGGAGAAGGGCGAGCAGTACGACATCCGCATGCGCGCCGAGCGCGACCAGCGCAACGACGCGGCCGGCCTGCGCCTGCTCACCGTGCCCTCGCAGAAGCTGGGCAGCGTGTCGCTCGCCGACGTGATCAGCCTGAAGACCGGCACCGGACCCGCGGCGATCAACCGCCTCAACCGCCGCCGGCAGGTGACCCTCTACGCCAACCCCGCGCCGGGCGTGGGCGAGAGCACGGTGGCCGACCAGTTTGCGAAAGCGATTCAAGAGGAGGGATTGACCGCCGAATATGTCGCCGCGACCGCCGGCAACACCCGCGAGATGGCGCGGACGATGAAGAACTTCGGGCTCGCCTTCATGCTCAGCTTCATCTTCATGTACCTGGTGCTGGCGGCGCAGTTCGAGTCGTGGCTGCACCCGATCACGATTCTGATCTCGCTGCCGCTGACGCTGCCCTTCGCCGTGCTCAGCCTCGTCATCTTCAAGCAGGCGCTCGACATCTTCTCGCTCCTCGGCATCCTCGTGCTCTTCGGCGTGGTGAAGAAGAACTCGATCCTGCAGGTGGACCACACCAACACGCTGCGCCGCAGAGGGATGCCGCGGCTGCAGGCGATCCTCGAGGCGAACAAGGACCGCTTCCGCCCCATCTTGATGACCACCCTGGCGTTCGTGGCGGGCATGGTGCCGCTGCTCTTGTCGAAGGGCGTGGGCGCCGGGTTCAACCAGGCGACCGCCGGCGTGGTGGTGGGCGGGCAGGTCTTCTCGCTCCTGCTCACGCTCTTGGCGACGCCGGTGTTCTACTCGTTCTTCGACGACCTCAGCGTGTTCGGGAGGCGGGTGTTCAGGATGGGCGAGAGCACCGAGTTCGGGCCTGAGGCGGTGAAGGTGGAAGGGGCGGAGGGGAGCCCGCGCGCTTCGGGCTAGCGTCGCGCGTCGAGAGTGTCTCCCCCATCTGATCGGTCTGCACCTACCTCGCTCGTAGGGGCCACACTCCAGGAGCACCGGCAAATGCCGGGGCTAGAAAAACGGTCGCCCCTACGGGGCTGCCTCCTTGAGCGACACATCTGGCGAGCCGGGACAAGACCCTCGGGTCACCAGTCGAGGAACGCGCGGCCAAGGTCGACCCTGGACGCACCCGACGCACGGCTCGCAGCCCGGACGGGCGGCCGTCCTTCTAGCCCCGGCATTTGCCGGGGCTCCGGATTCGGGTGCCTCGACCCCGTTAAGTGAGCGGCATT
>JAYWAO010000377.1:0-4338 GCA_043782365.1 Deltaproteobacteria bacterium
GTCCTCGACACCGACGTGCTGGCGCGCCCGGAGCTGAAGACCTGGTTCGACGTGACGCAGGCCCTCCTGGTGCAACTGGCACAGTAGAGCCGGCGCCCGGCGGCAGTGGCCAAGACGGGCCCGGCACCTGCCCCCGGGCCGTCCGCACCGGCGAGGCCGCATCCACCTGTGTAGTATCCGAACGATTGCGCACCGGGGTAGGATGCAGCGGTGCTCATCCGACTTTCCATCTGGCAAGATGTCGAGGAGTACCTCGCCCGCCGCACCGATGTCGTGCTTCCGATCGGCAGCTGCGAGCAGCACGGGCCGTCGGGTCCCCTCGGGACCGACGCCATCGTCGCCGAGGAGCTGGCCAACGAGCTCGGAGAGGAGCGCCGCTGCGCCGTCGCGCCAGCGCTGCCGTTCGGCGTCAGCCAGCAACACTCGGCGTTCCCGGGCACCATCGCGGTGCGGCCGATGACGCTGATCGCGGTGGTGCGCGACGCCGTCACGGGCCTCTGGCGGCAGGGCTTCCGCCGCTTCCTCCTGGTGAACGCCCACCCGGGCTCGGCGGGCGCGCTGGAGGCGGCCGCGGGACAGCTCAACGCCGAGCTCCCCGAGGTGCGCTGCACCGTCTTCCACTGGTGGGAGCAGACCGAGGTGCGGTCGCTCCTGCGCGAGCTGTTCGGCGGCGCCGAGGGCTACCACGCGACCCCGGGCGAGCTCTCGCTGGTGCGCAAGTTCTACCCGCGCGGCGTGCTCGACCTGCCGCCGATGGAGCGGTTCGAGCCCTCGCTGCCTCCGCCCGCCTGGAGCCCCGCGGACTTCCGCGCCCGCCACCCCGACGGCCGCGTCGGAAGCGATCCCGCCCTGGCCAGCGGGGGCGCAGGCGACCGGCTCTTCGTCGCCGCCTCGCGGGCGCTCACCGAAGCCCACCGGCAGCTCACCGAAGCGCCTTGAACCGCGCATTTTTATAGTAATACATGAGAAGGCCTCCAGCATGCCCGCCTACGCGTTGATCGCCGAAGCAGACCCCGGCACCGCCGAGCTTTACCGCACCCTGATCTCCGCCGAAGGGGTCGACCTGGAGCTGGTGCGCGACGGCGCCGCCGCCCGCGAGGTGATGGCCCGCCGCGGGCCGCCCGCGCTCCTGCTGTGTGACCTCTCGCTGCCCAAGGTGGACGGCTTCACGCTGCTCGCCGAGGTGCGGGCGCAGGCCTCGGCGGCGCAGGTGCCGGCGATCGCGGTCTCGGCCTTCCTCGAGCTGCGCGAGCTGGCAGGCCGCCTCCGCGAGCAGCTCGGGCTCTCCGCGATCCTGCCCAAGCCCGCCTCGCCCGAGACGCTCAGGCGCGTGCTCAAGCGCGGGCTCTCGGTGAACTTCTCGATGCGCTCGACCACGCCGGGCTACCAGCTGCCGGTGTCGGCGCTGCAGCTGACCAACCCGCGCGTCGACCTGCGCGCGCTCGAGCAGGCGCGGCTGGAGGCCGTCAAGCGGATGGGCCTCGTCGACGACCTCGCGCAGGGCGCGACGCTCGAGGCGCTGCTCGCCGCGGCCACCAAGGAGCTGGGCGTGCAGGCGGCGGTGGTCTCGCTCGCGCTGCAAGATCGCCACTGGTTCAAGGCGCAGCACGGCCTGACGGGCGCGCTCTTGGAGGCGCGCGGCGTGGAGCTGTCGCGCGCGCTCTTCCGGCAAGTGGTCGAGACCGGCCAGGCGCTGATCGTGCCTGACGCTGCGTCACATCCGCTCTTCAAGGACGACCCGCTGGTGGCCGCGGGGGTCCTGCGCGGGTTCGCGGCTGCGCCGCTCAACGGTCCCGACGGAGAGGTCCTCGGCACGCTCGCGCTGCTCGACCAGGAGCCGCTGGAGCTGGGCGCTGACGGGCTCGACCTGCTGGTGCAGCTTGCGCGGCGCGTGGCCGGCGAGCTGGAGCTGGAGGCGCAGGACAAACGCGCGCGCCGCTCGATCCGCCGCAACGACGAGCAGAAGCGGATCGACGAGATCACCGCCGACCTCCAGGGGTCGACGCTGCTCTACCTCGAGGCGGTGCTCGACAACATCGACGCCGCCGTCTACCTGCTCGACGGCAAGCGGCGGGTGGTCTTCGTCAACCGCGTGCTGGCGGCCTGGCTGGGCAAGGAGCCCGCGGCGCTGCTCGGCGAGACGGCCGAGGAGCTGGCCACGCGCTGCTCCGCGCTGTTCGACGACCCGAGCGCGTTCCTCCGCCGGCTCCGGGTGCCTCCGAGCGGGCCGTTCGCGGTGCGCGAGGAGTTCGAGGTGCAGCGGCCCTCGCGACGGGTGGTGCGCTGGGTGACGAGGCCCGTGCAGCTGCCCGACGCGGTCGGCCACCTGGGGGTGGTCACCGACGTCACCGCCGAGGCGGAGCTGCTCCACGAGCGGCAGGCGCTCTCGCGCACCGACTCCGTCACCGGGCTCGCCAACCGGCGCGGCGGCGAGGAGTCGATCCAGCGGGAGGTGTCGCGCTCGGAGCGCGGCGGGATGCGGCTCTCGTTCGCGCTCTTCGACGTCGACCACTTCAAGCACCTCAACGAGCGCAAGGGGGCCGCCGCGGGCGACGACGCGCTGCGGGCAAGCGCGCGCGTCCTGGTCTCGGCGGTCCGCGGCGCGGATCTGGTGATCCGCTGGGGCGCCGACGAGCTCTTGGCGGTGCTCCCGCAGACGGGGCTAGAGGGCGCGCGCAGCTTCGCCGAGCGCATCCGCGCGGCGATCGAGCTGCGCGACGACGCGCTGTCCGGCAAGTTCACCGTCAGCTGCGGCGTCTCGGAGCTGCACCAGGGCGAGGACGAAGGCGAGGCCCTCGCGCGCGCCGAGGAGAAGCTGCAGCAGGCCAAGGCGGCGGGGCGCAACCGCGTCGGGTAGCCTTAGTGCCCGCGCTTGTGCTCGCGCCCGCGCCCGTTGTGTCCGCCGGTGGCCGGCGCCGGGGCGAAGTGGTTGGTGCGGCCCGTGCCCCGCTGCACGGCATTCGGGCGCGCTCGATCATTCGGGTTTCGGACCGCGTTGACCCTTGCGCTCTGCAGGATCACCCGCGCCTGCGGACGGGCCAGCCGCACGGTGGCGATCGGCGCGCGGAAGCGCTCACGGGGGACCACCACCCAGCCGGGCCAGCGGCGACCGTAGACGTAGCCGCGCGGCGCATACGGTGACCAGCAGTAGTGGGCGCCGACGCGCCGCCACGACACCCAGGCGGGGCCCCACACGTAGGCGGGCACCCAGTACCAGCCCCAGCCCGCGCGCCAGCCCCAGCGGCCGTAGTGGAACGCGGCCCAGCCCCAGGGGACGGTCGAAGAAAACGACCAGCCTGCGGGCGTCCACACCCAGCGGCCGTCGGCGTAGGGCTGCCAGTCGGGGCGCGCGGATTCGTTCGGGATCCAAACCCGGCCATAGCCAGGGGTCTCGACCCAGCGGCCGTACGGCGAGAGGGCGCTGTTGAACGCGGCCTGGTCGGCCGGCCTCTGCGGGGCGGTGGCCTCGGCCGGAGGCGGCGGGCCCGGATCGCCTTCAGTAGGGAGCGGCGGCGGCGCGTCTGCGGCCTCCTGGCCGGGCTCCGTCGCAGGCTCTTGCGCGCGCGCGGCGCGAGCGGGCGCCAACAGCACCGCGGCCACCAGCGCGACCGAGAAGAGCGAGGCAGCCTTGGGCAGTTGGCGTGGCAGCTTGAAGTGCGGCATGGCGGGTCCTCCGGCCGGGCGCTTGCCCCGGCCTCACACCCAATGGACCCGTGAGACCCATCCCGGGGTAAAGGCGCCCCTTCGCCGGCTGCGTCGAGCGCGCCGCCGATCGCGTCCCAGAGCTTCTGGCGCGAGCGGATGGCCCGCTGCGCCACGGCGAACGCCTCGGCCCAGCGGTGGGGCGAGTCGTCGACCCGGTGGGTGAGCAGCCGCTCGGCTGCCGGGCCGTGGTCGCCAGCGTCGACCTCGATGTGCCTGTCCAAGTAATACACCAACCCATCGAGCCCGCGCTCGCCCGAGGCGCGCAGCCGCTCGACGATGCGGCGGAACATCTCGGGGATCAGGTTCTCGCGGCCGAAGAGCTGCCCCGGTGTGAGTGGCTGCGGTGGCTGCCGTGCCACGCCGCCTCGCGGGTCGGCTATCATCCCCGCCCGGCCATGAAGGAGCCCGCCCAAATGACGCTCGAGACGCTCGCCGCCGACTACGTCCACCTCGCGCTGGCAGTGGGACGCCACGACGGCAACTTCGTCGACTCCTACTACGGGCCGGCCGCGTGGCAGGCCGCCGCAAAGGAAGGCGCGCCGCAGCCGCTCGCAGGGCTGCGCGCGCGGGCGAAGCGGCTGCTCGCCGACGTCTCCGCCGCGACCCCGCTGCCCGCCGAGGCCGTGCGCCGCG
>JAYWAO010000378.1:0-11941 GCA_043782365.1 Deltaproteobacteria bacterium
ACCCGCTACTGCGTCGCGCCCGAGGGGCAGGTCGAGGGCATCGCCACCGTGGGCGGCACCAAGGATGTCGACGCCGACGCGGTGGCGGCGCTGCAGCCCGACCTCGTGCTGGTGAACCAGGAGGAGAACACGCCCCAGGTCGTCAAGGCGCTCGCCGAGCGGCGCATCCCCACCTTCATCTCGTTCCCGCGCACGGTGATCGCGGGGCTCGCGCACGCCTCGCGGCTGGCGGTGATCCTCGGGCTCGCGCAGGACCCCAAGGTAAAGGCGGTCATCTCCCGTGGCTACGCGGCGCTCCGGGCCGCCGAGGAGCTGCTGAAGGCCGACGCCGCCGCGGGCCGCGCGCCGCTGCCGGTCTTCGTGCCGATCTGGCTCGAACCCCTGATGACCATCTCGGGCGAGACATATGTGTCTGACATTTTACGCCTCTCCGGCGCGCGCAACGTCTTCTCGGAGCGGCAGCGCCGCTACCCGCTCGCCGCCGACCAGGGCCGCGCCGAATCGGTGCCCGACGCGGACCTGAAGGGCCGGGACACGCGCTACCCGCGCATCACGCTCGCCGAGGTGGAGGCGGCCGCGCCCGAGGCGATCCTGCTGCCCGACGAGCCGCACCGCTTCACCGAGGCCGACGCGCTGCTCTTCCGGGGCCAGCGCACCCCGGCGGCCGTCTCGGGCCGGGTGAGACTCTGCGGCGGGCGCGACCTCACCTGGCACGGGACGCAGAGCCTCGAGGCGCTCGCGCGGGTGCGGGCGCTGATCGAAGCGCTGCGGGTCCCGGTGGGGGCGAGCTAGAGGTGCCCGGCCGAAGTCGTGATGCCTGCGAACGCCGATCCCTGGTCTGCGCCGGGCAGCCTCGTCGTTGTGCTGCTCAGCGTAGCGACGGCTACGCTTCCGCTGCTCTCTCCTCGGGTGCCCGGCTCGCCACAGGCCTCGACGTTCTCGGCTGGATCACGACTTCGGCCGGGCACCTCTAGCGCGTGACGCGCGGCGGTCAGGCCGCAGCGCCGCTCGGCCTTTGCATCGCGGGCCGAGCGGATGCGCGTGAAGGTCGAAGAGGCTCCCCGCCGCGCGCTCTCCTCCCTCGCGGCGCCCGGCCTTTCGTGAGAGTCTGCATGAATGGACGACACCGCCGTGATCGAGGCTCTCCAGGAGGCGTGGATGCAGGCTTGGCTCGATCAGGACCGCGCGGCCCTCGAGGGGATCCTCGCGCCGGGCTTCCTCCTCCGCTCGATCACCACCGACGATCTCGTCGATCGCGCGACGTGGCTCGAGGGCGCGGTGGGCGGCCACGTCCGCGGCACCGCCTTCGAGTACACGCACCTGCGCGTGACGGTCGACCAGGACACGGCGGTCACCGATTCGCTGCTCGCGTTCGAGGGGACCATCGGCGGCAAGGAGTGGTCGACTTCGGCCTGGTGCACCGACGTCTGGTCGCGCAGCTCAGGCCGCTGGCAGGTCATCAAGCGTCACTCGAGCCCGCCGGTCGGGCGCTCGGGCGCGATGAAGGCGTGATCCGAACGCGCGTCTGGCGCTCCCGGCACCGCCGCCGGTGTGACCGCAGGCGGCGGGGCTCGGCCTACTCCGCGCTCGAAGCCCTGCCCGGCTCACCCGGCCAGGAGCCGCCGCCGCCGGAGCCGCTGCCCCCGAGCCGCAGGAGCTCGACGAGGCCGAGGAGGGTCACGGGGACGAGGTGGCTCGCGTGATAGAGGAGCGCGGCGGCCAGCGCCGCGCCCTCGTTGACCTGCATCGAGGCCAGCGAGAGCACCGCGCCCGCCTCCAGCACCCCGATCTGTCCCGGCGTGGAGGGGAAGGCGACCGCGACGTTGACGGCGACCAGCACGAGGAACCAGGCGGCCACGGAGAGGTGCAGCCCGACGGCCGCGAGGCAGGCGCCGATCATGCACGCGTCGGCGAGGTCGTTGAGGAGTGACCAGGCGAGCGCCCGCGTCCAGGTCCGGGGCGCCCGCAGGAGCGACAGCGCCTCGCCGAGGCGGGTGAGGAACTGCTCGAGCGCGCCGGAGAGCGACGGGGAGATGTGCCCGCAGGCGCGCACCAGCCAGGCCCACGGGCCGGTCGCGCCGGGCAAAGGCCCGGCCGCGCGCCACACCAGCGCCACGGCCACGGCGACGACGGCGCAGAAGATCAAGAGCGCGCGGCGCACCGCTGGCGAGGAGGTGGGCCCGGCGGCCAGCGCGATCGGCGCCGCGAGGAGGGCGAGGACCGCGACCTCGATGAGCTTCTCCACCAGGTGCACCGCGACCAGCCCGCCAAAAGAGAAGCCGTAGCGGCGCTGCGGAACGACCACGCGGAGGGCGTCGCCGGCGCGCGCGGGGAGCAGGTTGGAGACGGTCTGGCTGGCGAAGAGCAGCATGGCCAGGTCCAGCGTGCCCGGCGCGGGGCCGGTGCGCGGCAGCGGCTCGAGGAGGCACTTCCAGCGCCTGGCGCGGGCCCAGGTGTTGAGCGTCAGGTTGAGCAGCACGGCGAGGCCGACCAGCCGCAGGTCCGCGGCGGCGAGGGCGCTGAGGAGCTGGTCCTGGTCCACGCGGCGCAAGACGAGCACGCAGGCGGCCACGGCGGCGGCGAGCACGAGGCCGCGGCGCAGCCAGGGGGTGACGCGCGCAGGCGACGGAGCCGGGGCGCTCAAGTCAGGAAGCGGCCGCAGATCGCGGGGCCGAGGAGGTCGGCCAGGCGCCGCGGGAGGCGGGCCCACAGCGCCGCCAGCTTCTCGACGGAAGGCGTGGAGGCGAGCACGGGCATCGGGCCGCGGAGGTGAAAGACGTGCATCGGCTGCGGCTGCACCACGGCGCCCCAGCCGAGCTTGAAGGCGAGGGTCGTGGAGTCGCGGGGGGAGCGGCCGAAGTCGAAGAGGTGGTCGCCGCGAAGGCAGGCGGCGCGGATCATCTCCCAGTAGAGGAGGTTGTTGGGGTTGTGCTTGAACGCCGAGGGCCGCGAGGAGGCGAAGGGGACGCAGGTGACGCCGCGGAAGCGCACCGCCAGCGCCCCTGAGACGGCGGTCCCGTCCTTCCACAGCGTGAAGACCTCGGCGCGATCGCCCAGGGCCAAGGCCAGCTCACGGAGGAAGGGGAGGCCGTAGATGGGCGTCCCCTTGCGGTGCATGTTCTCCGCCAGCACGTCGTAGAAGTCGGGGAGCCAGGCGGCGCCCACGCGCAGCTCGAGCCCCGCGCGTTGCGCCTTGCGGATGGCGTTGCGGGTCTTGTCGCGGAAGCCGAGCCACAGCCGCTCGGGGTCGCGCTCGAGGGGCAGCGTGGCGAACACACTGGAGTCGGCGCGGAGCGCACCCTGGGCGGCGTCGCCGGGGAGGTCACCGACCCCCTTGACGACGAGGCTCCGCGCGCGCTCGCGGGCGGACAGGGCGCGGGCGTGCGTCACCAGGGCCTCCGCGGTGCCGGCGTCGTCGGCGAGGATGGAGCCGTAGGCGCCGAACAAGCCCGTGGTCGCGGAGCGCGCCCAGGGCAGGCCGAAGAAGAAGAGGGGCAGCGCGCCGGCGAGCGGCCCCCCGGGTCGCCTGCGGGCCGCGAGGAACGGGGCGCGCAGGCCGTAGGCGCGCTCGGCCACCACCTTCCAGGCGCGCAGGTGGTAGCAGCCGGCGTCGGGGTGCGCGTCGACGTAAGCGTCCCAGGCGGCGTGGTCGCGCTCAGCGAGCACCTCGACCGCCACGGGGGCAGGATCTGGGCCGACGGGCGAGCGGAGGAGCGGCAGAGAGTACATTGCCACCGGGATGTTACCCGACCCCTTCGAGGTGCGCACTCTTCAGGCTCCGAGCAGATCCTCGGGGTTCGCTGTAGCGTACGACTCCCATGCGCCTCGCTCCCCTCCGCACGCTCTGCCTCCTCGGCCTCGCCGCCGCGCTCCTCTGCGCGGCCCCCGCGGCGCACGCCTACAACGAGACGGTCCACGCCTTCCTCACCCGCAAGGCCTTCGCCGGGCGCGCTGCCTGGCTCGCCACACCGCTCGCCGCCCCCACCGCGCAGGACCACGTGGCCTTCCGCGCGCGCTTCTGGCAGCTCGCCTCGCAAGCAGCCGATCCCGCGCTGGGCGCGGACTTCCTCGCGCGGTTCCCCACGGTCGGGTCGCTCGACGCCGCCCGCTTCAAGGAGTGGCTGATGCTCGACCCGGCAGCGCGGGTGCACGGGCTCGAGCCCACGCCGGACGACGTGACCGAGGCGCTCGGGACGCTCTTGCCGCTCGCCAGCCGCTGGCCCGACGACGACGAGCGTAACCGGCACCGCTACCAGCGCGACGCCAAGGGCGAGATCATCCGGGCGCCCGATGGCCAGCCGCTCCCGTTCGACCCGGCCACGCTCTGGATGGGCAGCTTGACGGGCCCGAGCTCGCAGGGGCACGCGCACTACGGCCTCCTGCCGCCGCCGCTCTCCGACGACCCCGAGGTGCTCAAGAAGGACCCGCGCCACTTCGCGATCCCCGCCAACATCCAGACCTTCGGGGTCGAGTTCGCGCAGCTCTACACCGACCTCGCGCAGGTCGCCCTCCACTCCGAAAAGCCCGGCGGGCCGTGGCTCGCGCAGGCCTTCGCGGGGGCCTCGTTCCACCACATTGAAGACGTCGCCAACCAGATCCACACCATCCAGGTGGGCATCTTCGAGTTCTTCGAAGCGGCCTTCCTCCAGAGCAAGCTGCGGGACGTGAAGACGCTCGGCGGGCTGCTCGGCGAGCGGGCCACGCTGGAGACGCTCGGGCTGCGCCTGGTGACGAACCACCACCTGCTGCTCGAGGACCTCTTCGCCAAGCGCGTGGGCGAGGCCGAGGGCAAGGCGGGCACGCGGCCGCTCGGCTCCCCAGTGCCGCAGGGAGTGCCGCAGGGAGTGCCGCAGGAGGTGACCCAGGCGATCGCGGGGCTCGACCACGACGACGCCGAGCTCGCCGGGCCGGCCCGCGCGGCGATGGCGGCGGCGCGCGGGCAGGGCGCCAACGGCGACGGCGAGACGGCGGCCCTGATGCGCGCGCTCATCGACCGCTCCAGCCTGGAGGGCCCCGAGGTCTACCGGCTGATCTGGACCCTCTCGGCGCCCACCCTCCACGACGGCCGCGGCCACGAGTACAAGGACGGCGTCGACGACCCCGACCAGTTCGTCGTGTCCGACCACCCGCACGCTACCGAAACGTTGACGAAATTCTATCGACTCCAGGGCCAGGGCCTTCACCGCGCCACCACCGCGCTGCGGCTCTGGCAGGAGGCCTTCGACGCCGAGGCGGCCTCGGGCGGCGCCGACCAGCGCGCGGTCGATCGGATCCTGCGCGTCATCACCGCGTACCACCGCGAGGCGGCGGCCCGCCGCGCGGCCTATCTGCCCAAGCCGCTGGCGGCGGCGATGCCGGTGGCCTGGGGCTATCCGGCGGGAGCGCTGGTGGTGCTGCTGCTGGGCGGCGCGCTGCTGCGGCGGCTGATGCGGCGCTGAGACCGCCGCAGAGACCGCCGTGCGGCGCAGCGGCCTACCGCTTCTTGCGGCCCTGCTTCTTCTGCTGCCGCTCCTTCTTCTTCTTCTCGCGCAGCCGCTTCTTCTCCTCGTCCGAGACCATCTTCACGGGCGCCGGGTTCATCCCCATCAGGCGGGCCCGGGCCATCGCCGCCTGGTGCGAGCCCTTGCCGCCGGCCATCGGCATGCCCTGGAGGTTGTCGGGCAGGCCGAACATGCCCGCCAGCTCGGCGGGGTCTGCACCTTTCAGCGCCTTGAGCTGCGCCAGCTGGCGGAAGCCCGGGAGCCGCGAGAGCAGGCCCATCCCGGCGCCGCCCGGACCGCCCCCGATCTGCTTCATCACCTTTTGCATACCAAAGAAGCGGGCGAGCAGGCCGTAGACGTTGTTGCGCGGCTGGCCCGAGCCCTTGGCGATGCGGACGATCCGCTCGTCGCCAGCGGTGGCGAGCCCGTCGGAGCGCGGCTTGAAGATCAGCTCCGGGGCCTTGCGCTCGGTCTTGGTCATCGAGCCGATGATCGCCTCGACGCGGCCTAGCTCCTTGTCGTCGAAGTTGACCCCCTCGGGCAGCTCGCCGAAGAGCGGGAACTTCTCCAAGAGCTCGCCCACCGAGCCCATCTTCTTCACCAGCTTGATCTGCTCGAGGAAGTCGTTGAGGTCGAAGTTGCCCGAGAGGATCTTCTCGGCGTCGGCCTCGGCCTTCTCCTCGTCCACCACCCCTTCGAAGTCCTTCATCAGGCCGACGATGTCGCCGAACCCGAGGATGCGGCTCGCGAGGCCCTCCGGACGGAACTCCTCCAGCTTGTCGAGCCCCTCGCCCATGCCGAGGAACTTGATCGGGCGGCCGGTGACCTCCTTGATGGAGAGGGCCGCGCCGCCGCGCGCGTCGCCGTCGAGCTTGGTGAGGATGAAGCCCGAGAGCGAGAGCCGCCGGTCGAACTCGAGCGCGGTCTTGACGGCGTCCTGGCCGATCATCGCGTCGGCGACCAGCAGGATGTTCTCCGGCGCGCAGACCGCCTTGATGGTCTCCAGCTCGACCATCATCTCCTCGTCGATGGCGAGGCGGCCGGCGGTGTCGTAGATGATGACGTCGCGGTCCTTCTGGCCGGCGAGCGCGAGCGCCTGCTTGCAGAGGTCGGGCGGCTTGGTGTCCGCCTGCCAGTAGACCGGGATGTCGAGCTTCTTGCCGAGCATCTGCAGCTGGTCCACCGCGGCGGGCCGGTAGATGTCGGCCGCCACCAGCATGGGCTTGCGGCCCTGCTTGATGAGGAACTGCGCCAGCTTGGCGGTGGTGGTGGTCTTGCCGGAGCCCTGGAGGCCCACCATCATGATGCCTGCCGGCCGCCCGCCCGAGCCCGGCTTGGGGAGCACCAGCGAGGTGTCGACGGGGCCCATCAAGGCCTCGAGCTCGTCGTGGCAGATCTTGATGAAGTGGTCGCCGGGGGCGACCATCAGCTTGCGGCCCTTCTTGTCCTCGGCCTTGATGGTGACCACCTCGCCGAGGGCCTTCTCCTTCACCCGGGCGAGGAACCGCTTGGCGACGTTGAACTCGACGTCGGCCTCGAGCAGCGCGACGCGGATGTCCTTCAGCGCGTCGTCGATGTTGGCTTCGGTCAGCTCCGCCTTGCCGGTGAGCTTGTTCTTGGCGGCGCGAAAGCCTTTGGTGACGGCGTCGAGCATGCGTTTCTCCTGCGGGCGCGCGACTGGTGGCGCGCGGGGCCGGGGTTTCTAGCACGGCCCGGGCAAGGCGGCACCACCTCTGTGCGTTGCCTGTGCACCAACGGACGCCGCGGTGCAGCAGCGGAACGAATTCGTGCCGGAGACAACTACCCTGCGCGTGAAGGCCGGTGGTAAAGTTTCCGGTCTGGGCGCAATGCCCCACCTTGGCTTTTGGTTGTCTTAGAGGGGCCGTACGAGGCCCCGCGCGGGAGCACGATGACTGCATCTTCGATCCGTAGCCGGTTGCTGTCGGCAGTGCTGGGCCTGGGCCTCGTCATCAGCGGCCTCGCCGGCTGCAGCGTCAGCGAGAGCGGCACCGTGCCGTGCGCCGACAGCGCCAACTGCCCGAAGGACTACCCGGTCTGCGACCTCTCCAAGGGCACCAAGGGCCTCGGCGTCTGCGTCGAGGGCACCAGCGGCAACACCGGCGCCACCAGCGAGATCAGCATCTCGGGCGTCAGCGGGCCTCAAGTGGTCAACGCCGACAAGACCGCCTTCTACCTGCGCGGCTCCACCCTCCGCGTCACCGTCAGCGCGAAGTCCACCGCGGGCATCCGCAGCGTCTCGCTGAAGGCCGGCGCTACCGCCGCTGCCGCCGCCACCGACGGCAAGCCGCCCGCCTACACCTTCACCATCGACACCGGCGCGCTCGCCGACGGTGACATCGCCGCCGACGGCAAGCTCGTCCTCACCGCCTCGCTGGTTCCCGGCGCCGACGACGCGACGGCGCCGACGCCCGCCACCACCACCATCACCCTGACGCGCGACTTCGCCATCACGGGCCTCGCGGTCAGCACCGCGCCGTCCACGGGCGTGGTCGCGGTGGGCACGGTCCCCACGGGCCGCACGGGCGCGACGCTCACCGCCAGCGCCACCCTGGCGACGCCCGAGGTCACGGCGGCGAACCCGCCGGTCTTCACCTTCACCGACTCGGCCGGCCACGCGTTCCAGCTGCCCGCGGCCACCGTCTCGAGCAGCACGCTCTGGTCCTCCTCTTATTCGTTCGCCGCCAACGGCACCGAGGCGGCAGGGCTCGGCACGGTGCAGGTCGCGGTCACCGACGCCTCCGGGTTCGTGCCGGCCGCCGTCGCCAGGCCCTTCGCGCTGGTGCGCTCGAGCGGCGTGGTCGCCATCACGGGGCTCGCCGGCCACGCGGCCACCGACGTCGTCCGCAAGACGGTGCAGGTCGCCGTCGCCGCCACTGACGCGATCGGCATCAAGAGCGTGACCCTGGCGGGCGCCGCGGGGATCACGCCGGTGGCGGGCTCGACGTACTCCTTCGACCTCGACACGCTCGTCGCCGCGACCTCCACCGCCAGCCTCGTCGCCACGCTGACCACGCTCGACAACAAGACCTACACCTCGACGCCGTTCACCGTCGCGATGGACAACGCCGCGCCCGCCCTCAGCGGCAGCGGCGCCGCGGGCGCGCTCGCGCTGAGCCTTGCCAACGTGCAGGTCGGTCAGGGCGTCACCCTCGACGTCAACTCGAGCGAGAAGCTCGCGACCATCGCCGTCACCGCCCAGCTTGGCTCCAACGCCGTCATCCCCTTCACGCAGGTGAGCGCCACCAGCAGCGGCGCGGGCACCGCCTACAAGTTCGCCTTCGGGGCCACCGACCAGACGCCGCCGGGCACCTACGCGGTCAACGTCACCGCCGCCGACCTCGCGGGCAACACCGCCAGCGCGGGCCCGTTCATCTTCTCCATCGGCGCCCAGTTCAGCGCTCCGATCGGCCTGGTCGCGCACCAGCTGCCCGGCGGCGCCGGCCCCGTGCTGATCAACGGCCTCGTCGCTGCCACCACCGGAGACACCGTCGCGGCCACCGTCACCAAGCCCGCCGGCATCAGCTTCGCCCCGGGCTACCCGCAGTACACGGTCACCGACCCCGACGGGAACGTCACCACACCGGTCACGCAGGGTGACTTCTCCTCGTCGTTCCTCGTCAACGGCACGAGCGCGGTGAAGGACGGCATCTACACCTACGCTGCGGTGGTGAAGTCCACCACCGACACGACGACCTCGTCGAGCAAGCAGTTCATCGTGCAGCGGGTGGCCCCCAAGGTGGTCGGCGACGCGGCCGGCATCTCGGTCTCGCCTGCGTTCGTGGGCCCGAGCTCGCGCGTGGTGACGGTGACCTTCTCCACCGACAGCGTGCCGTTCACCCGCGCTGTCAAGGTTGGCGCTTCGGGCGCCGCCGCGCAGCTGGGCACCGCCTCGGCGCCCTACCTCTACCAGTACACGCTGACCAACGCGGACCTCCCGGCCAACACGGTCGCCGCGCTGCCCGTGCAGGTGACCATCGCCGACAACCTCGGCAACACCACCACCGTCACAAACAACACCGCGGCGCAGGTGGACACCAAGGTGCCGACCATCGCGACGCACACGCTCTCGAACAAGGGCGTCGCCGGCACCAGCGCGGTGGTCCAGCTCTCCTTCTCGCTCGACGACGGCGCCGGCAAGATCGGCGCCGCGGCCCCCACCGTCACCGTCACGCCGAAGGGCGGCACCGCCAACCCCGCCGCGCTCTTCTCGCGCACCGACACGGGCGGCCGCTCCGCCTTCGTCTTCCAGTACACCGTCTCGGGCACCGACAGCGACGGCCCGGCCGACGTCACCATCGACGCGGTGGACGCCGCCGCCAACGCGCTCGCGCAGGTGAAGGACCTGGGCGTCTTCAAGATCGACCGCACCAGCCCCACGCTCGCGGGCCTCGCGCTCACGCCGCTGCTCGGCGAGCCCGGCGCGACCACCGTCGTGCAGAGCCAGGGCGGCATCGTCAACGTCACGGTCAACGTCGGCGACTGCTCGCTCGCGGCGGCGCCGAAGGTGACCTTCACCGACTCGACCGGCGCGGTGGTCGACGCCGGCAACCTCTCGGGGACGCTGCCCGTCTGCGCCTCGGGCGCGCCGCCGGCGGTGCCCACCGCCTACACCTTCGCGCACACCGTCGGCACCAACCGCTCGACCGGCGCGCCGGTGCCCGTCACCGAGGCCGCGGGCCAGGTGAGCGTCACTGTCAGCGCCACCGACCTCGCGGGGAACATCGCCAACCAGACCGCCTTCTACACGGTGGACAACACCGCTCCGGCGCTGCTCGGCTCCTCGACGTTCGTGCCGGTGCAGAGCAACGACGGCGCCACCACGCTCACCATCGTGGCCACCAAGAAGCTCGCCGCCACCAGCGCGGTGAAGGTGAAGACGGGCGCCACGGTGATCGCCGACGGCGGCGCGTTCCAGGGCAGCGCGGTCTCGATCAAGCCGGCAGCCGGTCAGACGTTCCCCTGCTCGACCTGCCGCTACGCCATCACGGGCCTCGTCCCGAGCAGCGCCGCCACCGCGACGTTCTCCGCGGTCGTCACCATGAACGACACGGTGGCCAACGCGAACACGGCCACCGCCGACACCGCCACCATCACCGCGCTCTTCCCGGTGGCCGTTACGTACACGGTCGACACGGTGCTCCCGGCCATCAGCGGCCCGTCGCTCGCCGTCGCCCCGGCCACCTGCACCGCGCAGACCGCCACGGGCTGCACGGTGGTGAAGAAGGGCCAGCAGGTGCAGATCACGGGCACCGCCACCAAGGCGCTCAAGAGCGTGAAGGTGTTCACCTCGAACGGCGACGCGCAGGCAGGCGGCCAGTCGTGCACCTTCGACGCGCAGGGCAACTTCACCTGCGTCCTCAGCGTCTCCGAAGCCTCGACGGGCGCGGCCGTCACCACCTCGGTGGTGCTGACCGACACCTACAACAACGCCTCCGCCGCGCTCGCCGCTGGCGGCTACGTGGTCGACAACCAGAGCCCCGACCTGACCGCGTTCGTGGTCGGCACGCCCGACAACGCCGGCGCGCCTGGCACCGTGGGCGGCACCGCGCTGTTCAAGGCCGGCGCCACCATGGCCGTCTCGGTGAACGCGCGCGACTGCAACTTCGCGGCCCCCTCGGGCACGGTGAGGCCGGTGACGGCGGTGGTGAACTACCTCTCCAACGCGGGCGGCGCGCCGGTCTCCACCGCGATGACGCTCGCCGCGGGCGCGCCCTCGGCGAGCTGCTCGACGGGCGCCACGCTGATCTTCACGCACCTCGTGGCGGCCAACGAGCCCAACGGCGCGATCACGGTCACCGTGCAGGCGCAGGACCAGGCCGGCAACTCCAGCAGCGTGGCCGGCTCGTACCAGGTGAACAACGCCGCGCCGGCGCTGGTCTCGTACGCCTTCTCGCCGAGCGTGTCGTTCGACGGGAACTCCAGCGTCACGCTGACCTTCGCGGCCAACGTCACGGGGCTCGGCATCAAGCTGCGCTCGGGCGGCGTCAACTACGGCAACGGCGAGTGCCTCACCGCGGGCTGCGGCGCGGCAACGGTCACCATCGCGTCCACCAGCGCGTCCCCTTGCTCGGTCTGCTCGTTCAGCCTGGGCGGGCTGAAGAAGACCGGGTCAATCGTCAACGACTGGACGCCGCAGGTCGTCGCGGGCCAGGACCTCTTCGGTAACACTCTCGGCAACGCCGGGCCCACCTCCGCCTCGACGCCGCTGACGGTGGACGGCGTCTCGACGGGCTTCCAGATCTCTTTCGCCCAGGGCGCGACTCCCACGTGGGCGAAGAAGGGCGGCTCGCTCACGTTCGTCGGCACCGCGGGCATCGGCCTGCAGTCGGCCGCGCTCACCACCTGTCTCACCGCCAACCCGGTCACGCCCACCAACACGCCGGCCTGCGCGGGCGCGTCGGGCGACACCGCGGTCTGCTCGGTCGGCGCGAACAACAAGG
>JAYWAO010000379.1:0-4333 GCA_043782365.1 Deltaproteobacteria bacterium
CCGCCTTCTGCCCGGCCTTGGCGGTGTCCTCGGGCAGCGCCGGGAACCCCTTGTCCTCGGGCTTGTTGGCCTGGTTGAACCAGAAGAAGATCATCACCACCAGGAGCACCGCCGCGCCCGAGAAGAAGGCCCAGCGGAAGCCCGCCCGCGCGAGCATGAACGCTGCCAGCGTGTTGGCGAGCACGCCGCCCGCTTGGAAGTTCGTCGCCCAGAAGCCCATCACGGTGCCGCGCTCGCCCTGCGGCGTCCAGGCCGCCATGTTGCCGACGCCGTTCGACCAGCCCGTCGCCTGGGCGAGCCCGTTGAGGATCATCAGCGCGACGAACCAGGCCGTCTCGTCGGCGAACCCGAAGCCCACCGCCGTGCCCGCCGAGACCGCCATGCCCGTCAGCAGCATCGCGCGGGGGCCGAAGCGCGGGCCGATCGCGCCGCTGAGGAACTGCCCGGCGGTGTAGGCGATCAGGTAGGCCGAGTAGATGAGCGCCAGCGTCGCCGGGCCGAAGTGGAGCGCGTCGCCGAGGTCCTTCTTCGCGATCGAGAACGGCTTGCGGCAGAAGTAGAGGCCCGCGTAGCAGAGCCAGGTGCTGGCGAAGATGCGCCAGCGCCAGCGGCGGAGGCTGCGCGCGGAGTCCTCGGACTGCTCGGGATCGGCGGCGAGTGCCTGCAAGCGACGCCTCCTGGGGCGGGGTCGCGGCTGCGCTTGACGAGGGCGCTACGAGGGAGAATCGACCGCATCACCTTCGCACGCGCGTTCGCGGGCTCGCAAGGAACGTCGGGCAAACTGCGGGTGACATTGCTGCTGCGCCGCGCGGCGCCCGCTGTAGTGTGACCCTCGTGACGAACGAACTCGAACTGCTGGCGCGGCTCACCCTCGCGGCCCTCTGCGGCGGCATCATCGGCTGGGAGCGCGAGCGCCACAGCCAGCCGGCCGGGCTGCGCACGCACACCATCCTCACCATCGGCGCGGCGCTGGCGATGACGCTCTCGATCCACGTCGCGCACGAAGCGCGCGCCAGCGGCTTCCAGGGGGACCCCGCGCGGCTGGCGGCCCAGGTGATCTCGGGCATCGGCTTCCTCGGCGCGGGCGCGATCATCCGCTTCGGCGCCAGCATCAAGGGCCTCACCACCGCGACCTCGCTGTGGACGGTGGCGATCGTCGGCATGGCGGTGGGCGCCGGGTACTACCTCGCGGGGATCTACGCCACCGTGCTGGTGCTGATCACGCTCACCTGGCTCGACCAGCTCGAGAAGCGGGTGGTGGTGCGGGCCTCGACCCGCTCGTTCACCGTGCACGCGCTCGACCGCGAGGGCCTCGTCGAGGAGGTCCGGGCCGCGTTCGCCGACGGCAACGCCGAGGTGAAGTCGATCAGCCTGGGCAAGAACGTCAAGGCCAACGAGCTGACCATCAAGGTGCTCGCCAAGCTGCGCGACAAGGTCCCCGCGCACCTCCTGGTGGAGAAGCTCTCAGCGGTGCCCGGGTGCACGCACATCGGGATGGAGTAGGCCGCTTACACTAATCGCGCCCGGCGGGCTTGACGTCCCCGGCGCGCCTTCCGCGTCATTTGCTCCCTTGCGCGCCCAGTTCCAGTGCAAGTGCGACGACAAGGTGAAGGCGCTCTTCGACGCCGTCATCGACGCGAAGAAGGTCCTCGTCGACCACGGCTTCTCGGGCTTCAAGTGCGAGGTCTCCGGCCACACCGACAGCAAGGGCAAGGCCGCCAAGAACCTCGCGCTCTCGCAGAAGCGCGCCGCCAAGATGGTGGCCGAGCTGAAGAAGAAGGGTGTCCCCGCCAGCGAGATCATCGCCGTCGGCAAGGGGTCCACCGAGATGCTCGAGAAGCCGGACGACACCGAGGCCAAGCGGGCGACGAACCGCCGCTACGAGATCCGCGTGCGGCTGAACACGCCGTAGCAGCGTGCGGCCCGGGTGCTCTGCGCGCCGTCCCTACGAGTGCACCAGCGCGGGCTTGCCGATCGGGAAGACGTTGAACCCGAGCTCGTGCACCGCCTGGTGGTCGAGGATGTTGCGCCCATCGAAGATCGCCGCCGGCTTCTCCATCGAGGCGAACAGCTTTCGGTAATCGAGCGTCTTGTAGAGGTCCCACTCGGTGACCACCGCGATGGCGTGCGCGCCGGCCGCGGCCGCGTATGGATCCTCCTCGAAGACCACGCTGCCCTTGGGCGCGTCGGCGAGGTCTTCGCGGGCGTGCGCGAGCGCCTTCGGGTCGCTGATGACCACCACCGCGCGCTCCTCGATCAGCCGCCGCGCCACCTCGATGGCCGGGGACTCGCGGGTGTCGCCGGTGTCCTTCTTGAAGGCAAAGCCAAACAGCGCGATCCGCTTGCCGGCCACGGTGTTGAACATCGACCGGACCATGTTCTGCACGAAGCGGCGCTCCTGGTAGTCGTTGATCTTCATCACGCTCTCCCAGTACGCCGCGACCTCGGGCAGGCCGTAGCTCTCGGAGAGGTAGACGAGGTTCAAGATGTCCTTCTTGAAGCAGGACCCGCCGAACCCGACGCTGGCGTTGATGAACTTGTTGCCGATGCGGGTGTCGGTGCCGATCGCCCTCGCCACCTCGGTGATGTCGGCGTTGGTCTTCTCGCAGAGCGCCGAGATCGAGTTGATCGAGGAGATGCGCTGCGCGAGGAACGCGTTCGCCACCAGCTTGGAGAGCTCCGCGCTCCAGACGTTGCTGGTGATGATCCGGCTGCGCGGGATCCAGTTCGCGTAGACCGCCACCAGCGCCTCCCGCGCGGCGAGCCCGGTGGGCGTCTCGTGCGAGCCGATCAGCACGCGGTCGGGCGCCTCGAGGTCCTTGATGGCGGTGCCCTCGGCGAGGAACTCGGGGTTGGAGAGGACCTCGAAGTGCAGGCCCGCGCCGTTGGCGTTGAGGATCCGCTCCATGGCGTGCGCGGTGCGGACGGGCAGGGTGCTCTTCTCGACGACGATCTTGCCGGTGCGGGAGGCCTTGAGGATGGTCCGCGCGGTCTTCTCCCAGTACTGCAGATCGGAGGCGCGGCCCGCCCCTTCGCCGAAGGTCTTCGTCGGCGTGTTCACCGAGACGAAGATGATGTCGGCCAGGTCGATCGCCTCCTCGATCCCGGTGGAGAAGAAGAGGTTGCGGCCGCGCGCCTGCTGGACCACGGGCAGCAGGCCGGGCTCGTAGATGGGCAGGTCGTCCGACTGCCACGCCTGGATGCGGGCCGCGTTGATGTCGACCACGGTGACCGAGATGTGCGGGCACTTGGCGGCGATCATCGCCATGGTGGGGCCGCCGACGTAGCCGGCGCCGATGCAGAGGATGTTGGTGGTGAAGGACATGAAGGTCGTGCTCCAGCGTGCGTGCGGGTTCGGGCGCGCATCCTAGCCCGAGGGCGGACCGGGGGCATGCTACGCTCGCGGCACCACCCCAAACGGCAGAGTGCCAACGCATGCGCATCCTCGTCACCGGCGGAGCAGGCTTCATCGGGTCCCACCTCTGCGAGCGGCTGCTCGCGGGCGGGCACGACGTCATCTGCCTCGACAACTTCTTCACCGGCAGCAAGGACAACATCCTGCACCTGATGGACAGCCACCGGTTCGAGCTGATCCGGCATGATGTCGTCGAGCCGATCCTCCTCGAGGTGGACCAGATCTACAACCTCGCCTGCCCCGCCTCGCCGGTGCACTACCAGTACAACCCGGTCAAGACGGTGAAGACCTCGGTGATGGGCGCGATCAACCTGCTCGGCCTCGCCAAGCGGGTGCGCGCGCGCATCCTCCAGGCGAGCACCTCCGAGGTCTACGGCGACCCCCAGGTCCACCCGCAGGTCGAGTCGTACTGGGGCAACGTCAACCCGATCGGGATCCGCTCCTGCTACGACGAGGGCAAGCGCGTCGCCGAGACTCTCTTCATGGACTACCACCGGCAGAACGCGGTCGACATCGCCATCGTCCGCATCTTCAACACCTACGGCCCGCGGATGGCGGAGAACGACGGCCGGGTGGTCTCCAACTTCGTGCTGCAGGCGCTGCGCGGCGAGGACATCACCGTGTATGGCGAGGGGCAGCAGACGCGGTCGTTCTGCTTCGTCGACGACCTGGTGGACGGGTTCATCAAGATGATGAACACCACCGTGAACACCAAGGGGCTCACCGGCCCGATCAACCTCGGCAACCCGGTGGAGAACACCATCCTCGAGTTCGCGCAGAAGATCATCGCCATCACCGGCTCGAAGTCGAAGATCGTCAACAAGCCGCTCCCGGCGGACGACCCCAAGCAGCGCAAGCCGGACATCTCGCTCGCGCGCGAGAAGCTGGGATGGGAGCCGAAGGTGCAGCTCGACGCGG
>JAYWAO010000380.1:0-11925 GCA_043782365.1 Deltaproteobacteria bacterium
GGAGTATACGACGCGGGCGTGCTGTTGTCGAAGTAGAGCGTGGTGGTCGGCTTGCTCACCACCGCGTTGCCCGCGAGGTCGAGCGCATCGAAGGTGAACACCGTGGGGCCCGAGCCAGCGGAGCGCGGGACGTCGTAGGTGCAGGTCCAGGTCGGGTTGGTCCACGTGCAGGTTCCCGCCTTGGCAGTGCCGCCTGCCGGAGTCACCGCGCTGGACACGAAGTTCGTCTCGGTGACCACCGCCGACAGCGTGATGTTCCCCGCGGCGAGCGTGCTCCCCTTGAACCAGCCCCTGGAGCTGGAGTCGGTGCCGTCGTAGGCGGTGACCACGGTGATCGAGCCGATCGTCGGCGGCTTGGTGTCGAGCTGCACGGTGATCGGCGTCGAGGTCGCCGCGTTGCCGACCAGATCCTTCGCGTCGAAGAAGATCGGATACGCGCTGTCCTCGGTGGCCGCCGGGAAGGTGACGGTCCCGAAGGACCACACGCCGCTTGCCGCCGTGCCCGTGGAGAGGCTGCCGGTCGCCTTGACCGCGGCGCCGCTCGAGCCGAGCTTCACCGTGGGCGCGCTCCCGGCCACCGCCGAGACACCGGCACCGCCGTCGGTGAGCTTCGCGGTCACCGACACCCCGGTGGTGCTGCTGCTCACGCCGAGCCAGGCGCCGGCGGTGTAGAGCGCGTTGCCGGTGTCCTTGGTGATCACCGGCGGCAAGCCGTCGATGTTGCGGCTCCCGCCTGTGGTGGCCGTCTGCTGCACCACCGACTTGACCGTCACGCTGAAGGAGAACGCAGCCTCGGTGCCCGCCGTGGCCAAGGTGGTGGGCAGGGCGAACGTGTACGTCTTCTTGTCTGCGCTCACTGTCGAGGGGTTGATCGCCGTCCCGCCCGAGGGCGTCAGCGTCACCGTCGAGACACCGCTCGCCGGCAGCGCGGGCAGCGTGGCGGTGACGGTGATGTTGCTGCCGGCCGCGCGAGCATACCAGCTCGTATCCACGTTGATTGCCGGCGTATACGACGCCGCCGTGCTGTTGTCGAAGAAGAGCGTGGTGGTCGGCTTGCTCACCACCACGTTGCCCGCGAGGTCGAGCGCGTCGAAGGTGAGCACCAACGGGCCGGAGGTGGCCGAGCGCGGGACGGCGTAGGTGCAGGTATAGGTCGGGCTGGTCCCCGAGCAGGTGCCCGTCGCGGCGCTGCCGCCGGCCGGGGTCACCGTGCTGGACACCAAGTTCGTCTCGGTGACCACCGCCGACACGGTGATGTTCCCCGCCGCCAGGGTGCTCCCCTTGAACCAGCCCTGGGAGTTGGAGTCGGTTCCATCGTACACGGTGACCACGGTGACCGAGCCGATCGTCGGCGGTTTCGTGTCGAGCTGAACGGTGAACGGCGTCGAGGTCGCCGCGTTGCCGACGAGGTCCTTCGCATCGAAGTAGATCGGATAGGCGGCATTCTCAGTGGCCGTCGGAAAGGTGATGGTGCCGAACGACCACACGCCGGACGCCGCCGTGCCGGTGGCGAGGCTGCCGTTGGCCGCCACCGCGGCCCCGCTCGAGCCGAGCTTCACCGTCGGCGCGCTACCCGTGACTCCCGAGACGCCGGCGCCGCCATCGGTGATCTTCGCGGTCACCGACACGCCGCTGGTGCTGCTGCTCACGCCCAGCCAGGCGCCCGCGGTGTAGAGCGCGTTGCCGGTGTCCTTGGTGATCACCGGCGGCAGGCCGTCGATGTTGCGGCTTCCGGCCGTGCTCACCGTCAGCTGCACCACCGACTTGACCGTGACCGTGAAAGCGAGCGGGCCTTCGGTGCCGAAGACGGCGTCGGTCGTCGGTAGCGTGAACGAATAGGTATTCCCAGTGGTCCCCGGCAGGGTGATCACCGGACCGGTCGCGGGAGTGAGCGTCACCGACTGAACGCCGCTCGCGGGCAGCGCGGGCAACGTCGCAGTGACGCTGATGTTGGTCCCTGCGGCCCGCTTGTACCAAGCAGCATCGCCGCTGATCGCCGGTGCATAGGACGTCGGCGCGTCATCGTCGAAGTAGAGCGTGAAGGTCGGCTTGGCCCCCGCCACCGTGTTGTTGGCGAGGTCGGTCGCGTCGAACGTCAGGACATAGGCCCCCGAGAGCGCCGGCCGGGGCACGGTGAACGTACAGTCCACCGGACCGGACCCCGTGCAGGCGCCGAAGGTCGTTGCGCCTCCGGCAGGCGTGACGGTCGCAGACTTGAAGTAGCCCTCGGTGACGTGCGCGACCACCTTGATGGCGGGGGCCGCGGGCGCGCGGGTGGCGCCGAGGAACCAGCCCTGCAAGGCGCCGTCGGTGCCGTCAAACGGAGTGGCGGCAATGTCGACCGAGATCGAATTGTAGACGGGCGGCTTGTTGTCGAGCTGCACGGTCAGGACCTTGGTCACCGCCGGGTTGCCGACCTGGTCAGCCGCGTCGAAGTAAAGCGGATAGGCGTTCGTCTCGATGCTGGCTGTGCTCGGTAACGTCTGGTTACCGAAGTCATAGATGCCATCGAGCGAAGACCCGCTCTTGAACGTGCCGGAGTAGACCGTCGAGGTGGTCGACCCGATCTGCGCAGTCGGCGCGGGAGTGGTGCTGACGCCCGCCCCGCTGTCGGTGATCCGCGCCGTCAGCGAGACGATCAGGCTGCCCGCCTGCGCGCCGTGCCAGCTGGAGGCGGTGTAGATCACGTTCGCCGGGTCGGCGGAGATCACCGGCACCGCGTCGTCCACCCGGAGCACCAGCGGGGCGATCGACGTGGACGGGTTGCCGACGTGGTCGGTGGCGCTGATCGCGACGTTGAAGGTCTGCGCCACGCCAGCCGGGGCCGAGCTGAGGCCGAGCTTCGCCGACCAGCCCTGCGCGACCGGGCTCGCGGCCGTGGTGGTCCCGCCCTGCGGGGTCATGGTGGCGCTGAGCACGCCAGAGCCGCTGTCCAGCACCGAGGCCACCACGGTGAGGGTGTTCGCGCCAATGCCGCTCGCACGGGAGACCCAGCCAGTCGGGCTCACCAGGGAGGCCGATGAGGGCGCCACGTCGTCGAAGTACACCTTCACCGGGGTCCCGGTGGTGCCGAGGTTACCCGCGACGAGCTGGTTGCCGGCCTGGTCCACCGCGTTGAGCAGCAGCGTCACCGCGCCTTCCTTCAAGGCGCCCAGGCAGCGGGGCACCTTGAAGTGGTACGGCGAGCTGGTGTCGGTCGTCCCAGCGACCGCCTGGCAGGCACCAGCGCCCGCGTAGAGCGAGACGGCCTGGATCGGGCTGCCGAGCAGCGGGTCGAGCACCACCGTCACGTCGGCCGTCACTGCGCCGGTGGCCCTGAGCCACACCGTCCCGTTGCCGTCGGTGTAGTCGCCCACGGCGCCGCTGCTGGAGACGGTGAAGGAGGTGAGCTTGGGCGGCGCGAGGTCCACCAGCAGGCTGCCGGAGGTGCTGGTGGCGTTGCCGACCACGTCGGTGGCGCTCACCACGAAGGGCAGCGTTCCCTCGAAGAGCGCGGGCAGGTAGGGGGTGACGTCGAAGTTGAAGGGCTGGTTGTTGTTGCCCGGGAGGGTCGCGCTGCCGACCTGGAGATTGTAGCTGCCGACGCCGCTGCCGGGGCCGTCGGAGACCGTCACCGGGAGGTTGGCGAAGTTGGCGGTCCCGCCGCCGATCCAACTCGTCGGCGCGGTCACGGTGATGTTGGGTGGAACCGCGTCGATGAACCGGCTGACCGTGCGAGCCGCCCCAATCTTGATCACCGCCATGAAGGTCAGAAGGCTGTCGAGGGCCTCCTGGGTGCCGACGCGGCCCGCGGTGGTGGGGAGGAGGAACGTGTAGGTCAGCTTGTCGGCGCTGATCGTCGCAGGGAAGATCGGCGAGCCGCCCGTGGGCAAGAGCGTGACCGCCGCGAAGCCGCTGTCCGGCAGAGCCGATACGGTGGCGGTGACGGTGATGTCCTTGGTGGGGTCGCGCTTGTACCAGCTCGTGTCGGCGTTCACCGCCGGCCCGTATTCAGACGACGAGACTGCGTCGAAGTGGAGCGTCAGCTGCGGCTTGGCGCCGGCGACGTGGTTTCCCGCCAGGTCGATGGCATCGAAGGTGACGGTGTAGTTCCTGCCGGTGTCGGGCCGCGGGATGAGATATGCGCAATTGGTGTTGGCTCCCGGCGTTCCGCACTGGCCCTGGATGACGCTCCCATCCGGGAGGGTCACCGAGGAGGTGGCGAAGTTGGTCTCGGCAATCCGGGCCGTCAATGCGACCTTGAAGCCCGGGACGAGCCTGTTCGACCTGAACCAGCCCACGCCTTGCGCATCGACGCCATTATAGGGCGTGGTATTGGTATCGACCTGAATCGACCCCGGCTCGAACACCGGCGGCTTGTTGTCGAGCTGCACGGTGAACGCCGTCGAGGTGGAGGCGTTGCCCACCAAGTCGGTCGCCGAGAAATAGACGGGGTATGCGCTCGACTCGATCGACGGGTCGCTGGGCAGCAGCACCGAGCCGAAGCCCCAGACGCCGTCGAGCGGTGTTCCGGAGGTGAGGGTGCCCGACGCTGCGACCGCTGCCGTGCTCGAGCCGAACCGGAGCGTGGGCGCGCTGGCGCCTCCCGCGACGCCGGCGCCGCTGTCGGTGATCTTCACCGTGGCCGGGAGCCGGAGGTTGGCGCCGCCGTACCAGTTGTTCGAACCGAGCCCCGTGCCGGCCGGGTCGGGCGTGATCACCGGGACGGAGTCATCGACCAGCAGCGACACCGACAGCCCGCTCGAGGCGTTGCCGACGTTGTCGACCGCATTCACCGCCACCGCGAGCGCCTGCGCCTGGCCGGTCGGCGCAGCGGCGAGGCCGAGGTTCGCAACCCACCCATTCGTGGTGGAGGTCGCCGAGACGCTGCTCCCCCCTTGCGGCAACAGCGCCACGGTCGCCACGCCCGACCCGCTCTCCGTCAGGGTCAGGGTGACGGGCAGCGTGCGGCCGCCGACTCCGGCCGAGCGCGCGACCCACTGCGCCGCGCCCGGGCTCGCCAGCACCGCGGCAGAAGGCGCTACGTCGTCGAAGTAGACCAAGGCCGCCCGCCCCGAGGTGGCGAAGGGCCCCGCCGCGAGCTGGTTCCCCGCCTGGTCAGCGGCGTTGAAGAGCAGCGAGACGGGGCCTTCCTTGTTGGCGCCCAGGCAGCGCGGCACCGCGAAGTGGAACGGCGAGGCCACGTCGGTCGAGGACGCCACTGCCTGGCAGGCACCCGCGCCCGCATAGAGCGACACGCCCTGCAGCGGGCTGCCCTTGCCCAGGTCCACCACCGCGGAGACGTCGGCCGTCACGGCGCCGTTGACCTTCAGCCACACCTTGCCGTCGGGCGCGACCCACGAGCCGGGCGTGCCCACCGCCGTGGTGTCGAACGAGGTCAGGGTCGGCGGCGCGAGATCCACCAGCAGGCTGCCGGTGGTGCTGCTCGAGTTACCGACCACGTCGGTCGCGGTCACCGCCAGCGGGTAGCTGCCCTCGAAGAGCGCCGGCGAGCCCGCCAGCGCGTCGAGCGTGAAGGGCTGGTTCGGGATGCCGCTGATGGTCGCCCCGCGGAAGAGCAGCGAGTAGCTCGCCACGCCGCTGCCGCTGCCGGTGCCGATGCCGTCGCTCACCGCCACCGGCAAGGGCACCGAGGCCGCGTTCGCCATCCCGACCCAACCCGGGGTGGTGATGGTGGCGACCGGCGCGAGCCCGTCGATGTTGCGCGTGCCCGTCGAGAGCGCCACCCGCCCCGCCACGGGGGTGACCGCGGCGGTGACGTTGAACGGGCCTTGCGCGTTCACGGGCGCGACGCTGGTCGGCAGCGTGAAAGTGTAGGTCTTCTGATCGGCGCTGGTGGTCGATGGCGCGATCGCCGCGCCGCCCGCCGGGGTCAGCGACACCGAGGCGACGCCGCTCGCGGGCAGGGCGGTGAGCGTGGCGGTGACGACGCAGGTGACCGCCGGGTCGCGCTTGTACCAGGTGGCGTCCGCGCTGATTGCAGCCGCGTAGGCGGCTGGCGGGTCGTTGTCGAAGTGGAGCGTGTAGCCAGGCTTCGCGCCGGCGACCTTGTTTCCCGCGAGGTCCACCGCGTCGAAGGTGAGCGCGTAGCTGCCCGTCAGCGCGGGGCGCGCGATGAGGAAGGCGCAGGAGGCGTCGCCGGTGCCCGGCGTGCAGGCGCCTGCCACCTTCGTGGTGCCATCGGGCAGCGTCGCGGTCGCCGAGGCGAGGAACCCTTCGACGATGCGCGCGACCACCTTCACCTTGGGCGCGCCCGGCGCCTGCGTCGCGCCGAGGAACAGCCCCACGCCCTGCGCGTCGGTCTCGTCGTAGGGCGTGGCTGCGGTGTCGACGCCCAGCCTCGCGAGGTCATAGGCCGGGGGTTTGTTGTCGAGCTGGAGGGTCAGCGCCGTCGAGGTGGCTGCATTCCCGGCGATATCGGCGGCATTGAAGAACAATGGATACGACGCGGTCTCGATCGAGGGGTCCGAGGGCAGGACCACGTTGCCGAACGTCCAGACGCCGTCGTTGGCGGTGCCGCCCGAGACGAGCGTGCCCGTGGCCGCCACCGCTGCGTTGGCAGCGCCGAGCCGCAGCGAGGGCGCGCTGCCGGCAACGCCGTTGATTCCGCCGCCCACGTCGGTGAGCCTGACAGTCACCGCGGCGCCCAGGCCGCCCCCCGCGCCGTGCCAGACGCCGCTGCCGTAGAGGGCGTTCGCCGAGTCGGCGGTGATCCCCGGAGCGGCGTCGTCGAGCTTGAGCACGCGGCCCGCGCCCGTCGGCAGCTCCGCGTAGTTGCCGACCTTGTCGGTGGCGGTGAGCGCGAACGGCAGCTGCTCCGCCTTGCCCGGCGAGCCGAGCGTGCCCGCCGCCGTGAAGGTGGTGGTGGCGCCGCTGGTGCTCCCGGTGAGCGTGGCCGTGCCGCCGTCCGCGAGCGCGACCAGCATGGTGGCGGACTGGAGCCCGCTGGTGCCGTCGGCGATGGTCGCGGGCACGGAGAGGGTCCCGCTGCGCCTGGTCCAGGCGCCGCCGCTCCACGCGGTGGCGATCGACGGAGGCGACAGATCCGCGGTGACGGTCAAGGTGCTGGTGGCCAACGCTCCGGCGGCGCCGAAGGCGGTCACTTGCAGAGTGGTCGCGCCGTCCACGCCGGTGAAGGTGAGGTCGGTCGAGTAGCTGGAGGTGCCCGCGTTCGGGGTCGCCACGTCGAGGTGCGCCGTCTCGACCCCCGCCTGCAGCGCGGCGAAGCGGACGAACAGCGGCGTGGTGGATGCGGTGAGCGTTGCGTCGATGTGGATCTTGCCCGCGATGGTGCTGCCGCCGGCGGGCGCGGTGATGATGATCGACGCCGTGCCTCCGTCGGGAGTCCCCGAATCGGCGGGCCCCGAATCGGCCGGGCCAGAATCCGCAGGCCCCGAATCGGCCGGGCCCGAATCAGCGGGCCCGGAGTCGGCGGGACCGGAGTCAGCGCCGGAGTCCGCGCTCCCCGCGTCGGCGCCCGGCAGGTTCTCCAGGCGGATGCAGAGGCCCTGGTAGCACTTCTCGGTCCCGGCGACGCACTGGCTGTCGGTCTCGCAGAAGGCCTTTGGCGTGGGCGTGCAGGCGGCCAGGAGCGCTGCCGGGAGCAGCCACCAGAGGGAGCGGTGGGGCGCGTGCTGCTGCGTCCGATCAGCACCACGAGATACGGCACGGTCAAACTTCCTACCGATCGAAGCGTCGCTCAAGCGATCCCCCCACGCGAGACAGAAAGGACGCACACTAGGCGCGTCCCCAGGTTGACAGGTTGCCCAAGGTTCTTCGGTAGGTCCACTTATCGATTGAGGTCAAAAGAGCGCTGCGGCGCATCGCCGCTGGTACGACCTCTGGCCACCCGCACCTTTTTTCGCAACCATTCCGAAGTCTTGACATCACATTTGCCGGCCCGCATGGTCCGGGGTCTTTTTACTCCGCCGGAGCACCCTCTCGTGAACGCACGCGCGCTCGCCGCCCTGATCCTCGTGGCCGCCCTCTCGCTCTCGCCGCAGCTGTCGCTCGCGGCGCCCAAGAACGCCGCGCCTGCTGCACCGCCAGCAAGCGCGCCCGCTGCGCCCGTGCCGGTCTCGTACGCGCTCGAGCCGATCCCCCCTCCCGCCGCCCCGCCCGCTTCCGAGGGCCCGCCCCTCACGCTCGCCGAGGCGCTCGCCCGCGCCAAGGACGCCTCGCCCGACCTCGCCGTCGCCCGCGAGCGGGTGGCGCAGTCGCAGAACAACCTCTCGCGCGCCTACAGCGCCTTCCAGCCCACCCTGACGGCCAACGGCAGCTACACGCGGAACTCGGCGGAGTTCGGCACGCCCTACAACGGCGCGCTGATCGTCACCCAGCCGTCCAACCAGCTCCAGGCCAACCTCACCGGGCAGATCACCCTCTTCAACGCCCGCGCCTTCCCGGCTCTCGACACCGCCAAGGACCAGATCGAGATCAACAAGCTCAACGAGACGCAGCTGCGCCGGGAGACCCTGCTCAGCGTCGCGGCCACCTACCTGCTCGGCCTGCAGCAGAAGGAGCTGCTCTCGGCGGCCTTCCGGCGCTCACAGGCGTCGCGCGACCAGCTGCGGCAGGCGCGGAGCCGCTACGAGGCGGGGCTGCTGCAGAAGGCGGCCGCCGTTCGCGCGCAGCTCGACGCGGTCTCGGCCGACCAGGAGGCCCGCCGCCAGACGTTCGCGCTGCAGGCCACCAAGAGCCAGCTCGCGGCGCTGCTCGACCGCCACGACACCGCCTTCGAGCTCACCGCTTCACCAGACCTCTCCGCCGAGCAGAAGGGCAGCTTCCAGGAGCTGCTCAAGAAGGCGCTCTCCGAGCGGCCCGAGGTCGCCTCGCAGAAGCTCAACGAGCAGATCACCGCGCGCGTGCGCAGCGACGCCTGGGCGCAGTTCTGGCCGACGGTGAACCTCACCGGCGCGGCCCGGACCAACAACAACGACCTCTTCCCGGGGCAGGACCGGGTCACCTGGGCGATCACGCTCGCCGCCTCGCTCCCGCTCTACGATGGTGGGTTCCGCTACGCGCAGCTCAAGGACGCGGCTTCGCAGGAGCGGCAGGCGACGGCGCAGGCGCGCTCGACCGCCATCCGCATCGAGGACGAGCTGCGGCGGGCCCTCCTCGATCTGGAGACCGCGCGCGTGCTGCGCGACACCAGCGCGCAGTCGCTCAAGGTGGCAGAGGAGAACGAGCGGCTGGCGCGGGCGCAGTTCGAGGCGGGCACCTCGACCCAGATCGAGGTCTCCGACGCCGAGGCCAGCCTCTACCAGGCCGAGGCGGCGGCGCTGCAGCAGAAGCTCGCTGTGCAGCTGTCTGCCCTGCGCCTGGCGAAGGCCGTGGGCGCCTTCGAGCCCTGAGTGGGCGAGCTTCGGGCGAGGTGGGTACGGCCCTGCCCGGGGTGCGAGGGGAGATGTGTGTTCGTTCGCCGCGCCAAGGACTGAATAGCGGCGCCGCCCCTTGGGTCTGCTGTTAGGTTGTAGGTTTGCGCCTTGAGTCGGATGGTCGGCCAGCGCTCGGCTCTCGGAGGCAACGTGTTGCAGGAACAGATCCTCGCCCTCACCCTCACCGGCTCCACCTGGGTCCTCTACCTGCTGCTCGGGCTCTCGGTGCTGTCGATCACCGTCATGCTCGAGCGCGCCGTCTACTTCATGCGCCGCCGGATGGGCGGCCGCTTCGACGCGCTGATCCGCCTCTGCCAGACGGGCAAGCTCGACGAAGCGGTCAAGACCGCCACGGGCGACTCGATGGAGGCCGAGGTGGTCCGCGTCGCCGGCGAGCATTTTCAAGACGGGCAGGAGGCGGTCGAGAAGGCCGTCCAGTCCACCATCGACCGGCGCCGCCTGCAGTACGAGTCGGGCCTCTTCGTGCTCGGCACGCTCGGCAACAACTCGCCGTTCATCGGCCTCTTCGGCACCGTGCTCGGCATCATCAAGGCCTTCTCCGACCTCGCGATGGCGCAGAAGGGCGCGTCCACGGGAGCGGGCGCGGGGGCTGCGTCGAGCGTGATGTCGGGCATCTCGGAGGCGCTGGTGGCCACCGCGGTGGGCCTCTTCGTCGCCATCCCCGCGGTGCTCGCCTACAACATCTTCCTGCGGCTCTTGAAGCGCGCGGTGGGCCGGTCGAACGCGCTCTCCTCGGCGATCGCCGCGGGCCTGCACGTGCAGCGGGCGAGCGAGGCCCGCTCGGCCGGCGCGGTGACGGCGCCCGCGAAGGTCGCCTAGCCGATGGCCGGCAGCGCGCAAGACCCGGGCGACGACGGGATCAACGACATCAACGTCACCCCGCTGGTCGACATCATGCTGGTGCTGCTGATCATCTTCATGGTGACGGCGACCTACATCGTCAAGGACTCGATCGAGGTCGAATTGCCCCGCGCCGCGCACGGCGGCGAGACGGTCAACAAGACCTTCGCGGTGCTGGTGACCAAGGACGACAAGACCTTCCTCAACGGCGTCGAGGTCAAGGACGCCGGCCTCGTCGCCGAGGTGGCCAAGGCGAGGGCCGCTGGTGAAGACGTGCAGGCCGTCATCGGCGGCGACCGGGCCGCCAGCCACGGCGCGGTCACCCACGTGCTCGACGTGCTCAAGGGCGCGGGCGTGACCAAGTTCGCCATCCAGATCGAAAAGCCGGCGCAGTAGGAGCGACGATCGTGCGGCCCGCCTCCAGCCTGGTGCTCGCGCTCGTCGCCTCGGTGGCCTTCCACCTGGGCGCGGGCGGCGTGCTGGCGCGTCTCGCGAAGCGGCAGAAAGCCCCGCCGCGGCCGGTCGCGGTGACGGTGGCGGTGATCGAAAAAGTAACACCCAAGCCGCCCGAGCCCGAGAAACCGCCAGAGCCACCCAAGCCCTTGCCGATGAAGATGGCGCGCGCGCCCAAGCCGGTGAAGCCGCAGGAGCTGCCGCCCACGCCGCTGCCGCCGCCCCCCACCCAGATGGACGCGCCGCCGCCGCCGTCGCAGGAGGCGAAGCAGGAGACCACGCCGGTGGTGCTCTCGGGCATCACCCTGGAGAGCACCTCGGGCGCGGGCTCCTTCGCAGTCAACACGGGTAACACACTTTACGGAGACCCCGGCCGCGTCGGCCGCGACCCCAGCACGGTCAAGCCGTACAAGGCCGAGCGCTATGCCCCGGCGGCGCAGGTGAGCGAGCTGCCCGACTGCTCGCCGCTGGGCGTGGTGGACATCCGCAAGTTCTACCCGCAGCAGGCGCGCAAGAAGGAGATCGAGGGCGTGGTGACGCTCAAGCTGCTGATCGACTCCGACGGCAGCCTCGCCAAGATCGACATCATCTCCGACCCCGGCGAGGGCCTCGGCCAGGCCGCGCTCAAGGTGATGACCGAGTACCGCTGCACGCCCGGCAAGGTGAACGGCGTGGCGGTCGCGACCAGCGTGCCGTTCAAGGTGCGGTTCGAGCTGAACTAGAGCTCCTCTCTAGGCCGCTTCCCGCGCCAGCAGGCCGGCGCCCACCACGGTGGCGTCGTCGCCCAGCTGCGGCGCCCCGATGGTGCAGGCGCGCCGGGCGAGCTTGCCGGCAAACTGGTCCACCGACTCGATCACCAGCCGGGTCATCCGCGGCGACGACGCCAGCACCCCGCCGCCCAGCAGCAGCCGCTGCGGGTTCACCAGCGTCAAGAGATTTGCCAGCGAGTAGCCGAGCAGGCGCGCGGCCTCGTCGAGCAGGCGGCGCGAGAGCTCGTCGCCCTCGTGCGCGGCCCGCTCCATCGCCGAGGCGGTGATCTTCTCCGGATCGCCGCCCGCCAGCTCCAGGAGCCGCTTTCCGACGGTGGGGGGCTTTCCGGCGGCGCGCGCGGCGGCGTTGGCGATGCGCAGATCGTCCCGCGCCCAGGCAGCGAGCGCAGGCCCCGCGCAGTAAGCCTCCAGGCAGCCACGCTGGCCGCAGGAGCAGAGCCTGCCGCCGCTCTGCGGCTTCTGCG
>JAYWAO010000381.1:0-4329 GCA_043782365.1 Deltaproteobacteria bacterium
CGCTGGCGTCCTCTACCGCCGCTGGCGCAGTGCACGGGCCACCTTCCGGGAGAGGTCTGCTGGATCGAGCGGCAGGGGAACATAGTCGAAGATGCCCGCCGCGATCGCCTGCGCCATCTCTTGCAGGTCGTCCTCGGGCCCGCACAAGAGCACCGGCGGGGCCTCGGCCAGCGCGGCGAACCTCTCCGCCAGCGCGAACGCGCTCGTGCCCGCAGCCGCGGCGACCACCAGCGCGCCCAGCCCCGCCAGCTGCGGCATCTGGCCGCTCGACGGAGGCGCCGGGAGCTCGCGCACCGTGAGCCCGGCTGCGCCCAGCGCGGTGGCGACCTGCGCGAGCTCCACGCCGGCGAGTCCGACCGGACGGTCGCTCTCCACGCGCGACGGAGGCAGCACCACTTCGGCGGGGCGCACCTCGTGCTTGTCCTCGCGCGCCGCGTCCGGCTCGGCGGCGCGGGCGAGGGCGGCAAAGAGGCCGTCGCGCATCGCCTTGGCATCGGGCCAGCGCTCCTCGGGCCGCTTGGCGAGCGCGCGGAGCACCGCCACCTCGACCGGCTCGGGGATGGCGAGGTCCCACCGCTGCGCCGACATCTTGGGCACCGGCTGGTAGAGCTGCGCCGCCATCACCTCCACGGCGTTGGTCTCGCCCCAGCCGTACGGGGGCGTGCCCGCGAGCATCTCGTAGAGCGTGCAGCCGAGCGCGTAGAGGTCGGCGCGGCCATCGACCTGCTCACCGCGGCACTGCTCGGGCGACATGTAGGCCGGGGTGCCGGCGGTCTGGCCCTGCCTGGTGATGCGGCCGCCCTGCTCTTCGCGCAGGAAGGCGAGGCCGAAGTCGAGCACCTTCACCTGGTCGCCCGTCTCCTCGGCTTCGAGGGCGGCAGCCTGTCCGACCGCGGGCAGCTCGCCCGAGGAGACCTGGAACGCCTGGGAGAAGAGGTCCACGCCTCGCGCGGGGCCCTTCGGACCCAGGCCGACGCCGGTGAAGGCGTCGAGCCCGGCCTTCCGGGCGGCTGGCTTCTTCTTGCGCGCCACCATGAAGATGTTCGCGGGCTTCAGGTCGCGGTGGACCACGCCGAGCTCGTGCGCGGCGGCGAGCGCGTCGAGCACCTGCGCGGTGATGGCGATGGCCCGCTGCGGCTGCATCGGCCCGCCCGCGCGCAGGAGGTCGTCGAGGCCGTTGCCCGCCAGCAGCTCCATGGCGATGAAGAGCGTGCCCTCGGCCTCGCCGAGGTCGTAGACCTCGACGGAGTTCTTCTGGTGCAGCTTGGCGAGCACGTGGGCCTCGCGGTGGAACCGCTCCGCCTGCCCTGGCGCCTGCGCGAGGTGCGGGTGCATCAGCTTGAGCGCCACCTCGCGCCGCAGCGCCACCTGCTCGGCCTTGTAGACCGTGCCCATGCCGCCCGCGCCGAGCTGCTCGAGGATCCGGAAGCGGCCGCCGTAGAGGGTTCCGATCACTCGGCCACCTCGAAGATCGGCAGGGTGGCTTCCTTCCCGTAGAGCTTGCTCTCGCCGAGCGGCTTGAGGCGGCCGGGTTCAAACTCTTTCGGTAACCGATCGCGGGTGGCCTGGCTGATGAGGATCTGCCCGGGCGCGGCCTTCGCCTCCAGCCGCGCGGCCACGTTCACCGCGTCGCCGATGACCGTGTAGTCCATCCGCTTCTCCGAGCCGAGGTTGCCCGCCACCGCCTGGCCGGTGTTGATGCCCATCGCCAGCCGGATCTCGAGGCCGAGCTGCTTGCGCCAGTGGCGGTTGGCGGTGTCGAGCCAGCGGCGCAGGTCCTCGGCGGCCAGCACCGCGCGCAGCGGATCGTCGGCGTGCTGCTCGGGCGCGCCCCAGACCGCCATCACGCAGTCGCCGATGAACTTGTCGATGATGCCGCCGCGCCGCTGGATGATCTCGGTCGCGAAGGTGAACAGCTCGTTCAAGATCTGGACGACCACCTCGGGCTGCTGCTGCTCGGCCAGCTTGGTGAAGGCGACCACGTCGGCGAAGAGCACGGTGATCTCGCGCCGCTCGCCGCCGAGCCGCAGCCGCTCGGGGTCCTTCAAGATGGCGTCGACCACGTCGCGCGAGAGGTAGCGCGAGAGGGAGGTCGAGGCGCGGGTCTCGATCACCAGCAGCTTCTCGCTCTCCCGCAGCGTGGCGGACATCTCGTCGAAGGCGCGCCCGAGGGAGCCCAGCTCGTCGGCGCGGCCCGAGAGGTCGGCCGGCACGGTGGTGAAAGACCGCTCGCCGATCTTGCGCGTCTCCTCGGCGAGCCGCGCGATCGGCCGCGCCAGCCGCCGCGCGAGAAAGAAGCCCGCGAGCGCCGCGCCCAGGGCCGCCGCCAGCGCTGCGTAGAGGACCGAGCGGCGCATCACGTAGACGGAGTGGTAGGCGAGCTCCTGCGGCTGCTGGACGATCACCGCCCAGCCCAGCTCCGCGAGCGGCTCGACCGCGCCCAGCATGCCTTCGCCCTTCTCGGTCTCGAACTCCAGCGAGGCGCCGAGGTCGCCGCGGAAGCCCAGCGAGCCCACCTGGGCGGCGAAGATGCCGTGCCCCTGCTGGCTCTCGTGCTTCGCCACGCGCGCGGGGTCGGCCGCCGCCACCAGCGTCCGCGCCTGATCGATCACCATCACCGGGTCCACCACGGCCACGCCGTCGAGCTTGGAGAACGACCGCTCGCCGAGGGTCTTGGTGAGCTCGCAGAGAGGCCGCAGGTCGATGGCCGAGCCGATGATGCCGCGCCGCTCTCCGTCCACCACGATGGGCAGGTAGATGGGGAGGAGCGGCCCGACGGGACCGGCGAACACCTCGCCCGCCAGCAGCTCCGCGCCCTTGAACCGCTGCAAGAGCGCGCCGTCGAGCTGCTGCGCGAAGTCGGGCGCGCTGCGGTCTTGCGCCTTCACCGCGACGACGAGGCGCCCGCGGGGGTCGTAGATGCCGGCGTAGTCGAGGGCGCTCGAGCCCGTGACCCGGCTGCCGGCGAGCGCGAGCCGCTGCTGGTCGTCGGCGTCGCCCGGGCCCAGCAGGATCTGGCCAACCCCGAGCAGCTCGCTGCTGGCGAACTTGAGCTGGTGGCGGACCTCGCGCGCCACGTTGGCGGCGACCGAGATCATCAGGTGCCGGTTGTTGTCCTTGAGCGCCTCGGAGTTGGTGTCGAGCATCGCCGCGGCGAGGCCGAGGAGCGGCACCAGGCCGATCACGAGCGTCGTCAGGAACAGCTTGTGGAAGAGCCGCAGGCCCCTCGGGCGCTCGGCCCCGGCGTCGGACATGGCCTGTACAAGGTAGCATGGGCCGCCATGGCCTTCGTCTTCCCTCCGCCAGCGCTGCTCCACCGCCTCGGTCACCTCTCGCGCATCGGCCCTGCGAGGGCGTTTCGCAGGGCGGCGCAGGACCTGCGCGCCTCCCAGACCGCGCACCTCGAAGCGTTGCTCGCCGCCAACGCGGGCACCCGCTACGGCCTGCAGCACGGCTTCGCGTCCACCAGCGCGGCGCAGTACGCGGCCCGGGTTCCGCTGCTGGGCCCAGCCGCTCTCGCGCCGCTGGTGCGCGCCGCGATGGAGGGCGAGCGCGGCGTGCTCACGACCCAGCCGCCCATCTACTACGTGCGCACCACGGGCTCCACCGGCGCGCCCAAGCACGTGCCCGTCACCCGCGGCTACCTCGCCGAGTTCCAGCGCACGGTGCACGTCTCGCTGTACCACCTGCGCGCCGTCTGCCCCGAGGCGTTCCGGGGCCGCGCCCTCTACTTCGTGGGCTCGTGCAAGGTGGCGCGCGCCGCCGACGGCTGCGACGTCGGCACCATGAGCGGCTTCAACTTCACCCAGATGCCCAGGCTGGTGCGGCAGATCTACGCCTGGCCGTACGAGCTGTTCGAGGTGCAGGATCTCGAGGCGCGCGGCCTGCTGGCGCTGCTCCTCGCCGTCGCGCGCGACGTGTCCTTGATCGCGGGCATCTTCCCGGCGCCCATCGTCTATCTGCTGCGCGATCTCGCCGCGCGCGCGCCGCTGCTCGCGAGGGCGCTGCGCGACGGCAGGCTCCCCGACCAGGTCTCGCAAGCGCTCTCGCCCGCGCAGCGCGCGCTCTTCACCGACGCCCTCGGCGCAAAGAGCCGGCAGCTCGGCGCGCGCCTCGACCGCGCCGCTGCCGCGCCGGAAGACGAGCGGACCGCCATCGCCCTCCCCGCCCTGCGCCTCGTCTACTGCTGGACCACCGCGACGGCCGCCCTCTATGTGCCCGAGCTGCAGCGGCGCGTCGGCCCGGGAGTGCTGGTGCGCGACGCCATCTACTCGGCCTGCGAGGGCTGGTGCTCAATCCCGATGGGCGAGGAGCGGCCCGGCGGCGCGC
>JAYWAO010000382.1:0-11925 GCA_043782365.1 Deltaproteobacteria bacterium
GCGGAGAGCGCCGCCTCGAGCGGCCGGGTCAGGCCCGCGAGCACCGCCGCCGCCGACGCGCCCGGGAGGCGCGCCACCACCTGCTCGCGCGGGAAGGTCACCTCTGGGTAGACGCCCTTGGGCAGTCCGCTGGCGACGACCAGCCCGGCGACGGCGCAGGCGACCGCCCCGAAGAGCAGCCCGCGGCCGTGGCGCAGGGCGAGCTGCGCCGCGCTCACTTGCCGTCCTTCCCGGGAGGGGGAGCCGCTTCCTTCACGCCCTCCGCAGCGGCCTCTGCGCCCGCGGGCTCTGCCTGCGCGACCGGCGTGCCGTCGGGCACCGCGTACGCGCCCTGGACGATCACCTGCTGGCCTTCGCTCACGCCTTGATTCACGCCTTGATTCACTCTGGCGACCAGCTCGACGAAGCCGCCGTCCTGGTAGCCGGGCTGGACCGCCGTGCGGAGCGCCTTGCCGTCCTTGACCAGCTCGACGGCGGGCCCTTGGGCGCCGCCGAGCAGCGCCTCCCGCGGCACCAGGAGCGCGCCGCGGTGGAGGTCGAGCGTGATGCGCGCGCGCGCCAGCGAGCCCACCTTGAGGCGGCCCTCGGCGTTGGGGACCCGCAGCCGCACCAGCGTGGCGCCGCTCTGCGCGTCGACCACCGGCGCGATCGCCAGCACCCGCGCCTCGAACGGCGTGCCCGGCGCGGCGTCCACCAGCACGGTCGCCTCCTGCCCGGGGCGCAGCCGCATCGCCACGCCGGGCGGCACCGCCGCGCGCAGCTCGAGCACCTCCACGTGCGCCACCTCGAGCACCGGCCGCGCGGGGTCGACCTGCTCTCCCGCCGAGGCGAAGAGCCGCGCCACCACGCCGTCGAACGGCGCGCGCAGCTCGCCGCGGGCCAGCTGGTGCCGCGCGGCGGAGAGGGCCGCCGCCGCGCTCCGCACCGCCGCAGCCGCCGAGTCGAGGGAGAGGCGCGCGTCGTCGGCCTCCTGCGCCGGCGCCACCCCTGCTGCCAGGGCCTGCCGGACGCGCTCCTCGCGGGTGCGGCTGTTCTTCTCCTGCGCCCGGGCCTGCGCAAGCTGCGCCTCGGCCTGCAGCGCGGCGTCCCGCAGCGGCGCGAGGTCGAGGTTGGCGAGGAGCTGGCCTCTCTTGACCCGGTCCCCCTCGGCGGCGAGCACGCGCGCGAGGCGGCCGGCCACCGGCGGGGCGAGCTTGACGTCGAGCCCCGGCGGCGCGTCCAGCGTGCCCGCGGCGAGAGCGACCTCCGCGATGTCTCCGCGCACCACCTTCGCGAGCCGCACCAGCAAGGGCGCCCGGGCCTCGGGCTCCTGCTCCCCGCGCTTGCAGCCCGGGGCGCAGAGCAGGAATGGCGCCAAGAGTACGACCAGCCTAGAGATCCGCACCGACCGCCTCCTCGAGATCTGCGATGGCGCGCTGCGAGTCGAGCGTCGCGTCGATGGCCCGGCTGCGGGCGGAGGACAGCTCGCCCTGCGCCTGCAGCACGGTGAACGAGCTCGTCCTACCGATTCGATAACCCGCCTGCGCCATCTCCAGGACGCGCGACGCGCCGGCCACCAGGTCCCGCGCGTAGTTGCCGGCGCGGGACACCGCCGCGCTCCAGCGGGCGCGGGCCGCCCGGAGCTGGCCTGCGAGCCGCTGCTCGGCCGCGCGCTGCTGCTCGGCTGCCACCCGGGCGAGCGCCTCCTGCTGGCGCACGCGGCCGCGGTTCCAGGAGAGGAGAGGTACGTCGAAGGCGAGGCCGGCGCGCAGACCCAGGCCTGCGGCGCCGCCAAGCCGCTCCGCGGTCAGCGACACCGAGGGGAGCGGACGGAGCGCCGTGCGCTCCTCGTCGGCCCTCGCGGTGGCCGCCGACTGCTGCCGGCGCAGACCCTCCAGCTCCGGGTGGGCTGCGGCCTTCTGCGCGAGCGCCTCCACCGGCGGCACCTCGAGGCTCTCGGGGGCCGCGGCGTCGAGGCCCGCCGGGTCGATCCCGAGCAGCGCCGCCAGCTCTTCGCGGGCAGCCGACGCCTCGGCCTGCCGATCGGCGAGGTCTTGCCCGGCGCGGCGCAGCGCCTGCTTCGCCTGCTCCACCTCCAGCTCCGCCGCCCCGCCGAGCCGCAGGCGCTCGGCGGTGAGGTTGGCGACCTGCGACGAGAGCCGGGCCGCGTCGGACGCGAGCGCCGCTTGCTGCCCCGCTGCCCAGAGCGCGGCGTGGGCGCGGCGGATGGCGGAGTGCAGGCGAGCGCGCTGGAGCTGCGCGTCGGACTCGGTGACGCGGGACGCGGCCTCGGCGGAGTCGATCGCGGCGCCTCGCTGGCCGAAGAGCGGGAGCTTGACGTCGAGGCCGGCCGTCAGCGTGGGACTGTCCTGGCCGATGCCGGCCGAGAAGGTGGGGTTGGCGAGCTGGCCCGCGGCCTCCACGCCCGCCCGCGAGGCGGCGACCTGGGCCTGCGCGGCAAAGAGCGCGCCGCTGTGCTGGTCGGCCAGCGCCTGCGCCGCGTGCAGCGAGAGCGGACCCGACAGCGTGAAGAGGAGCAGCGCGAGCATGGCCATCACTCAGCCCCGCTTTGCCCGCCTTGGGCAGGTGAGGGTGCGGCAGCCACGGCCTCGGTCCGCGGGCGCAGCGACTCCAGGAGCACCCTGCGCAGCCAGGTCCAAGGCGAGACGCCGGCCGCTGCGGCGAGCTCGGAGAGGCGGCCGGCCTCGAACTCCACCCTGAACGAGTAGGAGGCGCCGCGCGGGCCCCGGGCGCGCGACAGGTCGGCTGGCAACCCCAGGCTGCGCTTGAGCGCGCGCACCTTGCGGAGCGCGCCGACACCGACGCCGGGAAGCTCGAGCAGCTGCCAGTCGGCGAGGGCCGCGAGCTGCCGGACCGTCCGCGCGCCTGCCAGGCCCAGCGCCCTCACCACCTCGGGGTCGGCCTCTCCGAGAGGGAAGACCCGGCCGTCCTTCCCTGCCGGGGGTAGTTCGGCCGCAGCCGGGCCCGGGTCCGCGGTCTGCCCTGCGTCGAGAGGAGCCCCAGCAGCGAGCCCGCGGCGCACTGCTTGCTGAAGCCACTGCGCGGGCGCAAGCCCGCTCTCTGCCGCGCGGGCGAGCAGGCTCCACTCCAGCGCCGGCTCGAGCTCGAGGGTGATCGACCTGGTGACCTGCTGCTGTCCTCTGCGGGTGCTCCGGTCTGCGAGGGCCTGCTTGAGCTCTTGCAAGCCCCTGAGCACCGCCTTGCCGACTCGCGGGAGCTGCAGGAACTGCAGGTCGGTGGTGGCGAGCAGCCCGGCCGCGCTGGTGATGCCGGCCAGCTTCAGCGCTCGCAGCACGCTGGCGTCTGCCGTGCGCAGCAGCGCCTGCCAGCGAGCCTCCGCGCCGGCGGCCGGCGGGGGACGGAGCGTCCCTTTCATCCGCGCCCGCCACACGCCAGCGGCCGCAGGCGACTTCGCGAGGCCTTCCAGGAGCGGTAGCGGTTCATGCTCTCTCTCTAGCCTTCTTTGATGAGAGGGAGGCGAGACTGGGATTAGAAGATTGTCATCTCCGCGATCCTCGATTGCCGCGCGGCTGCACCGCTCCTAGCTTGGGAGTCATGAACACCATCCCAAGCGTCCTCGCCGCCCTGCTCCTGCTCTCCCTCCCCACGCTCGCCGCCGACACCTGCAAGGGACCTGCGGCGCTGAAGCAGAGGGCGAAGGTCACCTGCGCGGAGGCGCGCAAGCTGGCGCTCGTCAAGGTGGGCAGCGGCGTCGTCAAGGACGCCGAGCTCGAAGAGGAGGACGGCAAGCTGGTCTATTCGCTCGACATCAAGAAGCCCAAGACCTCGGGCATCGAAGAGGTGCAGATCGACGCGCTGACGGCCGAGGTGGTCTCGGTGAAGCACGAGGACGCGAAGGCCGAGGCAGCGGAGCGCAAGGCCGACGAGCAGGAGGCCGCTCGGAAGAGGCAGGCCGCGAAGTAGGGCGGCTCGAGGGACGTCGGCGCGCCTCCTGGTGCGGCATCGGGGGTCGCGCGGAGGGCGCTGGCGCTGCGTGCGCGACCCCGCCCCGATGGACTCGAGGCCCAGGCTCACGCCCCGCCGCCGGCCCGCCCGGCCCGCAGCAGCGCCGCGATGGTCTGCTCCAGCTCCGGCTTGAAGCGGCCCGCGTCGAACCGCAGCGCCCACTCCCGGATCGACGCTGGCGCCACTTCCCGGGCCAGCCGGTCGATCTCCGGCAGCGCCGCCAGCAGCGACTCCTCGGTGGGCTCCGCGAAGAACACCCCGGTGGGCTCGCGCCCGGTGCGCACTGTCTCCAGCGCGCCGCCCTTCCCCAGCGCCAGCACGGGCCGACCAGCCGCCTGCGCCTCCACCGGCGCGATCCCGAAGTCCTCCTCGCCCGGCAGCACGAAGAAGGCGGCGAGCGCATACAGGCGCTGGAGCTCGTCCGAGGCCACCACGCCGCGCACCTCCACGGTGGGCCCGGCGAGCGCGCGGAGCCGCTCCAGCTCCGGGCCGCCGCCAGCGACGATCAGCCGGCGCCGCGCGCGGCTGAAGGCCCGCACCGCGAGGTCCACTCGCTTATAGGGCACCAATGCCGAGAGTATCAGCGCATATCCCCGCTCTCCGCGCTCTTCGCTGGTGAGCCCGGCCGCGGGCTGGAACAAGCCGGTCTCGACCGGCGGATACACCACCGCGTCGGCCGCCCTGCCCCACACCCGCTCGCAGCGCTGCGAGACGAACCGGCTGTTGGCGATGAGGCCGTCCACGCGCCCGGTCGATTCGACGTCCCAGCGCCGCAGCGCCGGGGCGACCGCGCGGGCGGCGAGCCGCACGGGGAGCGAGGCGCGGCCGGGGCCGAAGTAGGCGTCGAACTGGTCCCAGAGATAGCGCATCGGCGTGTGCACATAGGAGATGTGGACCGCGCCAGGAGCGGGCCGGCAGCCCTTGGCGACCGCGTGGCTCGTCGAGATCACCAGCTGGTAGCCGCGCAGGTCGAGCCGCTCGACCGCTGCCGGGAAGAGCGGCAGGTAGTGTCGATAGTGGGTCTGCGCGCGCGGCAAGGCCTGCAGGAAGCTGGTGGTGATCCTGCGCGACTCGATCACCGGGCCGCAGCTCCCCGGGACGTGCACCAGCGTGAAGAGGTCGGCCTGCGGGTACAGTTCGCAGAGGGCGGCCAGCACGCGCTCGCCGCCGCGATAACCCGTCAGCCAGTCGTGGACGAGGGCGACCTTCACGCCTCCTCCGCGGCCGCGCGATAGGCCTTCAGGTGGGCCCGGGCGCTCGCTTCCCAGGTGAAGGCGGCGGCGCGCGCAGGCCCGGCGGTGGAGAGACGTTGACCGAGCCCGGGGTCCTGCGCGAGCGCGAGCAGGTGCCCGGCGAACGCCGCCGCGTCGCCGCGCGGAGCGATCAGCGCGGCGCCTCCGGCCACCTCCACCAGCGAGGGGTCGTCGGAGACCACGCAGGGAGTCCCGCAGGCGAGCGCCTCCGCGAGCGGCAGGCCGAAGCCCTCGTAGATCGACGGCAGGCAGAGCGCGGCGGCGCCCCGGTACAGCGCGGGAAGCTCCTCGGGCGCGAGGAAGCCCGTCTGCAGCACGCGGCCCGCGCGGCGCGCCTCCAGCCTACGGGCGAGCGCGCGGTCGACCCGCTGCGGAGGACCGGCGAGCACGAGCGGCAGGGCCTCTGCCAGCGCGGCCGGGAGCTGGTCGTAGGCGTCGAGCAGCACCGGCAAGCCCTTGCGCGGCTCGAGCGCGCCGACGAAGAGCAGGTAGGCGCCGGTGACCCCCAGCCCCAGCAGCAGCGGCGACGCGCGCAGCGGCGGATCTCTGGGGGTTTGTTCTTGGGGTTGTGCCGCGAGCAGCCCCGGATCGATCCCGTGGTGGACCGCCTGCACCCGCGCGGGCTCGACGCCGAGCAGCGCCACCACCTGCCGCGCGATCGCCGCCGTCGGCGTGATCACCTGCCGCGCCTCGCGCGTGTGCTCCCGCAGCGCCTTGGCGAAGAAGCGCGCGCGCGCGGGCTCCTGCGTCTCGGGATAGAGCAGCGTGCAGAGGTCGTGCACGGTGAGCACCACCGGCAGCCGCGTGCGCGGCGCTGCGTGGTTGGTCTCGTGCAACACGTCGAGGCCGCGCTCGCGCGAGAGCGCCAACGCGCGAAGCTGCTCACGCGCTGCGTACGCGAGCGGCAGGCCCTTGAGCAGACCGCGCAGCCTGCCCTCCGCGCTCGCTGGCGGACCCTCCGCGGAGAGCGCCCACGTCGGCGCGAAGAGCGGGCGCACCTCGAGCAGGCCACCTTCCCGGTCGCCTTCTCCGCCGACCTGCGCGATGCTGCGCAGCCCGGACATGAGGCCGAGGATGTACCGGCCCACGCCGGTGCGCGGCGCGACCAGAGGAGCGGCGTTGATCCCGACACAGAGCGAGGAGGACACGTCGGCCCATGCTACACGGCCCGCCCTTCCGCTCGTGCACGCGATCGTCCTCACCCACCGGGGCGCGGCGTTCCTCGGAGAGGGCCTGCGGGCGCTGCTCGCGCAGGAGGCGCCGTGCAGGCTCCACGTCTGCGTGGTGGACAACGCCTCGCAAGACGGCACCGCCGCGCTGCTCGCCCGCGACTTTCCCCAAGTGCAGCACCTGCGCCTCGAGGAGAACCAGGGCTACGCGCGGGCCAACAACCTGGCGCTGCGCCGGGCGATCGCCGCGGGCGCCTCGTTCGCGGTGCTGCTCAACGACGACGTCGAGACCGAGCCCGGCTTCCTCGAAGCGCTGCTCGCCTGCGCCGCTGCGCAGCCCGCTGCCGGGTTGATCACCGGGCTGCTCCTCTTGCGCGGCGAGGAGACGGTCAACTCGACGGGCCTCGTGCTCGACCGCCTCGGGCGCGCCTCCGACCGCGACTTCCTCGTGCCCCGCGCCAAGCTCTCGCGCGCGGCCGGACCCGTGGCGGGCGTCAGCGGCGGCGCGGTGCTCCTGCGCTGCGCGGCGCTGGCGCGGGTGGGGCTCTTCGACCCCCGATACTTCGCCTACTACGAAGACGTCGACCTCTCGCTGCGGGCGGCGGCGCTGGGGATCGGCTGCTGGTACTGCCCGGAGGCGATCGCGCGGCACCGCTTCGGGGCCACCTTCGGGCCGGGCTCGCCGTGGCAGCGCTACCTGCTCGGGAAGAACCACCTGCGGACGCTCGCCCTGCACCAGCCGCTCCTCTGGGCCTGCGCGCTGGTGCCCGCGACGGCGGCCTTCCGCCTGGGCGCGAAGGCGCCGCTGGAGCTCTTGCGCGGCCACCCGCGGCTCGCCTTGGCCGAGGTGCGGGCCGGGTTCGAAGGCGCGCTGGCCGCTGCGCTCGCGGTGCCGCAGCGGCTGCGCGGAGGGATCCCGCCCGGGGCCGAGCCGTGACCTCTACCTTCTGCTTGCAAGCCCCGCGGCCGAACCCGTATGCAGGGCGGTACTGCCCCCAGGAGCGCTCGTGACTCTGCAGCACCTCGTCTTCGACTTCGACGGCACCTGCACCGAGATCCCACGGGCCGACCAGGCCTTCCTCGCCGCGTATCTCGCCGCGCTGCGGGCCGCAGTCGCGCCCGTGCAGGTGAGCCACAGCGAGTGGAGCGACGCCCTCTGCACCGTGCGCCGCTGCTCTCCCGAGGAGGGCTGGCGGCTCGGCGGCACCCCGGCCGCGCCCGCGGCGGCAGATCCTTATGTGCTCGCCTACGAGACGGGCGCGCTGCTGGCGCACCGGCGCCAATTCCGGCTGCCCGGAGACCTGCACGCGCAGGCGCTCCGGCACGCCGAGGCCCCGCTGCGCGCGGAGCTTCCTGAAGTGCTCGCGGCGGCGGACGCGCTGGGCGCGCGGATCACCTTCATCTCCAACTCCAGCACCACGGTGGTGGGCGCGCGGCTCGACGAGGCGCTCGGCGCGGGCAGCCCGCTGCGGCAGAAGATCGCCGTGCTCGGCGACGCCAGCAAGTTCACCGTCCGCGAGCCCTCGGCCAACTACGACAGGCCCATCGACGCGCGCCTGCTGGCGGCCTTCCGGGCGCTCCCGGTGGAGGGTCCGCGCCTCCTGCAGCGGCCCCTCTACCTGCGCCGCGGCGGGTACTTCGCGCAGCTCGCCAAGGTGTGGGGGAGCGACGCGATGGCCCCTTCACGGACGCTGGTGTGTGGTGACATCTGGGAGCTCGACCTCGCGCTCCCGGCCGCGCTCGGCTGCGCGGTGCACCTGATCGAGCGGGCCCCGCCGTACCAGACCTGCGGCTACGAGCTGGAGGCGCTGGGGCTCTGCCTGCGCGGCCGGAGCAGCCCCGACCTGCACGGCCTGCTGGCGCACGCGCGGGCGCTGCTGGCTTGAGCCACCGCGCGTTGTTATCGCTTCTTACCGATAGATGATCGCCGCCACCGCGAGACCCCAGCCGAGGATGGCGAGGAGGATGCCGCGGTCGCCGAGCACGGCGGTGGTGGGGTCGGCCCCCAGCTCCTCCGAGGAGACGAGCGCCTGGTAGCGGAAGAGCGCGTAGATGACGAACGGCAGGGTGAAGACGAGCCCCGCGGTCTTGAAGTTCTCCACGGTGCGCGGCGCCTGCGTGTAGAGCGCGTAGGCGACGATGGCGGCGCCCGAGAGCGAGGACATCCAGCCGTCCACCAGCGCGGCGGTGTAGCGGCCGAGCGGGCTGCCCTCGGCCGAGGCCCCCTCACCGAAGAGCCGAAGCTCCTGCCGCCGCTTGCCCAGCACCAGGAAGAGCGCCAGGAGATAGGTGCAGCAGAGCAGCCACGGCGAGATCTCCGCGCGCACCGCGGCTGCGCCCATCGCGGCCCGCAGCACGAAGCCCGCGGCGACCACGCCCACGTCGAGGAGGAAGACGCGCTTGAGGCGCAGGCTGTACGCGAGCGAGAGCCCGAGGTACGCCCCCAGCAGGAGCCCCGCCCCGGGCGCGAGCCAGAGCGCGAGCCAGAGGCCACCAGCGCCGAGCAGCGCCGCGACGCCGAGCGCGAGCGGGACGGGCAGCCTGCCGGCGGCGATCGGGCGGAGGCGCTTCGTCGGGTGGCGCGCGTCGGCCTCGCGGTCGGCGACGTCGTTGCAGAGGTAGATCCCGCTGGCGGCCGCGCTGAACGCCGCGAAGGCGAGCAGCGAAGCGAGGAGCGCGCGCTGGTCGCCCAGGTGTCCCGAGAAGACGAGGCCCGCGAAGACGAAGACGTTCTTGGCCCACTGCTTGGGCCTCGCGGCCTCGAGCAGCGCGCGCGCCACTCCGCCGAAGCGCAAATAGGGAGCGGCGAGGTCGCTGGGCACAGCTGACGATACCGTGAAGGATGAGCGCCGCGGCAAGTTTGCGCCGCGGGCGCACGTCAGAGCTTGCGCAAGCGCCCGAGCAGCTTGCCCGCGGCGCTCTCGAGCAGCGCTCCGGCGCCCGCCCCCTGCAGCTCTGGCAAGGGACCGGCCGCGGGCCGCGGGGCTGCGGGTCCGTCGAGCAGGGAGAGGAGCGTGGCAGCCGAGCGATCCCAGCCGTACCCAGGCGCGGCGCGCGCGGCGGCTTCCGCAGCGGCCGCGCGGGCGCCGGGCGCGAGGAGCTTCGCAAGAGCGACCGCGAGGGCCGCGTCATCTCCAGGCGGCGCGGTGAGCACCCAGCCCTCTCGCTCGCCGCGGGCCGAGAGCGCGTCTCCTGCGGAGCAGGCGACGGGCAGCCCGGCCCAGACGCAGTCGAGCAGGCGCGTGCGGAAGGCGAGCAGCGATTCGAGCGAGGGCCGGTGGCAGCTGACGGCAGCCGCGGCGGCGCGCAGGACCGGTCCGCGGCCTTCGTAGGGGACCCACGCGGGGAGACGGGCCACCCCCGCCTCCCACAGGCCCAACTTGCGCGCTTCGGCCTCGGCCCGCTCGGCGGCGGGCATCGGCGCGGCGCCCGGCCGGTTGCCCGCGGGCAGGACCAGCGCGACCCGCAGGCCTTGCGCGCGCAGACGGGCCACCGCGCGGATGGCGCAGACCGGGTCCATCCACTCCCAGAGCCCGCCCCACCAGAGGAGCGGCGCCGCGCCCTCGCCCGCGGCCGCCCGCAGCCACGAAGCCGCCTGCTCGCCGGCGGCGCTCGAGCTTGTCTCGGCGGGCTCGATGCCGAACGGCACCTGCGCGAGGAGCCGGTTCGCCTCCGGGTCCTCCTCGAACAGCGAGGGGAGGAGCCGCCCCGCGGCGCCCAGCCAGCCGAGCCAGAAGGCCCGCTGCAGCTCGGAGGCGCAGAGCACGTGGTCGGCGCGGCCGAGCATCCAGAGCAGGCGCAGCCGCACCGCCGCCAGGTGCAGGCGGGTGCCGGCCTCGGGCTCGCTCCCGGCGCGCGCGAGCAGCTCGAGCAGGACGGGGTCATACAGGTCCAGCACCAGCCGCAGCGCCTCGGGCAGCCGCGCCAGATCGCTCGGCGCGAAGCCGAAGCCCTGGGTGACCAGCACGTCCACGCCGTCGAGCAGCCCCGCGAGGCTCCCGCCAGGAACAAACTCCTTCACCTCGAGGCAGCGCTCTTCGCCGCCTGGCCCGCGCGCCGCCCGCAGCGCCGCGGGCAGCGCGCTGGCTCCTGGGCACAAGAGTGTGACTTCATGCCGCGCGGCCAGCCTCGCCGCCAGCGTGGCAGCGCGGATCGCCGGGCCCGCCATCGCCTCCCCGGCGCGGTCCTCGCAGTGCCAGAGGACCCTCACTTTGGCGCCGGCGGCGAGGCCGCCACCTCGGCGCCGGCCTCCAGCACGGGCCCGGGCCGGGGGCCGCGCTCCAGCTCGCGGTAGCGCTCCCAGGCGGCGTCGATCGGGCCGTCGAAGGCGAGGCGGCCGTGGTGCAGCACCAGCGCCCGCGGGCAGAGCTCGCGCGCCGCTTCCAGGGAGTGGGAGACGAAGACAAATGTAACACCGGCGGTGCGGAAGTCGCGGATGCGCGCGGCGCACTTCGCCTGGAACCGCTCGTCGCCGACGGCCAGCACCTCGTCGATGATCAGGAGATCCGGCTCGACATCCTGCGCGATGGCGAACCCCAGCCGCGCGTACATCCCCGACGAGTAGTTCTTCACCGGCAGGTCGATGAAGTCGCCCAGCTCGCTGAAGGCGACGATGTGGTCGAACTTCGCCGCCATCTGCTTGCGCGAGAAGCCGAGCAGCGCGCCGTTCAGGTAGATGTTGTCGCGGCCGGTCAGCTCGCTGTCGAACCCGGCCCCCAGCTCGATCATCGGCGAGATGCGGCCGAGCGCCTCGCAGGAGCCCTCGCTCGGCGCCAGCACGCCGGCGATGGCCTTGAGCAGCGTGCTCTTGCCCGAGCCGTTGTGGCCAACCAGCGCCACCGCCTCGCCCGGCTCGATCCCGGCGCTGACGTGGCGCAGCGCCCAGAACTGCTCGCTCGTCCGCAGGTGGCGGAAGCGGCTGGCGAAGGCCTCCTTCAAGGTCGTCACCTTCTCCCGGTAGAGCCGGTAGGAGATGCCCGCGTCGCGGATCTGGATGGCGCCGGTCTTCACTGCTTCCCTCTAGAAGTGATGGATGTGGCGAGGCTCGAGCTTGCGGAAGATCGTATAGCCCGCGACCAGCGAGACCGCCGCCGCGATGGTGGCGGTGGCCAGCGTGGAGGCCGGCGGGAGCACGCCGCGGTAGACCGGGTCGCGCACCAGCGGCAGCAGGTAGGTGAGCGGGTTCAGGTCCAGCACGGCGCGGAAGGCCGGCAGCCACCAGGCCTTGGCCGAGGCGCCCTGGCCGATCTGCTCCGGCGAGAAGAGCACCGGCGAGAGGTAGAAGAGAATCTGGAGCATCACCTCGGTGAGGTGGCGCACGTCGCGGTAGAAGACGGTGGCCGAGGCGAAGACGAGCGTCAGCCCCGCGGCGAAGCAGGTGATCACCAGCGCTGCCACCGGCAGGAAGAACAGCGCCGGCGTCAGCGGGTGGCCGATACTCTTCTGGCTCCATCGCGACGTGAAATACATCTGTTCGCGCGTTGATGACGATCGGCACGCCGGCGTGATCGGCGGCCTCCCGCGCGGCGCGGACGCGG
>JAYWAO010000383.1:0-4291 GCA_043782365.1 Deltaproteobacteria bacterium
TTCTTCATCATCAGCGGGTTCATCCTCTCGCTGCCCTTCGCCTCCCACTGGCTGCGGGGAACAAAGGCGGTGCCGTTGGGCGGCTACTTCCTGCGCCGCCTCACGCGGCTCGAGCCGCCGTATCTGCTCTGCCTGATCACGCTCTTCGCGCTCCGCGCCGGTACGCAGGCCTCCGCAGGGGAGCTCTGGCCGCACCTCCTCGCAGGGCTCGTCTACCAGCACAACCTCTGGTTCGGCACCGAGAACCCGATCAACGTCGTCACCTGGTCGCTGGAGGTCGAGATCCAGTTCTACGTGCTCGTCCCGCTGCTCTCGCGGCTCTTCGCGGTGCGCAGCAAGACGGCGCGCCGCGCCCTGCTGGTGGCCCTCTGCGCCGCCTCCGCCGTTGGCAGCTCGCGCTGGCTGGCCGCCGGCGGCCTCGCCTGGTTCAGCCTCGCGCGCTTCCTCCACTTCTTCCTGCTCGGCTTCCTCCTCGCCGACATCTACCTGCTCGACTGGCGCGAGCGCCCGTCCCGGACCCTCGCCTGGGACCTCGCGCCCCTGCTCGGCTGGCCGCTCCTCTACTGGCTGTGGGAGCGCTTTCCCCCGCCGGGCCCCGGCGAGCACGAGCCCCTCGCGACGGCGCTGGCCTTCCCGCTGGTGGCGTTCGCGCTCAACGTGGCCGCGTTCAGGGGACGCTTCACCAACCGCCTGCTGACGCTGCCGTGGCTCACCGCGATGGGCGGCATGTGTTACTCTATCTACCTCTGGCACAACCCGCTCTTCGGCGGCCTGATCGCGCTGACCGGCGGAAGGCCGCTCCTCGATGCCGGCTGGACCGCCAGGGTGGCGGTGCAGGGGCTCCTGGTGGTGGTGCCGACGCTCGCGCTCTGCGCGGTCTACTTCGTGCTGGTGGAGAAGCCCTGCATGCGCCGGGACTGGCCGCAGCGGCTGCGGGCCCGGCTGCTCGGTCCGCGGAGCCTTGCGTAGCTACTACTTCGCGGCGGGCGTGCGCCGGAGCTCGAGGACGTTGATCGAGTAGGGTGGAAGCACCGGCGCGGCGCCCTCCTTGGCCACCGCCTTCAGCCCCGCCCCGCTGGTCGCGCGGAAGACGCGGACGGGCGAGAGCGCCCCGCAGGTGCCGCCGTCGATGGTGAGCGCGAGCGGGACCTCCGGGTCCTCGTTGAGGGCCACCACCACCAGCCTTCCGGACTTGTCGGTCGAGGCGAAGAACGACGAGAGACCGGGGTCGTCGTCGGTGACGTCGATCGACTCGTCGAGGAAGCGGGCGCCCTTGCCATCGTAGTTGCGGAACGCGCGGAAGGCCACGGCGGGCGGGGAGTCCTTGGGCGGCATCGCCCAGTAGAACGCGGAGGTCACGCCGAGCTGCCCGAAGTGGCCGAGCGCTTCGGCGGTGGCGAGGCCGCTGCTCATGTGGGCCTCGGCGCCGAAGTTGTACTCGCCGATCGAGACGCCGAGTCCCGGCGCGTTCTCGTCGATCCAGGCCTTGATGCGGGGGATCAGCTTCACGGGCTCGTTGATCCACGACTCGTCGAGGTAGCTCGGGTCCCAGAGCGCGCGGGAGGAGCGGATGCGCTTGGCGTTGGTGGCCGGATCGGTCCAGCCGTCCGCGTAGAGGCCGATGCCCGGCGCCTGCGGGTAGAAGTGCACGTCGACCACGTCGACCACCCGCTGCCCGGTGCGCTTCTCGTGCTCGCGCAGGCTGGCGAGCCACCATGGCAGGAGCGGCCTTCCTCCGTGGAGCAGCCGGTCCTTGGCGATGAAGCCCTGCCCGTTGGCGTTGTCGGCGGCCGAGTAGAACAGCGCGCTCCAGCCCCAGGACACGAACCCTGCGACCTGCGCGTCGGGGTCGCCCCGCTTGACGGCGGCGCCGTAGGACAGCGTCCTGGCCAGCAGCTCGTCGTAGCTGACGGGCTCAGGGTGGATGTCCCGGTGGTTGAGGTGCCAGAGGGTGGGCTCGTTATCGAGGACGTACTGCTTGACCGTGCGCGGCCCCGGCTGGTCCTTCTCGCGGATCTTGCGCACCCAGGCCTCGACGAACTCGGGCGGGGCCGGAATGCCGGTCACCGAGCCGGCGCCTGGAACGATGAGCCTGCCGTCAGGCGCCTCGCCGTTGCCGCAGTCCGGGTTGTCGGGGGCCGCCGCCTTCTGCGCTCCGTATTCGGAGACGGGGAACCCGCAGGAGACCGTGTCCTTCGCGACCCAGCCGGTCATCGGCACGGTGAACACGGAGGCCATCTTGTTCGCGCGGCTGTCGTCGAGGAAGCGCTCCCAGGCGATCGCGCCGTGCCCCGCGGTGATGTCGACGTTCTTGAAGAACCAATCCTTCCCGGTGTTCCAGGCGTGGCCGAGCTTCCAGTTGTAGCGGCTGGTGGTGTTCCCCCCCCAGCGCCGCGCGCTGGCAAAGGTCTGCTCTGGATTGTCCCCGAAGGAGACGCCGTAGATCAGCGGGTTGATCGAACGGCTCCGCCGGCAGTCGAGCGTCAGCCTGGCGCTGCGCGGAGGCCTCGCGGCGACCGCCTCTTTCAGCAGGGCGGGCGCGGCGGAGAAGTAGATCCGGGAGATCTCGACGCGCTCGCCGCTGGCCGGCCGGACCGCCTGCAGCACCACCTGGTCGAACGGCTGCGCTTGCGGGTTCAGCTCTGCCTGCGTCAGCGCCACCTGCGTCCCGCCGTCGTCGAGGTCGGCCCGGTGCGCAGGGTCGATGCGCACGCGCGGGAAAGTGCGGCCGCGGCGCGACTCCAGGCGCACCTCGAGGAAGTCTCCGAAGGCGGGCGGCGCGCGCAGCTCGATCACCAGGCCCCCGGCAGCGGGCACCTCGTCGTGCGCCAGGATCCAGCCGGCGCTCCGCGAGAAGTCGAGCAACGCGGGCTTGCCCGGCAGGAGCGTCCGCTGGGCCCAGCCCAGATCCCTCCAGCCGGCGCCCAGCCCCGCGGTCGTGTCGTAGACGGTGAGCGAGGGCGGGAACTCGCCCGCGATGCGCTCCCCCCGCGCAGTCGGTGCGCCCTCGGGCGGCTTGTCAGCGCCGACCCCAGCCAGGGCGGCCAGCGCCGCTGCCAGTCCGAATGCGGCGAGCACGGCCGCCACCCTCGATCGAGCCCAGGTCGGTCGCATCGCCGGCGCGCCTACTTCTTCTCCCCGACGATCACGCAACCGATGAAGCGCTCGGGACCGATCTGCTGGAGCGTGTGCCGCGCGGAGTCCATGTCCGTCTGACCATACTCTACCACCAGGGCGACCGCGTCCGCGGCGAGCGCGATGGCGGTCGCGAGCGGGTTGGTGACGATCGGGTCGAGCGCGATGATCATCCGCGGCGGCTCTTGCGGGTCGAAGTTGGTCTGCTGCGATGGGTCTCCGCTGGAGCTCCACCCGCTGCTCTCGCCGCTGCCCATCTCGAAGGTGATCTGGGCGATCTCGGCGAGGCCCAGCCCCTCGGCCACCACCAGCCTGGGGGCGCGGCCCCGGTGCATGGCGCCGACCTCGACCAGCTGGCGCGCCAGCGGCAGCGCCGTCCCGCCGGCGCTGGCCGGCACCAGCACGAGGGTCTGCCACTTGGTGCGCAGCGTGGCGAACCAGAGCTCCTGCACCTCGCGCGATGGCGCCAAGGCCCCGGAGGCCTGCGCCGGCGCCGGGCGACCGTCGCCCCAGGCGGAGCCCGGCTGCGCGATCGAGGCGCCGGTCACCTTCGCAGGCAGCTTGGAGCCCCAACTAGCCACACACACCCCCGGCGCCGCTCGCGAGCGGAGGGCCGCGGCGACGGCTGACCCCGGGCAACGATGTAGAGGGGAGCACAGGGGAGGTCAAGCGCTGCATCTTACTCCCGGTCCCTGCCCGCGAAAGGAAGGACCCGGGCGGGGTCGGCGACAGGCGACGAGACGAACCCGCGCCGCGGCGCTGGGAGCTCGGAGGAAGAGGGGCGCGCTGCCGAGGCGGGCCAGGCGCCGGTCTCGACGGCCAGCTTGCCTGCCACCACCATCGCGGGCGCGAGGAGCAGCGGCCCCAGCCACTGCGAGACCCCGATGTCACCATAGACTTGGTTGATGTAGGCGATCACCGCGGTGACGCAAGCGAGCGAGGCGGCGCGCACCGCGGGCCTGGACGAGCGGTGGTAGGCCCGCGCTGCCATGAAGACGCAGACGACCAGCATCGTCCACATCGCGGTGAAGCCGGCCCAGCCGGCGAAGGCCCAGCCGGCCAGGAAGCTGTTGTGCGGGATGGCGCGGAACTGGGGGTAGGCGCCGGCGACGTCGGGGAGGACCTCGAACTCGATGTACTCGTGGCCGAAGCCGGT
>JAYWAO010000384.1:0-30317 GCA_043782365.1 Deltaproteobacteria bacterium
CTCGCAGCGCAGGCCGAGGCGGCGGGTGACCAGCGCGCGGAGCCGGTCGAGGTCGGCGCGCGCGGGCAGCGGGCTCATGGCCGCTCCTCTGCGAGCGCCGTCCACACCTGCTCGGGCAGCAAGCGCGCGGTCTGCAGCACGAGGAGCAGCAGGCCGTCGCGCAGGCCGAGCGCGGCGATCGCCTCGGAGCCGCCCGCCACCAGCGGGGGCAAGGGCGAGAGCCCGGCCGCGTCGAGCACCGTGAAGCCGGCCACGGTCCGCACGCCGAGGGCCACGCGCCGCTCGCCGAGGCGCAAGGTGACGAACCGACCGGGAGGGTCACCGCCGCTCGTCCCCAGGAGGGCGCCCAGGTCGACCACCGGCGTGGGCTCGCCGCGGAGCACCGCCAAGCCCAGCACGAACGGCGGCATCCCGGCGAGCGGCTCGATCGGCAGCGGCCGCATCGTCTCCACCACGTGCTCGAGGGGGAGGGCGCACGACCTAGCGCCGGCAGTGACGACCAGCGCCGGGCTCCCGCGCTCCCTTGCCGGCACGAGGCTGCTCACGGGGTCCTCTGCTCTCTGGGGCCGCGCCGCTGCATGCCGTGCCGATCGGAGACGGGGCCTCCCCTCCAGGGTTTGGGGGGCGAAGACAGGTGCCTCGCCGACCGACTAACGCAGGAGCCGTGCCACCCCAGCGCTGCGAGCCGCGCCGCTCTCCGCGCCGCTCCTCTCTCCGGAGCGCGGGGCTTTCGTCGCCCACCAGAACGATCGGCGAACGTTCAGCTGCTCGACCCCGTACTGCCCGCACCCGCTCCCGGTTCCGGTCCCGCACCCGGCTGCGGCCTCCACGGCATGGCACGTGCATCCCCCTGCCGAGAGCTGGAGGCGCTGCTCGAGGAACCGGTGCGGCAACCCCGCCGCGCCGCTGGTCCTGGGCGCGCAGGGAGCCGGACATGGCGAACGCGCCGAACACCCCGAGTTGGTGGACCGAGAAGCACTCCTCGCGCTGGGACGACGTGAAGGGCGCGCTGGAGCGCGACTGGGAGCAGACCAAGTCCGACCTCTCCCAGGGCACGGGCCACCAGCTGAACCAGGGGCTCGCCGACACGCTCAAGCAGGCGGTAGGCGCGGACGCCGTCCCGCCGCTCGGGGTCCAGACGCACAAAGGCGCCGACACCCTCACGCTTGCGCAGGAGGCGGCGCAGAAGGCGCGGGCGGAGCTGGAGAAGGTGTCCGCCAAGGCCGTCGAGGCCGAGTCCAAGGCGCGCGCGGAGATCGCGCAGCAGCAGGTCGACCTCGACGCCAAGGTCGCCTCGGTGGCCAAGGCGCTCGCGGAGGACGAGGCGAAGGCCAACCGGAAGACCGCCGACAAGCTGATCGCAGCCAGCCAGGCCAGCGTCGACCTCAAGGCCGCCGCCAGCGCGGACATCCGCGCCGCGCAGGTCGCCGCCGGAGACGCCACCGCCGGAGAGCAGCGCAAGATCAAGGCGGCGCACGCGAAGCTCGACGAGGCCGCCAGCAAGTGGCACGAGGCCGAGCGGGAGGTCCGCTACGGGTACTCGGTGCGCAGCCAGTTCCCCAGCATGCACCCCTGGGATGACCAGCTCGAGCAGCGCCTCGAGAAGGAGTGGGACGTGCTGACGCCCAGCCACCCCTGGAGCCTCGCCAAGGAGCGGATCCGCCGCGGCTGGGACTACGCGAGCAGGACGCCCTGAAGCGCAGCGCCGTTCCACCGTTCGTGTTCCTCCGCCGAGTCATCGGCGGGTTCCGCAAGAACCAGGGCTTCTTGCTGGCGAGCGCGGTCGCCTACAACACGCTGCTCTCGATCGTGCCGCTCCTGGTCGTGCTGCTGCTGGCGCTCTCCAAGCTGGTGGACGAGCGCCGGCTGCTGCGCACGGTCTCCAACTCGGTCGAGCAGCTCCTGCCGGGCCGCTCGACGGCCATCACCGATCAGGTCGCCGGGTTCCTCGCCCACCGCGCGGTGCTCGGCTGGCTGGGCGCCTTCTCCCTGCTCTTCTTCAGCTCGGTGGCCTTCTCGGTGCTGGAGAGCGCGATGGCGGTGATCTTCCACCACCGGGCCGTGCAGAAGCGCCACTTCCTGCTCTCGGCCGTCCTGCCGTACCTGTTCATCACCGCCATGGGCGTGGGGATCCTGCTGGTCAGCGTGCTGGGCAGCGCGCTCACCCTCCTGCGCAGGGACAGCCTCTTTGGCAGCGCAACTCCGGTGGCCGGGTCGGGCGTGCTGCTCTGGCTGGGAGGCGCGCTGGGCCTGATGCTGCTGCTCACCTCGATCTACCTGGTGATGCCCAAGGGCCGGGTCTCTCTCTCCCACGCATTGGCAGGCGGCCTCACCGCGACCGTGCTGTGGGAGCTGGTGCGCCGCGGGATCGCCTGGTACTTCACCTCGCTGTCGATGGTGAGCGTGGTCTACGGCTCGCTGGCGACCACCGTGGTCGTGCTGCTGACCCTGGAGGCCGCCTCGCTCATCCTGCTGCTCGGGGCGCAGGTGATCGCGGAGCTCGAGCGGGTCGACCTCGAGCCCGACCCCGCGCCCACGCCGCTGCAGAAGTTCGGCTAACTGTTAGCTGCTAGAGAGCTGCTTGCCCCTCACCACCCGGGCTCGGTCCGGTAAGTCGATCGGTGCTCTAGACGGGCGGGCGTGGCACGCCGCATGCGTTGCAAGCCCTCCACACGAACCGGAGGCCCCAATGACGGCGCAGGTCCAGATCGGTTTCCACCCTCCCCAACCGGCCACCCCGCCTGCAAAGCCGCCCCCGGAGGGCGAGCCGAAGACGCCGCCCGAGATCGGCCCCCCGCCCGGTCCCGAGGTCAGCCCCCGGATCGTCCCCGAGCAGGGTCCGCCCATCGGCCCCGAGGACCGCCCCGGCCCTGGCCCGGAGGAGGGTCCGCCGATCGGCCCGGAGATCGGCCCTGCGATCGGCGCCGAGGCCGGCTCCATCGGCTCCGGAACGCGTCCGTGAACGTCCCGCTGCCGTTCGACCTCGGCGTCCTGGCCCAACAAGCATTCGAGAGGGTGGTCAACGAAGACTTGAAGCGCGTCAACCTCATCATCGCGGGCCGGAGCGGCGTCGGGAAGAGCACCCTCGTCAACGCCGTCTTCCAGGGCAACTTCGCCGAGACGGGCCAGGGACGGCCCGTCACGCAGACCACCACCGAGTACACCAAGGAGGGCCTGCCGCTCGCCATCCTCGACACCCGCGGGCTGGAGCTGGAGCGCTACCAGGACACCCTGGCTTCGCTCGAGGCCTTGCTCGAGGAGCGGCGCGGCGAGCGCGATCTCGAGCGGCAGGTGCACGTCGCCTGGATCTGCGTCAGCGAGGAGTCGCGGCGCGTGGAGGCCGGCGAGACGCGCCTCGCGGAGCTGTTCGCGCGCTTCCAGATCCCGGCGGTGGCCGTGATCACCAAGGCCCGCAGCGACCAGGGCTTCCGCGACACGGTGCGCGCGCTCCTGCCCACCGCGCGCAACGTCGCACGCGTGCGCGCCCTGGCAGAGGTGGAGGACGACGGGCACGCGCTCGCGCCGCAAGGCCTCGCCGAGCTGATCGAGCTGACCTCGACTCTCGTCCCCGAGGCGCAGAAGACCGCCTTCGCGGCGGTGCAGCGGGTGAACCTCGCGCTCAAGCGGGCGCGCGCGCAGCGCTACGTGGTGGCGGCGGCGACCGCGGCGGCGACCATCGGTGCGGTGCCCATTCCGTTCGCGGATGCGATCGCGCTCGTCCCCGTGCAGGTGGGGATGCTCGCGGGCATCAGCGTGGCCTTCGGGCTGCCCGTGGGCCCCGGGTTTCTCTCCACGTTGATCGGCTCGAGCTTCGTGGGGCTCGCCGGCACGCTGGGCGGGCGCGCCATCGTCTCCGGCCTGCTCAAGCTGGTGCCGGGCGCGGGCTCGGTGCTCGGCGGGGCCATCGCGGCCACCACCGCGGCCGTGCTCACCACCACCTTCGGGGAGCTGTACCTCGCGGTGCTGGGGAGGCTCTTTGAGTCGAACGGGGGCGAGGCGCCGCCCGCGTCAGCGGTGCAGGCGGCGTTCGCGGAGGCGGTGCGGCAGCAGGTCAGCCCGGGCTAGTTGCTGCCTTGGTTGCGGCGCTCCTCACGGGAGGCCTGCGGTTGCGCCGCGGCATGGCCCGTGCAGTCCCATTCCAGCGGAGGCATCACGTGATCAAGAGCGACAGCCAATTGAAGCAGGACGTGGAAGACGAGCTGTTCTGCGACCCGAGCATCAATGCCGCGCAGATCAGCGTCATCGTGCAGAACGGCGCGGTCTCCCTGCGCGGCGGCGTCGACACCTTCGCGCAGCAGGCCGCGGCGGAGTATGCCACCAAGCGCGTGGGCGGCGTGCGCTCGGTCGTGCAGGAGCTGGCCGTGATGCTGCTCGGCCGCCACCAGCGCAGCGACGCGCTGCTCTCCCTCGCCGCGCGGTCCGCCCTCGAATGGGACGTGGTGGTGCCCGACCAGGTGACCGCCACCGTGAGCCAGGGGGCCATCACGCTCGCAGGGCACGTCGCCTGGAACTTCCAGCGCGAGGCAGCGAGACGGGCCGTGCACCGGCTCGCCGGCGTGGTCGCAATTCACGACCAGATCACGCTCGACCCCCAGCCCTCCGCGCAGGTGCGGCAGCAGTTCCTCGCCGCCATGCAGCGGCAGTCGAACCTCGACCCGGCGGCGATCCGTCTGGGGAACTGCGCGGGCCGGGTGACGCTGTCCGGGCACGCCTCGTCGTGGCAGTCGATCGAGGACGCGGAGGGCGCCGCCTGGTCCACCGGGGGCGTCTCCGAGGTGATCGACGAGATCGAGCTGGACATCCAGTCGCGGTCCGCTGGAGCGAAGAAGTCTGCCGCCTGAAGCCCTGGGAGCGCGCCCGAAGCATCGTATGGCCGAGCCGTCCGCCGGCACGGTCAACGGCGCGGGCCGAGCTGCACCAGCTCTCCGAATTCCACGATCGCCTCACGGTAGGAGTCGAGAGACTCCTCGGCGGCGTCCCTGGTGTACTGCCACTTGAAGCTGAGCGCGTCGGGCGCCTTCCATCCAAACCACGCGAAGTTCTTTTTCTGAGTCACCAAGACTTGCCGATCGTTCCAGTTGTGACCGAAGACGACAATGCCAGCCTCGAGGTCCTTGAGCTGGGGTATCGGTTGCTGCCCAAGCGACGACACCCTGTTCTCGATCCAGCTGAGGCGCTCGAGCAGGCGCTGGTACACGCTGTTTGTCTGCCCCCATCGAACCGACACGAAGAAGACCACGGCCTGCGAACGGAATAGCTCGCGACTGACCTTGAACAACTCGTCGTCCTTGTTGTTGATGGACGCCCAGCACCGATGCTGCCCTGTGGGGTTCTTCTTCTTGTCGAGCAGCTTCGCCCCGAGGACACCGCAGTTGTTGCCACGCCCGCCGCTGATGTTCCCCTCGCAGGTGTGGATTTGGAGGCTGGCTACGTCGAGCAACGTCACTCGCTTTCCCCTCTGCTGCAGTTGCTCTTCGATCCGACGCGCCAACTGGGTGGTCTTGGGAACGTCCCACTTATGCCTGGCGAACCGGTTGCTCGTGGTGAGCAACAAGATGTCGTCCTTCGACGCGAGGTGCTCGACGAGCCGTGAATACGAAGCGAGAAATTGTCGGTGATGCGTTGGCATCCTTATGACCGCTTTCGTCCAAGGGCCAGCACGTTGAGCCAGGTCATCGTGAAGTAGGGCTGGCGAAGCAGATGTTGTGGCGACTTCGGGTCAGTAAGGCGATGCAACTCCTGTAGCCGCGACGCATCGAGGTAGGGGGCGACACGCTTGGACAACTCGTCCAGATAGCTCTGCAGGACCGCCTGCTCGGGTTCGCCGAGCGGCGCCTGCCGATCGATGGCCCGAGTCGCCACGCTCAAAGGCTCGAGACCAGCGGCGGCGATGACGCCTGGAAGCGTCCGCCCGACGTAGTACTTGCCCGGATTGTGCGTCTCCTCCGAGAGCGCCCGCAGCTCCGCCGCCCGCACCGGGAGCTCCAACCCGACGGGCCACGGCAGCAAGACCTGGTGCATCGTATCGTTCTCGAGCACCGCGACGATGCCCCCAGGCCGGACCACCCGAGCCAGGTGTCTGAGAGCGACGACCGGCTCGGGGAGGCTATAGAGACTCTGGGCGCACCACGCGAAGTCGAACGCGCCGTCTGGAAAGGGCATCCGATCGAATGAAGCGACGACGAAGTCCATCGTGGCCCGTCCGGTCCGGCGTCCCGGCTGTTGCCGCGCTTCGGCGATATAGGCGGGATTGACGTCAACGCCGGTGACGGAGCCACCGGGTCCCAATCGGTCCGCTAGACGACGCGCATAGAAGCCATTCCCGCACGCGAGATCAAGGACCCTCATCTCGGGCGTCAACGGCAGGGTCTCGAGGACTTGCTGGAGCTCGGGCTCGAAGGCGCTGTGAAACCCCGAGAGCTGGTTGTCGTAGCTTGGAAGAGCGCGCCGTGGGGCCGGAGAGGCGCCTTGGGCGTGAGGGATCTCAGTCGACGGAGAAGAGTCCCGCACCATTGCTCTTCGTGTACGAAGCGACGTCACGAACTCTCCAATCACAGCGCAGACGAGCCTGAACCACGGAGCAGCGGGCTTGGGCGCCCTAAGGCTTGGCGCGGTGGGCCTTCGCCTCGTGGGCCTTGGGCTTGGGCTCGGGGAGCTTCGGCGCCTGCTCCTTCTGCACGTGGTGCTTCGGGACGTGGTCCTTCGGCGCGTGGTCCTTCGGCGCGTGGTCCTTCGGCGCGCTCGGATCCTTCGCCGCCAGGACCATCACCTTGGTCGACTCCAGCCAGCGGCTCAGCTCCTCCGCAGCCACCTCCGAGACCTGATCCCATCCTCCTTGCAGCGCATCCGAGGCGACGCGGAGCTCGGCCTTCAGGCCGTTGCTCCGGCCGTCCGCCTGGTCCTGGCTCCCTTCCGCGGCCAATGCCTGCTCGAGCTCCTTCTGCCGCTGCTCCACCTTCGCCTGCAACCCTGTCCGGTCCGCCATGTGGTGCCTCCCTTTGCAGGGGACACAACGCAACCGCCGTGCCGCTCGCGCCCGCTCGGAGTGGCCCGCCGTGCCGCCCGTGTGCAGCACTCCCCTGCGGGGCGACCGCGAGCGTTCGCAATGCGCTCGAGTTGCTGTCTCCTCCCGGCGACCGATTCCGGCAGACGGGCCCTGGCCTGGCTGCAGCCTTCTCCGTCGCACGATGCCCCTCAGCGCTCGGCCTCTGCAGCGGGCACGGAGCGTGCAGTTCGTTCGGCAAAGCCGACTTCGGCCATTTACTAACTAACGCAAGGCGACCCATGGCCACCATCGACATCGCGCGGGCGCACACGCTTCCCAAGGACGAAGCCAGGAAGCGCGCAGAGCAGATCGCTTCCACCATGCGCGAGAAGTTCGGCCTCGCCTGGAGCTGGAAAGGCGACGCGATCCACTTCGCTGCCGGGAGCGGCGCGGCGAAGGGAACCACAGGTGAGGTCCGCGTCAGCGACAGCGAGGTGCGAGTCGTGATCGCCCTCCCCTTCATGCTGAGCATGATCAAGGGGAAAATCGAGCAGCAGGTCACCGAGAATCTGAAGAAGGCGCTCTGAGCGGCGGCGCGGAGTGCTGCACACACCTACTAATTCGGGGAAAGACGGAAATACCGATGAAGACGCCCCGCGGAGCACAGCATCGGGGCGAAGGACGACCCTGACCCGGTGGTATTCGTCGACGTGACGCCGCGCGGGCGCGGGCCTTGCTTGGTCTTGCCATGCAGCGCTCGAGCTGCTCCCCACAGAGAGACCGCCGTGACCAACAAGCCCGTGAAGCTGAGCGAATCCGAACTGGCCCAGGAGCTCGCGAACCTGCCCGGCTGGAAGCTCGAGCGCGCCAAGCTCCACCGCGAGTACCTGTTCCTCGACTTCGTCGCGGCCTTTGGCTTCATGGCGAGCGCGGCGCTGGTCGCTGAGCGCATGGACCATTCGCCCGAGTGGTTCAACAGCTGGAACGCAGTCCGCATCGACCTCTCGACCCACGACGCCGGCGGCATCACTGCGCTGGACGTGAAGCTGGCGGCGGCGATGGAGGAGCTCGCCAAGAGGCAGCCCAGGAAGTGACCGCTCGTCACCCACCGCGCATTCGGAAGAGACTCATGATCGGCACGCAAACACGCAGGGTCCGGCTCATGGCCGCGCGAATGCTCTCGCCCGCCGTGCGGAGCCTGGTCTTCGAGCCTGTCGGTGACCCGCTCGAGTACCGCGCGGGCCAGTTCGTGCAGCTCACGGTCCCGACCGCCACGGGGCTCGCGATGCGGCGGCCCTACTCAGTGGCGTCTGCCCCTGGCTTCTGGGGGCGCGGGGCCTTCGAGCTCGCGGTCACGAAGGTCGAGGGAGGGCCGACGTCGAGGGCGCTCCACGACCTGCCGATCGGAGCCGAGGTGGTCGCCGGAGGGCCGAACGGAGGCTGGTTGTGCCTGCCGGCCGACGAAGGGGAGGCGCGCACGCTGATGGTCGCGACGGGCTCGGGCCTGGCTCCTTTTCGCGCGCTGATCCAACAGGAGGTGCAGGCGCCACAGGGGGCGCGCCTGGCGCTGCTGTTCGGCTGCCGGACTCCCGAAGACGTCCTCTGGCGGGACGAGCTGCAGGGCTGGGAGCGCAGCCGCCCGCGCATCCGCGTCGGCGTCACGCTCTCGCGTCCGAGCCCGGCTTGGGATGGGCTGGTCGGCCACGTCCAACGGCACCTGCTCGAGTTCGTCCGCGAGCTCGAGCCAGAGCGCGTCCTGATCTGCGGGCTGTCGCCCATGGTGGAGGAGGTCGAGGGCATGTTGCGCAAGCACGGTCTCCCCGACAAGGCGGTGCGAACGGAGCTGTACGATCGATGAGCGCCCGACCCTCGCTCCCCGGGCTCGCGAGACGGGCTGCCCGTCGCACCCTCTACACGATCGGACACTCTACGCGTCCAGCGAGTGAGCTGATCGACATCCTCCGCGCATCCGGGGTTGTTCGCCTCGTCGACATCCGAAGCATTCCGCGGTCGCGGACGAATCCCCAGTTCAACCTCGACGCGTTGCCAGCGACGCTGCAGAGCGCAGGGATCGCCTATGTCCACCTCGCTGCGCTCGGCGGACTCCGCGCCAAGAGCAGGAGCGTGGAAGACAGCGTCAACGCCGGCTGGGCGCGACGGCCGTTTCACAACTACGCTGACTACGCAGAGACCGCCCCCTTCCGCGAGGGGCTGCTGAGGCTCTTGGAGATGGCCTCGCGCGAGGTGTGCGCGATCATGTGCGCCGAGGCCGTCTGGTGGCGCTGTCACCGGCGCATCGTGACCGACCACCTGCTCGCGTGCGGTGTTCGCGTCGTGCATCTCTTCACCCTGAAGAAGGGCGAGCCGGCTGCGCTGACCCCGTTTGCCCTGATCGACTCCCGCGGCGGCGTCTCGTATCCTGCGCGGCCGCCCTCCACGTCAAAGGCCGAGCCCCGGCGGAAACGAGCCACCTCCATGCCCCTCCCCTCGAAACCTGGGTTCCACGTCGGCGACCACGTGAGCTGGAACTCGGAGGCGGGACGCGTGAGAGGGGTCATCAAGAAGAAGCTCACCGCGCCCACCAGGCTCAAGGGGTACACGGTGCGGGCTTCGGAGGACGAGCCGCAGTACCTCATCGAGAGCGACAAGACCGACCACGTCGCCGTGCACAAGGGGTCGGCGCTGCGCAAGCAGCGCCGTGCTGGCGGAAGGCCAGTCTCAGCATGAGCGCCTTCTAGGACGGCTTGTGGGCAGCCTCAAGGGTCTTGGCGGAGAGGGAGTGGGCGGCCTCTTTGACCTTGTCGGCCACCTTGGCGCCCTCCTTCTCCACCTTCGCCGCCGCGTCGTGGGCGGCGTGCTTCATCGTGCAGCCTGCAGCGCAGAGGGCGTGCTCGCCCTTGTGCGCCGCTTCGGCCACGGTGTGCCCGGCCTTGCCGGCCAGCTCGGTGGCTGCGTGCATGGCGTGCTCGACGGTCTCGGAGGCCTTCTTCTTCAGGTCGGTCATCGGGTGCTCCTTTGAAGGTGAAGTTCCCTCTCTCAGCAAGTCCCGCGCCGGCGCGCCGCGGGCGCTACAGCAGCGCCTGCGCAGCCGCAGAACGCAGCGGTCCGCCGTTCGAGAGCGTTCGCTGGCCGCTCGGAGGGGCCGCCCCGCAACGCGTTCGCTCCAGGGCGCGGCCAGGTCAACGCGACAGCTGCGAGCAGCGGCCTTTGGGCTGGAGCAACTCGCGGGTCACGCCGCCCAGCATCCACTCGCGCAGAAAGGCGCAGGTGGCACGGCGGTTGCCTCTTGGCAGCGCGCGGGCTTTCGACGGACCAACCGAGGAGACGAGACATGGGCGAGATGATCGACGCGGTCAAGGACGTGAAGAGCGCGGTGATCAAAGCCTTGAAGTGAGCGGCGCCACGGCCCCGAGGCGGACACCATGAGCTCGAACCGCTTCGGCTTCGTGCGCGACCTGCGGGCCACCGCAGCGGCTTGGCTCGACGACAACTGCTCGAGCCGGGCCGCTGCGCTCTCCTATTACACGACCTTCTCGATCGCCCCGATCCTCGTCATCGCCGTGGCGATCGCCAGCTTCGTCTTCGAGCGGGACGCCGTGCTCCAGGCCCTGCTGGGCGAGGCGCGCAGACTGTTCGGCGAGGAGGGCGCCGGCCTCATCGAGCGCCTGCTCCTCGCCGCGCGCGATGAGAAGAACCGCGGCCTCGCGGCGGTGGTGGCCGGGCTCGGCTTGCTGGTCGGCGCGACCACCGCGTTCGCCGAGCTGAAGGACAGCCTGGACGTGATCTGGCGCGCGCCGAAGGGCCGCATCTCCGGCATCCGCGGCCTCTTGCGCGCGCGGCTGCTCTCCTTCGGCTTGGTGCTCTCGATCGGCTTTCTCCTGCTGGTGTCGCTGCTGGTCAACGCGACGCTCGCAGCGCTCTCCGCCGCGTTCGCGGGGTGGTTCGGGCTCGGCGCCACGCTGGTCGTGCAAGCCGGCTCCGGCCTCTTGTCGGTGGTGGTGGTGGCGATCCTCTTCACCATCATCTTCAAGGTCCTCCCTACGGTCGGGCCGTCGTGGCGCATCGCCGGGCGCGGCGCGCTCCTCACCACCGCCTTCTTCCTCCTCGGACGCGCGGGCATCGGCGCCTACCTCGGCAACGCCGCGACGACCTCGTCCTTCGGAGCCGCCGGCTCGCTCGCGGTGCTGCTCTTGTGGGTCTACTACTCGGCGCTCATCTTCTACTTCGGCGCCGAGTACACGCGCGTCGTCAGCGAGGCGGAGCTCGGGCCGACCTGAGCTCCGCCGGGCCGGGTCTGCACCGGAGGTCGAGCGGGCGCTGCGCGGGCGGCGGTCGAGCTGCGGTCGGTGCAGCCTTGCGAGGCGGACGACGACTGCAAGGATCGATGATCGATCCGAAGAGCGAACCTGGGCATCGAGCTGGTGGCCGAGGGCGTGAGGATCACCAGGAAGGTCGGCACCCAGCCCGTTCAGTCGATCCAGCGATCGACCAGCTCGGCGCCGAGGATGGCCCGATGAACACGAGCAACGCAGCGGCAGGGGATCGGCGTGGCCAGTCACGTCCTGCCCTTCTGCTACCCGAACGTCAGCGCGATCGCCCCGAACCCCGCGAAGGTCTTGTAGGTGGCCGAGTTGGCGTCGTTGTTGTTGTCGCGATTTCCGCCGCCCACCACCGTCACCGAGAGGCCGAGGCCCGCGTGGTGCGAGATCCACCACTGCCGGCCGAGCGTGGCCGAGACCGCGAGGCCGACGTCGCTGTTGGTCCTCGTCCCGTCGGCATCGGTGACGCCGAGGCGGGTGAGGCTGAGCGAGACGCCGAGGAAGACGTTGGCGGGCATGAGAAACGTCCCCAGCCCGAGGCCGAGGCCGCCGTAGTTGAGCGACGCGTCCTGCAGCACGTGGGTGGCGGAGAGGAACTGCACGGTGGGGTTGGCCGCGGCCATGCCCCAGAGCTCTCCGTAGACGATCACGTTCTCGGCGACGGCGCCGCCCACCGCGAGCCCGAGCACGCCGGAGCCGCCGTAGGCGCTGGAGTTGCCGCCGAGGTAGTCGGCGTCGGCGCGGAGGTAGCCGAGGCCACCCTGCAGGCGCAGGAAGAGGCCTTGGTGCGTCTCGGGTGGGCTGTTCTGAGCGAGGGCTGCAGGCGCGGCGAGGAAGAGGGCGGCGAGGGCGGCTGCGGCGGTGACCTGGGGGACGCGCACGGTGGACTCCTTCGAGGGACGCCAGGCCTCGCGGGGCAGGGCGGAACGTGCTGCCCGGTGATGCACGCGGCGTGCCGCCTCCCGAAGCGAGAGAGGGCTTCGATAACTCTCGTTACCGAAGCCCTCCGCCCGTCAGGCCCGCTGAGGCGCTGCGCCTACGGCAACACCACCGCGTTGTTGTTGAGCGTCACCGTGCCCGTCGAGGCCAGCGCCCGGCCGGTCAGCGCCGCGCCGCCGTCGAGGGTGATGCTGGTGTGCGCGAGGATGGTCCCGGGGAACTTCGAGTTCACCCCGAGCGTCGCCGAGGACGACACCTGCCAGTAGATGTTCTTCGCCTGCGCGCCGTTCTGCAGCACGTAGAGCGCGTCAGGGCTGGTGGTGAGCGCGCTGCCGATCTGGAAGAGGAACACCGCGTTGGCGTCGCCGCCGCCGTCGAGCGTCATCGTCCCGGAGAGCCCGGCCGCAGAAGTGTAACACCAGACGCCGGGCACGATGACGTTGGCGTTGAGGTTCGCGCCGGAGAGGTCGTGGCCCGTGGTGCAGAGCGTGGGGTTCTGCGCGGCGTTGTACGCCGAGGTGAGGTCGGTCTGGGCCGTGGTCGCCTCCGCCGAGTTCACGTAGAGCGTGCCCGTGATGTCGGCGCCGGTGATCCCGACCACCGCCGTGCCCGGCGTCAGCCCGACGTTGCCGGTGACGTGGGTGCCCGCGACGTTGTTGAGGATCGAGGTGCCCGCCAGCACCGCGAAGGTGGAGAGCGAGCCGAGCGGGGGCGCGTTCGACTGCGCCGCGCCGGTGACCGTCATGGTGGCGTAGGCGGTGATCTGGCCGCTGGTGGCGAGGACCGTGTTGGTGAAGGTGCCCGCGGTGGCGCCCGCGGTGAAGAGGCCCGTGACGCCATCGATGGCGCCGCCGCCCGCGACCACCGACCAGGCGACCGTCGCCGGGACGGTGTTGCCCTTGCTGTCGACGCCCTTCGCGGTCAGCTGCCGGGTGGCGTTGGCCAGCACGCCGGGCTGGTTACCGGAGATGACGAGCCCGAAGAGCGGACCGGGGGCGATGGTCACCGAGGCGGTGCCCGAGACGCTGCCGCTCATCGCCTTGATGGTGTTGTTGAACGTTCCGGCCACGGTGCCCGCGAGGAACGAGCCCGAGGCGCCGCCGATGGCCCCGCCGCCGGCCTCCACCGTCCACACCGGCGAGACCGCAACCTGGTTGAGCGCGGCGTCGGTGCCCGTGGCGGTGAAGAGCTGCGTGCCGCCCATCGCCACATTGGCGGTGCCCGGCGAGACGGTGAGCACTGCCAAGGGGCCCGGGGTGACGATGACGGTGGCGTGGGCGGTGACGAGGCCGCTCTTCGCCTCGACCGTGTTGGTGAAGGTCCCGGCCGCGGTGCCCGAGGAGAAGAGGCCCTTCTGGTCGATGGTGCCGCCGCCCGCGACCACCGCCCAGAGAGGCGTCAGCGAGACCGCGTTGCCGTTGGTGTCGGCGCCGGTGGCGGTGAACTGCACCGTGCTCAGCTGCGCCATCGTCGAGGGGTTGTTGGCGAGGGTGATGCTCGCCAGCGCGCCCGGGGTGACCACCACCGTGGCGACGGCGAAGACCGCGCCGGACTGCGCGCGGACGGTGCCGGTGAACGTCCCCGCGACCGTGCCCGAGGTGAAGGTGCCTGCGCTGTCGATGACGCCGCCCGCGCCGGCGCTCCAGACCACGGTGGCCGCGACCGCGTTGCCGTGGCTGTCGAGGCTGAGCGCCTCGAAGCGCTTGCTGGTCGAGGTGGCCAGCGTCGCCGAGGCGGGCGTCAGGGTGATGGTCGCCAAGGTCCCCGCGGAGACGGTGACGGTGGCCCGGCCGGTGACGCCGCTGGCGCTCGCCGCGACCGTGTTGGTGAAGGTGCCCGCCGCGGCGCCCGCGGTGAAGAGGCCGGTCGCGCTGATGCTGCCGCCGCCAGCCACCACCGACCAGACGGGCGAGATGGAGACCGGGTTGCCGCGCGAGTCCTTGCCGCTGGCGAGGAACTGCTGCGTGCCGCCGATCGCCAGCGGGACGGTGTTGGGCGTCAGCGTTATCTGGGAGAGGGAGCCCGCGCCGACCGTCACGGAGGCGAAGGCGTCGAAGCCGCCGCTGGTCGCCTTGATGGCGTTGGTGAACTGGCCCGCTGCGGTGCCGGCGACGAAGACGCCGTCGCTGCTGATGGTGCCGCCCGCCAGCGCCGTCCAGACGGCCGCCACCGGGATGGTGTTGCCGCTCGAGTCCTTGCCCGAGGCGGTGAACTGCCGGGCTTCGCCGATGGCGAGGCTCGGCGCCGCGGGGGAGATGCTCAATGTGGTGAGCGCGCCCGCGAGCACGGTGACCGTCGCGGTAGCCGAGACGCTGCCGCTCTGGGCCCGCACGGTGCCGGCGAAGACGCCCGCGACCGCGCCGCCGGTGAAGTGGCCGGTGCTGCTGATGGTCCCGCCGCCCGCGGTGACCGACCAGGTGGGCGTCAAGGGGATGGTGTTGTCATTCGCGTCCTTGCCGGTGGCCGTGAAGAGCAGGTCGCCGCCGATGGTGACGCGCCCCTCGCCCGGGACCAGCGAGATGGAGGAGAGCGCGCCAGCGACCACCGTCAAGCTGGCGGTGCCCGAGATGGCGCCGCTCGCTGCCTTCACGGTGTTGGCGAAGACGCCCGCGCTCTGCCCCGCGGTGACGAGGCCGGTGCTGCTGGTGGCGCCGCCGCCAGCGGCGATCGACCAGACGGGGGTGATGGCGACGGCGTTGCCGAAGGCGTCGCTCGCGGCGGCGAGGTACTGCTGGGTGGCCCCGGCAGCGAGGCTCGCGGTGGCCGGGGTCACGGCGATGGCGGCGAGCGGACCGGGCGCGACGCCGACCGAGGCGGTGCCCGTGACGGCGTTGCTGCTCGCGCTGATGGTGGCCGCGAAGCTGCCGGCGACGTTGCCCGCGGTGAACAGGCCGCCAGCGGTGAGCGTCCCGCCGCCGCCCTTGAGGGTCCAGGTCGGGGCGATGGGGAAGAGGTTCCCGTCGGCGTCCTGTCCCGCGGCGAAGAACTGCTGGCTGGCGCCGATGGCGAGGCTGGCGAGCCCCGGCGTGATGATGATCGCCTTCAGGGTGCCGGGACTCACCGTCAAGGTCGCGTGGCCGGTGACCCCGCCGCTGGTCGCGGAGATGGTCCCGGTGAACACGCCGGTCACCGCGCCGGCGGTGAAGAGGCCGCCTTCGTCGATCGCTCCGCCGCCGGCCGTCACCTCCCACGAGGGCGCGGTGAGCGCGACGCTCTTGCCTGCTGCATCGGCGCCGGCAGCAGTGAAGCGCTGGGTGCCGCGGGCCGCGACCGAGCCGTTGGCGGGCGAGACGGTGATGACGGCGAGGGGGCCGGCGCCGGGCTCGGAGGTCGAGCCTCCGCAGGCGGCGGCGAGCAGAGCGGTGAAGGCGGCGGCGACGAACCTCGAGGTGCTGCGGGCGGGGGAAAACATGGGTGCTCCTAAGTCGTTCTTCCAGCGGACAGGTGAGGCGCGGAGGCGGGACGAGGCCCACCTCCGCCGCGCGTTCCAAGGCAGGACCGCGCGCTCCACAGGCCACCTGTGCACGCAGCGCACCAACCCGCGGTGCCCTCTGCCAGGTCGGCGCGGGGCACCGGTGCGAGCGCAAGCGGACGTCCGCGGATCGTTCCGCACCACTTTTCGAACTGTTGGGAAACAACCACCCGGTGCAGCGCGGGCGCGCAGCCGCTACAGCTCGATCTGCGCTCCCAGCTCCACCACCCGGCCCGGCGGCAGCCCGAAGAACGTGCTCGCCGTCACCGAGTTGCGCGACATCAGGATGAACAGCCGCTTGCGCCAGTGGGACAGCGTCGAGTTTCCGCTCGCCAGCAGCGTCTCGCGGCCCAGGTAGAACGTGGTCTCCATCGGCTTCACCTGCCGCCACGGGCCGTCGCCCACCAGGTTCGCGAGCGAGCCGATCACGCCCATCACGTCGGGCTGCTCCATGAACCCGTAGTGGACGACCACCTGCAAGAAGCCGTTGCCGAGGTCGCGGACCACCAGGCGCTCGCTCTCGTCGACCGACGGGATCTCCTCGTTGAGGATCGACATGAACACCACTCGCTCGTGCAGCACCTTGTTGTGCTTGAGGTGGTGCAGCAGCACCGGGGGCGCGGTGCCGAGGTTCGAGGTCATGAAGACCGCCGTCCCGGCCACCCGCACCGGCCGGCGGCGCTCGACGTCGGCGAGGAAGAGGTCGAGCGGCAGGCCCGCGTCGCGCAGCACCTGCCCCAGCGCCTCGCGGCCGCGCTTCCAGGTGGAGAGGACGGTGAAGACGCCCAAGCCCACCGCCAGCGGGAACCAGCCGCCCTCCTCTACCTTGATGAGGTTGGAGCTGAAGAAGGAGAGGTCGGTGATGAGGAACACGGTCGTCAGCGGGTAGACCTTCCAGCGCGGCCACTTCCAGAGGTCGCGCATCACCCGGTGGAAGAGCAGGGTGGTGATGGTCATGGTGCCCGTCACCGCGATGCCGTACGCCGCTGCCAGGTTGGAGGAGCTCTTGAAGCCGAGCACCAGGGCGATGCAGGCGCCGCCGAGCGCCCAGTTCACCTCGGGCACGTAGATCTGGCCGATCTCGGTGCTGGAGGTGTGCAGGACGGTGACGCGCGGCGAGTACCCCAGCTGCACCGCCTGGTTGGTGAGCGAGAACGCGCCCGAGATCAGCGCCTGCGAGGCGACGATGGTGGCGAGCGTGGAGATGGCCACCATCGGGTAGAGCGCCCAGTCAGGGGAGAGCAGGAAGAACGGGTTTACGCGCGCGGCCGGGTTGGTGAGCAGCACCGCGCCCTGCCCGAAGTAGTTGAGCACCAAGGGCGGCATCGCCATGGTCAGCCAGGCCACCTGGATGGGCTTCTTGCCGAAGTGGCCCATGTCGGCGTAGAGCGCCTCGCCGCCGGTGATGCAGAGCACCACCGCGCCCAGCACCAGGAAGCCCCGCAGGCCGTTGGCGGCGAAGAAGTGCAGGCCATAGGTAGGGCTGAGCGCCCGCAGCACCGAGGGGTCGTGCATCAGCCCGCGGATGCCGAGCAGGCCGATGCAGAGGAACCAGACCACCATCACCGGCCCGAAGATGGACCCCACCAGCGCGGTCCCGCGCCGCTGGATGAAGAAGAGACCAAAGAGGATCAGCACGGTGACCGGGACCACCAGGCGCGTGAGCACGGGCGCAGCCACGGTGACGCCCTCCACCGCCGAGAGCACCGAGATGGCCGGGGTGATGACGCCGTCGCCGTAGAGGAGGGCGGCGCCGAAGAGGCCCAGCATCAGCAGCGCGCGGCGGCTCTTCTTGGACGTGTCCTGCCGCGAGACCAGCGCCTGCAGCGCGAGGATGCCGCCTTCGCCCCGGTTGTCGGCCCGCATGACGAACGCGAGGTACTTGCAGGTGACCACGAAGGTCATCGACCAGAAGACCAGCGAGAGCACGCCCAGCACGTTGTCGCGGGTGGGCTCGACGCCGTGGTGGCCGTTGAAGCACTCCTTGAGCGCGTAGAGCGGGCTGGTCCCGATGTCCCCGAAGACCACGCCGAGCGCGCTGACCGAGAGGGCGAGCAAGGCGCTGCCGTGGGCCTGGTTGCCGTGCTGGCGCTGGGTCGGCACCTGGGCCGGCGCCGGCGCGGTGTTGCCGACAGCGGGCAGATCGCTGCGCGTCTGGATGGGGCGGCGCGGCTCGCCAGGGGCTGGCTGGGGCTGCGCGAGTGGCTTCGGTTGGTCGGGCGACGGCATGAATAGCGGGGTATCCTACCATGACCCTGGCCGAACGGGCGGGCCCATCTGACCGGCTGCGTCGTCGTTGGGCTTCTGCGGCGAAACCGCCCGGCGATTCGCTGTTGCGCGGCGCGGCGCTCCTGCGTAGTCGTAGGCGCCATGGCAACGTCCCCCCCCGCCGAGAAGATCAAGGTCCTGCTGCTCGAGAACATCCACGCCTCGGCGCAGGAGATGATGAGGGCAGAGGGGTTCAGCGTAGAGGTGGTGACCAAGGCGCTCAAGGAGGCGGAGCTCGCCGAGCGGCTCGCGGACGTCCACCTCCTGGGGATCCGCTCCAAGACCCAGGTGACCGCCAAGGCGCTCGAGGGCGCCCGGCGGCTCCTCTCGATCGGCTGCTTTTGCATCGGGACGAACCAGGTGGACCTCGGCGCCGCCGAGCTCGCCGGCGCGCCGGTCTTCAACGCGCCGTTCTCCAACACCCGCAGCGTGGCGGAGCTGGTGATCGGCGAGGTGATCCTGCTGGCCCGGCGGCTGTTCGACCGCTCGGGCGAGGTGCACCTGGGCAAGTGGCGCAAGGCCGTCAACGGGGCCACCGAGGTGCGCGGCAAGACGCTCGGCATCATCGGCTACGGCCACATCGGCTCACAGGTGGGCGTCCTGGCCGAGGCGATCGGCATGCGGGTGGTCTTCCATGACATCGGCAGCAAGCTCCCGCTCGGCAACAACCGCGCGGCCGCCTCGCTCTCCGAGGTGCTGCGCGAGAGCGACTTCGTCACGCTGCACGTGCCCGCCACCCCGCAGACCAAGGACCTGATCGGCGGCGCGCAGCTCGCGCAGATGAAGAAGGGCGCCTGCCTGCTCAACAACGCCCGCGGCTCGGTAGTGGTGATCCCGGCGCTGGCGGAGGCGCTCGTGAGCGGGCACCTCGCGGGCGCGGCGATCGACGTCTTTCCCGAGGAGCCCGAGGGCGACGCCGACGGCTTCGCCAGCGGCCTCGGCGGACTGCCCAACACCATCCTCACGCCGCACATCGGCGGGTCTACGGCGGAGGCGCAGGCGGCCATCGGGCGCGAGGTGGCCACCAGCCTGATCAAGTTCGTCAAGTCGGGCGCGACGACCAGCGCGGTGAACTTCCCTCAGGTGGAGGTCCCGCCGGCGCCCGGCGCGCACCGCATCCTCAACATGCACCGCAACGTCCCGGGCGTGCTGCGCGACATCAACCGGATCGTCTCCGACCGCAACGCCAACATCCGGGCGCAGGTCCTGGCCACCGACGCGAGCGTGGGCTACGTGGTGATCGACCTCGACCAGGACGTCTCGGACGACGTCAAGGACGACATCTCCAAGCTGCAGGCCAGCATCAAGACCCGCATCCTGTACTAGAGCACCGAACAGGTTACTTGCCGTCGACCAGCTCGCGGACCGCGGCGCGCAGCAGATCGACGTCGAACGGCTTCTCCATCGAGCGGATCGCGGGCCGCTCGAGGAACTCGCGGGCCCCCTCGGTGAAGGCGCCGCCGGTGAGGAAGAGGGTCCTCTCCGCGAGCCTCGGGCTGAGGGTGCAGAGCTCCTCGTAGAGCTCCATTCCGGTGCAGTCGGGCATCAGGAGATCGCTCACCAGCGCGTCGTACTGCTCGCCGGCCCGCAGCCTCTCGAGCGCCACCCGCCCGCTCTGCAGCACCGTGACGTCGTGCTCGCGCTGCAGCGCCCGCTTGAGCGCGAGCCCCACCAGCGGCTCGTCGTCGATCACCAGCAGCCTGCCCCGCGCCGCCGCCTTGGGCGCCGCCGGCTTGGGCGCCGCCGCGGGCACGTCGGCGGTGGGCGGCAGCAGCACCCGGAAGGTGGTGCCCTGTCCGGGGGCCGACTCCACCTCGATGCTGCCCCCCATCGAGGTGATGATGCTGTGGCAGATCGACAGCCCGAGCCCGGTGCCGATGCCCGGCGCCTTGGTGGTGAAGAACGGGTCGAAGATGCGCCCGAGCAGCTGCGGCGGGATCCCGGCGCCCGAGTCCTTCACCTCGAAGCAGACCAGCCCGCCTTCGAGCCGCGTGCGGATGGAGATCTGGTTCTCCGCGGCGTTGCCCTCCGGGATCGCCTGGGCGGCGTTCACCAGGAGGTTGAGCGCCACCTGCCCGAGCCGGGCGGCGCTGCCGAGCACCTTGGGCACGGGCTGCAGGTCGCGCACCACCGTGGCCCGGTGGCGGATCTGGTGCTGCGCCATGTTGAGCGACGATTCGACCACCGGCCGCAGGTCGATGGGGCCGCGGTTGTCGCCCTCTCCGCGGGAGAAGGTGGACAGGTCGCGGACGATCACCCGCAGCCGGGACGCGCCCTCGTACGCCTCCCGGAGCGACTCCTCGGCGTGGCGCAGCCGCGGCCCGAGCGGGGTCTGCTCCACCACCGGGCCGAACGCGCGCAGCTCGTCTCCGAGGAACTGGAGGTTCGCCATCACGTAGGCGAGCGGGTTGTTGAGCTCGTGGGCGACGCCGGCGGCGAGCGTGCCCACCGAGACCATCCGGTCGGCCAGCTGGAGCCTCAGCTGCAGCTCGTGGCGCTCGGTGAGGTCGCGGCCGAAGGTGAGGATCGCCGGCTCGCCCTCGAACGAGGTGGGCAGCGAGACCATCTCGTGGACCCGCTCGGCGCCTTCGGGCGAGGTCATCCGGATGGGCAGCGGCGCGCCCCGCCGCCCGGGCGGCTCGGGCTCGGAGACGCGGCGCTCGAGCTCCGCGCGGTCGTCGGGGTGCGCGAGCGAGGCGAGCGGCCTGCCGACCAGCTCCGCGACCGTCTTCACGCCGGTGAGCTCGCGGGCGACCGCGTTGCCGTAGACGATCAGCCCCGCGCGGTGCACCAGGATGAGGTCGGGCGCCTCCTCGATGAGCGCCCGGAAGCTCTCGCGGGAGCGGCGGAGCGCCTCGAACGAGCCCTGCAGCTCGCGCTCGCTGCGCACCTGCGTGGTCACGTCGCGATAGAGCAGCACCGCGTCGGGGCGCGGCAGGCCCGGTCGCAGGCCGGGGAGGATCCGGGTCCGCTCCAGGACGCGCCCCGAGCGGAGCTCCAGGCGCAGCGTCTGGGTCGCCTCGACGGCCGGCGCGGCGGCGGCCCGCAGATAGGCGTCTGGGTCGACCAGGTTGTCGTAGAGAGCCTGAGAGGCCTCGGCGACGGCGCCCAGTTGGAGCACCGCCTCGGGGATCTCGAGCAGGTCGGGCAGCCGGCGGTTCCAGCTGACGATGCGGCCCTCTGGATCCACCACCAACACGCCGTCGCCCGAGGCATCGGAATTGCTCTCCAGCGCTTGGTTGGTGCGCTGGATCGACTCCTCGACGTCCTTGCGGGCCTGGATGTCGCGCAAGAGGGTGATGATGTGGCGGAGCCCGTTCGCGGCCATCGGGAACGAGCGCAGCTCCAGCCAGCGCCAGGCTCCGTCGGCGCGCCGGACCCGCACCTCGAGGGACTCGCCCGAGCGCAGCCGGCGCTCGCGCGTGGCCAGCAGCCGGGGCAGGTCGTCGGGGTGGAGCGGGGGCAGCGTCGACTTCTTGCCGACCTCGGCCTGCGCGTCGAGGCCGAGGAAGCGCGCGCTCGCGTCGGACATGAAGACGGTGGTCTGGTCGTCGGTGATCACCGTGACCATGTCACCGGAGAGCGCGGCCAGCCGGGTGACCGCCCGCAGCTCTTCAGGGAGCTGCGGGGTCAGCTGCGGGATGGGCTGCGGTCCGGGCATCACGGTGTCAGACGAAGAGGCTGCTCAGCGAGTCTGCGTGGTAGATGCGCCGGATCGCCTCGCCGAAGACCCGGGAGACCGAGAGCTGGTTGATCTTCTTGCAGGCCTTGGCGCGGTCCGAGAGGATCACCGTGTTGGTCACCACCAGCTCCTCGAGCACCGACTCCTCGATGCGGCTGATCGCCGGCCCGGAGAGGATCGGGTGGACCGCGTAGGCGACCACCTTGAGCGCGCCCGCCTCCATCACCGCCTGGGCGCCCTGGGTGAGCGTCCCGGCGGTGTCGACCATGTCGTCGAGGATGAGGGCGTTCTTGCCCTTGACGTCGCCGATCAGGTTCATCACCTCGGCCACGTTGGCCTTGGTGCGGCGCTTGTCGACGATGGCGAGCGTGCAGCCGAGCCGCTTGGCGTAGGCCCGGGCCCGCTCGACGCCGCCCGCGTCGGGCGAGATGACCACTAGATTTTCGGGGTCGGGGAACCGCTTGCGCATGTGGTCGAGCAGCACCGGCGCGGCGTAGAGGTGGTCCGAGGGCATGTCGAAGAAGCCCTGGATCTGGCCCGCGTGCAGCTCCATCGAGACGAACCGGTCGGCGCCGGCCGAGGTGATCAGGTCGGCCACCAGGCGCGCGGTGATCGGCACGCGGGGCGCCACCTTCCGGTCCTGCCGGGCGTACCCGAAGTAGGGCATCACCGCGGTGATCGACGCGGCCGAGGCGCGGCGGGCGGCGTCCATCATGATGAGCAGCTCCATCAGGTGGTCGTTGACCGGCGTCGAGGTGCTCTGCACCAGGAAGACATCCCGGCCGCGCACGTTCTCGCCGATCTCGATCTGGATCTCGCCGTCGGAGAAGTGGCCGACGTCGCACTTGCCGAGCGGGAGCTGCAGGTAGTCGCAGACCTCCTGGGCGAGGGGCTTGTTGGAGTTCCCGGAGAAGATGACGAAGTCGTTGCCCTTCACCCTGCCTCCTCGACGTCGTGAACCGCCCCTGGCGCGCCTTGTAGCAGCAGAAGGCTCAAGACCGAAGCTCCTCGGCTAGCCGGAGGCGGCAGCCCCCGGAGGACCACCCTGCGGTGGGCCCGGCGGAGCGTCCGGAGCCGCCGCCGTGGCGCCGCGGGCCATCTCCTTCTCGTACTCGGCGAGGATGGTCTTCTCCATCCGGTCGCGCGTCTCGGAGTTGAGCGGGTGGGCGATGTCCTTGAAGGTGCCGTCCTTGCGCCGCTTGGCCGGCATCGCCACGAAGAGGCCGGTGTTGCCGTTGATCACCTTGAGGTCCCGCACCACGAAGCAGCTGTCGAGCGTGATGGTGACGTACGCCTTGAGCCGCTCCTCCTGCACCGGAAAGACGCGGACCTCGGTGATCTCCATGGATGAAGCCCCTTGCCCACGACGGTACGGCGAGCTCGCTGCGGACCTCTAGGGTGCGCCTTGGCAGAAGCGCTTGGTGGCGCCGCCGATGCTGATCTGGGCGCCGCACGTCAGACCGGTGGGGCAGGCCAGGTTGGCGCCGCCGTCGGCGTTGTCGCACTCCCACTGGCAGACACCCTGGCCCGCCGCGGCCTTGAACGGCTGGCACGACGCGCCTGCGGGGATGGCGTCGCAGGCGGGAGAGGCGCCGCCGCAGCCGCGCGTGCAGAGGCCGATGTCGGTGCCCGTGTATTTCGTGCAGGCGAGCCCGGTGCCGCAGAAGCTGTTGTTCCCGCAGGGCGCGCCGAACGCGCCGACGAAGCCGGTCTGCACCACCAAGGCGGCCTCCAGCAGGAGCCCGGGGCCCTGGTAGTTGCCCGTCAGCGTGGCGGTGGCGAGAGGCGACTGGTCGTGGTCGAGCGCGGTGACCACGATGGTGACCACGCCGTTGCTGGTGATGGCCGGGAAGACCACCTCCAGGTCGCTCAAGCTGCCGATGCCGAACGAGGGAGTGCGCGTGAGCGAGCTGCTCGACGAGTCGCTCAGCACCACCGTCAGGTGGTCGACGGTGCTCGGGATGTTGTGGATCACCACCGTGATGGCCGGCTTGAGCTCGTCGTAGCTGCAGGCGCCGTAGGCCCCTGCGAGGGCGAGCGCCAGCGCAATGGCCAGCGCGGCCGGGAGAGGGCGACGGCGAGGCGAGGTGCGGGTCTGAGAAGTGCGCATGGGTGGTTGCCTAGAAGCGGACGAGGGTGAGGTCGCCGCCGCTCCCCGACACCAGCTGCGTCTCGGGGAACTCGGGGAAGATGAGCAGCAGGGTGATGCCGACCACCAGCGAGCCCGCCGCGGCGATGCCGAAGATCTTGGCCCGCTTGCTGTCGTCGAGCGACTTCTGGTGCAGGTTGGGGAGCAGGCGGCCGTCGACGTTGAAGGTGTGCTGGTAGACCTGATCGGTGGACCACGCCGAGTAGGCCTCGCCGCCCGCGAACGTCAGCGAGCCGATGAAGCCGCCCATCGCGATCCAGGCTGCCCAGCGGCCCGGGTTGGGCTTGAACGGGGCCTTGACGAGGCGCGGCCGCACGGCCACCGGGGCCGGGGGCGGCGTGGCGGCGGTCTTCTCCTCTGAAGGCCCGGTCCTGATGACCACCGGCGCGGGCGCTGGCTCGGGCGCCTTGTCCGTCACGGTGATGGTGTACGGCACCTGCGGGCCACCGGAGCGCCCGGGGCCGTTGCCGTGGCGGTCGAAGGCCTCCAGGTAATACTCGAGGTCGCCGGTGACCACGATGGGCGGCATCGAGGCGGTGTAGTCGTTGCCGCCGATGTTGCCCATCGGCAGCTCCCTGAACTCCTTCTCGCCGACGTGGCGGAAGAACACCTTGGCGTTGGAGACGCCGGTGTCGCCCACCAGCTTGGCGGCGATCTCGATCGGCTGGCCCTTGACGGCCTTGGAGACGGTGGAGTGGCTGATCGCCGGCGGCGCGCCCGCGGGCCTGGCCTCGGGCGGCGGCTCGCCCTTGGCCACCACCACCACGGGCGGCGGGGGCGGCAGCTCCAGCTTGATCACCAGCGGGTTGTCGGGCGAGCCCGCGCGGCTGGGCCCGTTGCCGGCGTTGTCGTAGCACTCGATGTAATACTCTAGATCGACCGAGATGAGCTTCGCGTCGGCCTCGACCGCGTAGTCGCCCTGGCTGACCTTCGAGCCGATCATCTTGATGGGGATGAAGTCGCCCGTGCCGCGCTTGCGCAGGTAGAGGACGGGCTGGAAGACGCCGCTCGGGTCCTGCATCCGGGCGGTGAACACCAGCGGCTTGCCCTTGGGCGCCTTGGTGATCGGGGTGTGGGCGATGGTCGGCGCGTCGTCGTCCACCGGGCCCGCCAGGATCTCGGGAGCGGGCGGCGGCGCGACCGGCGCGGGGGTGGGGACCAGCGGCGGCGCCTTGATGGTGACGGTGGTGGGCGGCGGCGGCGGGGGCGGCGTCAGCGCGGTCGGCGCGGGCGCGGGCGCGGCGGTGGCCTTGCCCTTCTTTCCCTTCTTGGCCTTGGCAGGCTTGGCGCCAGCGTCAGTGGGCGCTGCGGCAGCGACCGGTGCAGCAGCAGCGGAGCCGGAGCCCTTGGCCTTGCCCTTCTTGGCCTTGGCCGGCTTGGCGTCGGCCGCGGGAGCGGGGTCATCCGCAAAGGCGGCGGTGGCCCCAAAGCCGGCGAGGAGCGCTGCGGTGGCGAAGGCAGCGAGCAGGTGCGTGCGCATGAGGCTGGAACCCTCCAAGGGAGCCGCGCGACGATACTTGTGAGGCCAGAGCGCGTCAACGAAGTGCAGCAGTTGCGGTGGCCGTCGGGGCAGGTCTAACGTCGCAAGATGGCCACCTCGGGGGACGGCGGACGAGGCCGTCGCAGCAGGTCTACCGTTTTGGGTGCTGCTCTAGACTAGGGCCTGTCCTCAAACTCGGCCACTCTGGTGAACGGCCAGCAGCCCGCCTCCGCGCTACTGGGGGGGGGGGCGAAACCTGAAGTCTCCCCTCATTTTCATCAGCGGCGATGGACGGCTGGCCATTCCCAAGCCGGAGCGCCGGGCATGCCCGGCGCTCCTGCTGGCGCGCAAGGCTGCATTGCCGCTGCTCTGGGAACAGGTCAGGGTCAGGCCAGTGAAGCTAGAGCACCGAACGGTTTGACTCCCGTCGCCAGGGCGGCGATGGGCAGCGCATCCTCGCTCCCGTCGAGCGCAGGCTGCAGGCCGCCGCCCGGCTCACCGGCGAGGCCGACTTCGCGCTCTTCAAGACCGACCTACTGGACCCGTTCTCCGAGCGCCGCCCGGGCCTTGCGCGCGATGGTGGCGAAGCCGCGGGCGGCGGCATCGGCAGCGACCTGCCGCAGAAGGCGGCGCCGGCCAGCACCCTTGGCGAGGGTGGCAGAGAGCAGCCGCGCGCGCAGAGCGACCTCGGCGAGGCCGGCGCGCGAGGCCAGGGCGAGCGCCCCCTGGACGGCGGAGGGGTCGTCGAGAACCAAGGCGCGGGCGAGCGCGACGCGCAGGCGGACCTCGAGGCGCTCGCTGCGCCCTGAAGTTGCGCCCTCGCTCGCTTCCAGCTGGCCGACCACCCGCTGCGCCTCCGCCTGCTTGCCAAGGGCCCAGAGCGCCTCCGCGAGGACGGCGCGGGCCAGCGCGCGCTCATCGCCGAGGGGCGGCGCCCGCTCGAACATCTCCAGCGCCTGCTGGGCCAGCGCCTCGGCCTCGGCGGCCCGCTCGTCGTCGAGCGCCACCGAAGCCAGGGCCGAGCGACTGCGGGCCACCTCCACCGGCGAGTCCCGCCGCTGCCAGATCGCCAGCGCCTCCTCGACGCGCGCGCGGGCACCGGCGCGGTCGCCTTGCGCTGCCAGCGTCGCGCCGAGCGCGGAGAGCGTGAAGGCCACCTCCGCTGGCCAATCGAGCCCGCGAAACGCCTGCAGCGCCGACCCAGCCAGCTCGTTGGCCAGGACCAGCTCGCCCGCCGCGTGGGCCCAGTTGGCGAGCTGCTGTCTTGCCTGGGCGACCGCGTATTTGTGCCCCTCGCTCTTGCGGGCAGCCTCGAGTCCGGCGGCAAATCTCGACCTGGCCCCAGCCAGGTTTCCTTGCCGCAGAGCCACCGACCCAAGCCCCACCAGCCTGACGGCCAGCGCGCCGCGCACCTCGCCGGCGACGGCATCGATCGCGGCGTAGCTCTTGCGCGCCTCCCGGAGGCGCCCTTGATCGACGAGCGCCACCGCGATGTTCACCTGCGCGCCGACGACGGCGGTGTTGTCGCCGATGGCCCGGCCGATCGCGAGCCCCTCGCGAAACGAGCGCAGAGCCAATTCGTAGGCGCCCCGGTTCCGATGCTCGGCGCCCTCGAAGAGCACCCCTTCGTAGACCAGCGCCTGCGCCCCCTCTGCCCTGCCCCTGGCGATCAGGGCCTGCGCAGCTGCGAGCGCATGTCGCCGGTCGTCCTGGACCGTGGCGAGGCGAGCCTCGCCCTGGAAGATTCGCAGATCTTCGTTCGCTGCCGGCGAGAGCCGATGCAGGCGCTCCAGCGTGCTGGCCATCGCAGCCGGGTTGCCGGCGCGCCACTGCGCTCGCAGCAGCCGAAAGCCGTGGTCGGCGTCGTCGGGGTAGTCGCGGAACAGCCGTTCATAGACCTCGACGGCCTTGTACGCCTCTCCGGCCGTCTCCCAGTAGCGACCCTCGACCAGCAGGCGCTCCGCGGGTGGGAGCTCTTCGGAGAGGGCGAGCGCTCGCTTGGCCTCGATGCGCGCCGGGGCCTCGTCGCCGAGGGTCCAGAGCACCTCGGCCAGCGCCAGGTGGGCCATGGGAAAGCCCGGCTCGAGGGCGACCGCCTGGCGGAACAGCTCGCGCGCCGCGCTGTTGTCGAAGGAGCGCAGCCTCGCCAGCCCCTCAGCGTAGAGCCGCACCACGGCAATCTGCGACGGCAGCGAGGCGCGCACCTGCTTCTCCTGGATTGAAGTGAGCGGGCCGACGCCGAGCCGCTGGCGCAAGGCGGCTCCCAGGCGCGTCGAAAGGCCGGTGAGCTCGGCCAGGGCGGCCTGCTCGCCGATGACGGCTAGGGTCTCGCCGGACTGCGCGCCCTGGAGGCGCAGGTCGATGCGGATCCGCGCCGGCTGGTCGCTGTCGCCGGCCACCAGCAGATACGAGCCCGAGACGAAATAGTCGGCGGCGAGCCTGGTTCCCAAGGTGGCCAGCGCGCCCGTGCCGGAGCTCGCCTCGTCGACCGGCGCCTTCGCGGCGCGCGTGAGGTTTCCGGCCTCGATGGCGCGGAGCTGCTCGCCCGCCGAGAGCTCGGTCTTGAGCATCACGCCCAGCGCCGTCGAGAGCCAAGCGGCCTCGGGACGACCCGCCAGGTTCTCGAAGCCGAGGATCGCGATCGCACGCCGCGGAGCCGAGGAGGTGGCGGCCGCGGGCAGCCCCTGCGGCGGGGTCGAGAGCGCCGGAGGCGTCGCGAGGCGAGCGCTCCCGGGACCCAGCGCGGCCGCCACCGCTCCGAGGGCGATGGCCGCACCGAGCAGGAGCAGAAGGTGCCGGCGCCGCGGCCAGCCCGCGCGTTGCGCTCCGTCCCCGAGCGCGAGGCGGGCCGCCACCAGCGCCTCGAGCAGCTCGGCAGAGGTGCTGAAGCGGTCCCTGGGCGCCAGCGCCGTGGCCCGGCGGATGACCTCGGCCAGCGGCTTCGGGATTTGCCGACCTGCCGGCGGAAGCGAAGGCGCGCCCTGCGCCTCCCTGCCACCCTCGAGCAGGGCGCTCCGCTCGGTCGAGGGGCGCAGGGCGACCGAGAGCTCGTCGCCGAGCGCGACCCGGAGCATCACCCCGATCGCGAAGATGTCGGTGCGCTCGTCCTCGGCCTCCCCGCGCGACTGCTCGGGAGACATGAAGGAGACGGTTCCTGCGCCCGGCAAGCTGCTGAAGCGCGCGGCGTCGTGCTTCACGGGCGGGGCCTCGAGCGCGTCCCGCACTTGCGCGAGCCCGAAGTCGAGCACGCTCACCACCCCGTCGCGGCCGAGGAACACGTTCGCGGGCTTCAGGTCGCGGTGGACGATTCCCAGGTGGTGCGCGTGCACCAGCGCCCGCACCACCTGCACCACCAACTCGAGCGCCGCCAAGGCCGGCAGGGGGCCGCGCGAGATCCTCTCCTGGAGCGTCTCGCCGGCGAGCAACTCGAGGACCAGGAAGGGGACGGTCCGGTGGACCCCGTGGTCGTAGAGGGTGACGATGTTGGGATGGTTGAGCCGCGCGACCGCCTGCGCTTCGATCTTGAAGCGCGCTGCCCAGTCCGCCTCTGGTGCGTCGTGGCGATGGGCGCGCATCGACTTGATCGCCACCAGCCGGCCGAGCTGCAGGTCGCGCGCCTCGAAGACGATGCCGAAGCCGCCGCGGCCCAGCTCGCGCAGCAGCTCGAAGCGGCCGACCTGCTCGCCGGGAGCGAACGAGGCTGAAGGGAGCGACTCCGGCGCGCGCTCGGGCATGCGGGCCAGCTCGCGCAGCCACCCGGGCTCCGAGGGGGCCGCTGGGCCTTCCGGCTCTGGTGGCGTCTTCTCTCGCACGGGCGGCTCAGGTGGTGGGCGGCGCGTCCCGGTACAGCTGCGCCTGCAGCTTCTGCTTCAGCCTCTCGAATCGCTTGCGCAGCGCCGCCTCGCTCAGCGGGGCGTCTGCCGCGTCCGCGAGAACGCGCGCGATGTCACGCCAGGAGAGCCCCCGGTCGAGCCGCAGGAACAAGAGCGTCTGCTCGTCCTCGCTGAGCGTCTTTCTCGCGCGCGCGAGTCGCTCCTCGGCCTCCGAGAGCCGCTGCTCGCGCCCCGCGGTCGAGGTGCGAAACACCTCGGCGCCGAGGTTGGAGATGTCCTCCGGCGTCAAGGGCCTGGTCCTCTTTCGCACCAGCGCGGCCTTCTCACCCAGGCGCGCCGCCGCGTGGCGGGCCACCATGAAGCACCAAGCCTGGAACGTGCATTCGTGCCGGAACGACGAGAGCGTCTTCCAAAGGTCGGCGCAGAACTCGGCGAAGGCGTCGCTTGCGTCCTGCTCGTCGCCGAGCAGGCCCACCAGGTAGCCGGAAACCTGATGGCCATAGCCGCGGATCAGCAGGGTGGTGGCGAGCTGCAGCTCTCCCGCGGCCCAAGCACGCTCGGCCGCCGCTTCAAGCTCCACCACTTGCCCCTCCCGCATTGGAGCCGCAGCGTAGCACCCTCCCGCAACGCCCGGCTTGTCACATCCACGGCCACCCTCTCTCCTTACCTGTGGACGCAGTCTTCTGCACCGCCCCTTTTGGAGGTTGAATGGACTCGAGGCGCCTCTGGATGCCGGCCCTCGCGACCGCGCTGATCCTCGTCAAGAGGGACAAGCTCCTGGTGGTGCCGGTCGTTTTCGGCGGCGGGTAGACTTTGGCCAGCGCCAGCGCGGCGGGTTCCACCCCTGACTGCAGGATCAGCCTCGATGGCCACCGGCTCGACCCGGCGACGGATGCCGCGCTGACCAAGGTCGATGTCGATCTCCACGTCGATCTCTTCGGCCAGTGCGTCCTCACCTTCAACGACCAGAAGCTCGAGCTCACCAACGGCGAGAGGTTCAAGCCTGGCGCCCCGGTGAAGGTGGAGTTCGGCTTCGCCGCCAACCTGGCGACCGTCTTCGAGGGCGAGATCGTCGCCCTGGAGCCCCAGTTCCGCCGCGATCACCCGATCTCCTTGCGGGTCGTCTGCCAGGAGAAGCTGCACCGGCTGGCGCTTGCGAGCATGACCCGCTCCGTCAACAACGCCGACGA